>JADIYI010000008.1:328666-657333 GCA_016705365.1 Gammaproteobacteria bacterium | reverse complement strand
GCGGCATTTCATCGACCTGTTACCGCTGTTGCTGCATGCCAACCACCCGGCCCTGCCAGGCTATGTCTCGCAGCAAACACCCTGCGGGATCAGCGGTTATACGCCGCCGGCGCAGGTCCTGTCGCTGGCACGACGCGTCGCGCTCAGCTTCGGCTACCAGCGCCCGGCAGCCAGCGAGGCGCAGGTGCACGGCGTGTACCTGATGGGCAGTTCGGGCACGCTCGGACACTCCGACGGCAGCGACCTCGACGTGTGGATCTGCTATCCGGAGCAGCTCGACGGTAAACAGCTCGCTCTGCTGCAGAAGAAGGCGGAACGCTTGCAGCACTGGGCGCGCGAGGGCGGATTCGAGGCGCACCTGTTCCTGATGAATGGCGAGAAATTCAAACGCGGGCAACGCGAGCCGCTGACCGGAGAGAACTGCGGCTCGGCACAGCACTATCTGCTGCTCGACGAGTTCTACCGCACCGGTATCCTGCTGGCCGGTCGCTTGCCGGCCTGGTGGCTGGTGCCCCCGGCCGCCGAAGCGCATTACGCGCAATTCTGCCGCCAGCTCACCAAGAAGCGTTACGTCAAGAGCGCCGAGCTGGTGGACTTTGGCGGTATCTCCTCGATTCCGCAGGGAGAGTTTGTCGGGGCGGGAATCTGGCAGCTCTACAAGGCGATCGACTCGCCGTTCAAATCGGTGCTGAAACTGTTGCTGTTCGAGGTCTATGCGGCGCAATTCCCGCGCACCGAAAGTCTCAGCACCGATTACAAGCGCGCGGTCCACCAGGGCGTGGTCGATATCGACGAGCTCGATCCCTACATGATGGTCTACCGGCGCCTGGAACGCCATTTGCTGCGGCGCGAGGAACCGGAGCGCCTCGAGATCGTACGCCGCTGCCTCTATTACAAGGCTGGCACGAAACTGTCCCGCCCTGCATCGCAGGACATCGACACCTGGCAACGCAACCTGATGACGCGGCTCACCGAGGAGTGGGGATGGGACGCGCACAAGCTCGCAAAGCTCGATTCGCGCCCGGACTGGAACATCCATGAAGTCGGTGCGGAGCGCAACGAGCTGGTAAGGGAATTGACCTACAGCTACCGCTTCCTGGCGGAATTCGCCGGCCAGAGCGAGGCGGGAGCATCGATCGATGCGCACGAATTCAGCATTCTCGGTCGCAAGCTGTACGCGGCATACGAACGCAAGGCCGGCAAGATCGAAGCCGTCAATCCGGGTCGCGCCCGCAACGTCGCGGAGCGCGAGCTCAGCATATGCACCCGTGCGGCACCTGCGCAGGAAGCCGCCGATTCGCCCTGGATCGCGCTCCCCGGGATCGTCGCGCCGCGCGCCGCACCAACCGCAAGCGCGCTCAGGCAAAGCGCCTGCCTCACCGAACTGCTGGCCTGGTGCGTGCTCAACGGCGTGATCGGAAAGCATTCACGGCTCGCCACACGCGAGGCTTTCGACGGGCTGCGTCAATCCGAACTGCGCCGCATGCTGGCGGACCTGCGCGAACTGGTGGATGCCAGCACCAGCCCCGAGCGGCTCGACGACGAAGCCTTTGCCAGCCCCGCGCAGCCCCTCGAATTGCTCGCCTTCGTGAATGTTGCGGCCGATCCGCTGCGTCACATGCGCGAGCAGGGCCTGCAGCGCGTGACCAACCGTACCGATTCCCTGGATTTCAGCGCGCTGCGGGAAAACCTGGTGCTGAATATCGAAACCGTGCAGTGCAACAGCTGGGGAGAAATCGTGGCGACTCGCTACGTACGCGAGGACGGCCTGATCCGCTGCCTGCGTGACTATCTGCAGCTGATAGCGGCCGGCAATGCACGCCCGCATCTCGCGATCCGCTGCTACTGCGCCAGTCGCTCCACCGCGATCGCCGCCCGGGTCGAGCAGCTGTTCGAGGACCTCGGACGCAGCTTCGGCGGCGCCGGCTTGCACGATGCGCGCTACGTGCTCGCGATCGGCAGCCGTCTGCACCTGATGCAGCTGCACGACGGCGTGGTGAGTGCGCAAAGTGCCGCTGACCTGAAGCAGCTGTATGCGCTGCTCGGCCAGGCGTGCGCCACCTGGAGCCCGCTGACCATCGATCGTTACGCCCTTCGGGACTCGGCACTGCCCACCATCTGCCGCCACATCGGTGCCGGGCGCGTCACGGTATTTTGCGGTAGCGACGACGCGGCACTGGAGATCACGGTCATCGACGAACAGGGATCTTTCTTTCACGCCCGCCATGACGATGCGCACGAGGGGCCGGCACTGTGTGCCCTCGACCAGTTTCTGGCCGCGGTTCGCTACCGCCAGAACGGTGCCGCGCTGCCGCCCTCGGCGGGCCCCGGAGGCGGCGCCGGTCCGCGGTTCTACCGTCTGTCGCGAACCGGCAACCGTGGCGAGCGTGAGGTACAGCACCTGACACTACCCGCGGACAAGCGTGCCGTTCCATTTCTGGACCTGCAGGCCATTGGCGAGAAGGGGGAGGGGGACGAGTTGCTTTACACGGTATATTGCAACGGGATCGCGTTTTCGCAACGCGAGCTCGGTGACGCCTTTCCCGGGCAACTGGCAGCGCATGTGCGTGCCCGGCGCAGCGCCGGCGCACACTACCCGATCTATCTCACCGATATCGATCTGAGTGCACTCGCCGGCAACACCCGGCAGACCCTGCAAACGGTCCACTACCTGCAGCACAAACAGCTGCTCGAGCAGCGCATCGAGCTGGCGCTGCGCGACGCGCCGACCTGAATCCCGCAGGCCGGCGCAAGCGAGCTATAATCCGCGCTCACTCAGCTGGGGTTACCCTCGTGCGCCTGTTCCTGTTCGCCTGCATTCTCGTCATGCTCTCCGGCTGCGGCCAGAAAGGTCCGCTTTTCCTGCCGCCCGATCCACCACCTGCACCAGCAGGCACCCCCTGAGTCCAGCAACCAGTATCGGGATCACGATGGACGCTTTCTGCTACCAGGATGACCTGCTCGTTGCCGAGCAGGTTTCACTCGAGAGTATTGCCGCGCGTTTTGGCACTCCGACATACGTCTACTCGCGTGCGGTCATCGAGACGCAGTACGACGCGTTCGCGCAGGCGCTCGCCATCCACCCGGCACACCTGATCTGTTATGCGGTAAAAGCCAATTCGAACCTCGCGGTGCTGGATCTGCTGGCCCGTCGGGGCGCCGGCTTCGATATCGTTTCCGGGGGCGAACTGGCGCGCGTGCTGAGCGTGAGTGCCGATCCGCAACGCATCGTGTTCTCCGGCGTGGCAAAGTCCGCGGCCGATATCGTGACCGCGCTCGATGCGGGCATATTGTGCTTCAACGTCGAGTCGGAGGCCGAACTCGAACGCCTGCAGACGATCGCGGCACAACGCGGCGCCGAGGCAGCGGTTTCGATCCGGGTAAACCCGGATGTGGATGCCGAAAGCCATCCCTATATTTCCACCGGTCTGCGCGACAACAAGTTCGGCGTCGAGATCGGTGCCGCCGGCGCACTGTATGCGCACGCCGCCACCCTGCCCAATATCCGCGTGCGCGGCATCGATTGCCATATCGGATCACAGCTGACCTCGCTCACCCCGTTTGTCGATGCACTGGATCGGGTGCTGGCACTGGTCGACCAGCTTCGCGAACGCGGCATCGTGCTCGAGCACGTGGATGTCGGTGGTGGCCTCGGTGTGTGTTATCGCGACGAGCAACCACCGTCACCGCAGGCGTATGCCGCGGCGCTGCTGTCACGCCTGGGTCCGCGCCGCCTGAGCCTGATAACCGAGCCCGGGCGCGTGATCGTCGCGCGCGCCGGCATCCTGCTGACGCGCGTGGAGTATCTCAAGCGCAACGGCGAGCGCCGCTTCGCACTGGTCGATGCCGGGATGAACGACCTGATCCGGCCATCCCTTTACGGCGCATGGATGGGCATAGAATCCGTCCGGCGCAACGCACGCGCCGAACCGGCACTCTACGACGTGGTTGGACCGGTCTGCGAATCGAGCGATTTTCTCGGCAAGGAGCGGCTGCTGGCGCTGACCGCCGGCGACCTGTTGGCGGTGAGCGGCGCGGGCGCCTACTCTTTCGTGATGAGCTCCAATTACAACTCCCGGGCACGCCCTGCCGAGGTGATGGTCGATCGTGGCACCGCCTATCTGGTCAGGGCGCGCGAGAGCTTTGCCGACCTGGTGCGGGGCGAGAACCTGCTGCCACCGGACGCCTGACGATGCTGCTGCGCTTCACCAAGATGCACGGGCTGGGCAACGATTTCGTCGTGTTCGACCTGATCACGCAAACGCTGCGCATCGATGCCCAGCTGATCCGCCGCCTGGCCGATCGTCGTCTCGGGATCGGCTGTGACCAGGTGCTGGTGATCGAGCCGCCCACCGATCCGGAGATGGATTTCCGCTACCGGATCTTCAACCAGGACGGCACCGAGGTGGGGCAATGCGGCAACGGCGCGCGCTGCGTGGCACTGTACATCCGCGATAAACGTCTCAGCGCCAGAAATCGGCTGCGGGTGGGCACGATCGGGGGGCCGCTTGATCTCCGGCTGGGCAAGGGCATCGTGGTCAGCGTCGGCATGGGTGTGCCACGCCTGCAGCCGCAAGAAATACCATTCAAGGCCGAGCTCCAGGCCAGCAGCTATACTCTCGAGGCTGATGGTGAGTGCCTCGAGATCAGTGCCGTTTCGATGGGTAATCCGCACGCGGTACTGCTGGTAGAGAACGTTGACCTGGCCCCCGTGGCCGAGCTTGGCCCGCGCCTGGAGTGGCATCCGCGTTTCCCGGAAGGCGCCAATGTCGGCTTCATGCAGGTGGTCAATCGCACGGAAGTCCGTCTGCGCGTGTTCGAACGCGGTGCCGGCGAGACCATGGCCTGTGGCAGCGGTGCCTGTGCCGCGGTCGTGGCCGGACGGCTGCGCGGCCTGCTCGACGAGCGGGTGCGCGTCTATCTTCCTGGCGGCTACCTTCAGATCGAATGGCGCGGCGAAGGCGAGCCGCTGTTGATGAGCGGTCCCGCAACCACGGTATTCGAAGGGCAGATTGCACTATGAAAGAAGAACACGCCACGAGCTTGCGCATGCGCGACAGCGCAACGGAACTTGCGACCGAGGAGGTACTCGCCTATCTCGGGCGTCACCCGGATTTTTTCCTGCATCACGAGAACATCCTCTGCGAACTCGAGTTGCCGCACCGCGCGGGCACTGCGGTATCGCTGGTAGAGCGACAAGTCAGCCTGCTGCGCGAGCGCAACATCGAGTCGCGCCAGCGCCTGAGCCGGCTGCTCGATCACGCCCGCGACAACGACGAGCTGTTCACCAAGACCCGCCAGCTGATTCTCGCGCTGCTGGAAGCCGGCACGCTCGAACAACTCAGCCAGAGCCTGGTGCAATCGATACGACGCGAGTTCGGCGTGGAACATTGCCGGCTGCTGCTGGTGTCGGACCACGACTCGCGCTGGAGCGAGGGCGGCGAGCGCATCACGCGTGACGATGCCGAGAGCACACTGAAGAGCATGTTTCGACCGGGCAAGCCCATCGTCGGACCATTGCGCCCGCAGGAACGTGCGCTGCTGTTTGCCGCCGCTGCCGAGACGGTGCATTCGGCGGTGGTGGTGCCGGTGGGTACCGGCACTCCGCTTGCGCTGCTGGCAGCCGGCAGCAGCGATGCCCGCCGCTTTCATGGCGAGATGGGCACGCTGTTCCTGGAATTCATCGGCGATGCACTGCAGCGATTGTTGCCGCGCTTTGCAGAGCACACCTGAATTGGCGCTCGAATCGGCACTGCAAGCGGGTATCGACGACTACCTCGGCTATCTCGAAGCCACCCGCCGCGCCTCGAGGCACACGCTGGCGGCCTATCGTCGCGATCTAGCATTGCTATCGACCTGCCTTGCGCAGGCCGGCATCGACACTGCGCAGGGGATCGATGCGGCGGCGATTCGGCAGTCGGTTGCGGCGCTGCACCGGCGCGGACTGGGCAGCCGCAGTCTGCAACGCTTTCTCTCGGCCTGTCGCGGCCTGTTCAACCACCTGGTCAGCAATGGAACGCTGCGGGTCAATCCGGCGCTGGGTGTGGCGGCGCCAAAAGGGCCTCGCAAGCTGCCCGCCACGCTCGATGTGGACCAGACCGCGCGCCTGCTCGATGCCGAACCCCAAAGCTGGGAGTCACTGCGTGACGGCGCCATCATGGAGCTTTTCTACAGCTCGGGATTACGGCTCTCGGAATTGTGCCGGCTCGATCTCCCCGAGCTCGATCTCGACGGCGCCCTCGTCACGGTCACCGGCAAGGGCAACCGTACCCGCACCATTCCGCTCGGCGCCCAGGCCGCACAGGCCCTGCGGCGCTGGCTTCAGGCGCGCGGCTTGTGTGCACGCGCGGCCCATCACGCGGCGGTTTTCATCAGCCGGCGCGGCACGCGCATCAGCGTGCGCGCGGTACAGAAGCGGCTCGAGCAGCAGGGGCGCGCACGCGGTCTCAGCCAGCGCCTGCATCCCCATATGTTGCGCCATTCGTTTGCGAGCCACCTGCTCGAATCGAGCGGCGATCTGCGCGCGGTGCAGGAGATGCTCGGGCACGCCAACCTCTCGACCACCCAGATCTACACCCATCTCGATTTCCAGCACCTGGCCAAGGTCTACGACGCCGCCCATCCACGCGCCACGCGGCGGCGCGGCGGCGCTGACGACTAGCGCGGCGGCGTCGATCGATGCGCCCTGACAATCCGCCCCGTTGCGCCGCGAACGCAGCACGATGAACCGGCGCTTCCGGCTGATTACCTTCGATCTCGATGACACGCTCTGGGATGTGCGCCCGGTTCTGGTGCGCGCCGAGCAGCGCGTGAGCGAATGGCTGATGCGCCATTGCCCCGAGGTGCCGCAGCGCTTCAACCGGGCGGAACTGATGAACCTGCGTCTGCGCCTGCTGCGTGAACGCCCCGAGTTGCACCACCACGTGAGCGAGCTGCGGCGCGAGTCGATGCGGCTTGCGCTGCTCGATTGCGGCTACGCCCCGCAACAGGCCACGCAACTCGCCGCAGAGGCTTTCGCGATCTTCATCGAGGCGCGGCACGATATCGAACCCTTTGCGGATGTCGCGCAGTGTCTCGAGCAGCTGTCACGCAGCTACGTGCTCGGGGTGCTGACCAATGGCAATGCCGATGTGTTCCGGCTGTCGTTGGGCAAGTATTTCAATTTTGCTTTCAATGCCGAGGCGCTGGCGGCAAGCAAACCGCAGGCACAGCACTTCAACGCGGCGCTCGCTGCCGCGCAGACCAGCGCGGAGCACTGCATCCACATCGGGGACCATCACGAGCACGACATGCTCGGCGCACAGCGCCTCGGCATCACCACGGTCTGGTTCAATCCCGATGATCGCGCATGGCCCGGCGGAGAAGCGCCGAGGGCCGTTTTCAGGGCCTTCAGCGAGCTGGCTGCCCTGATCAACGAACTGGAGTGCAGCTAGCTGCTTTCCACCGCGGTTTTCGCGGCATCCTGCGCGCTCACATTCGGCGCTACCTGCTCGATCCGACCGCCCGAGCGCAGGAACGCCTCGATATCCGACTGCATCTGATCACGCAGCTTGCAGCGCGCTTCCAGCGAACGGGTTTCCAGGGGTTCGTCACGCGGCGGCGGCGCCTCGACCTCGATCGTGTCCGAATCAACGCTTTCGTTTTCGTTCTCGTTGTCTTCATCATCTTCTGGGGACATGGCTTTCCTTCCCGTCAGCGGCGCCCGCCATTCATCACACCCGCGCGTAATTGCCCGGCTTTCACCCGCATACTTATAGTCGAGTGTTTGTGCGAGTCAAAAACTTTTTGTTTATTTGATGCGCGCTTTTTATACCCTAAACCGAGGGTGCCCGGCTCGAGGCCAGCCTGATCAGATCGCGTCCGGGCCAGCCTCGCCGGTGCGGATGCGGATCACCTGCTCGAGCGGAGCCACGAAAATCTTGCCATCGCCGATCTTGCCGGTATTCGCCGACGCGCGTATGGCCTCGATCACCGCGTCCGTCTGGCTGTCATCAACGGCAATCTCGAGCTTCACCTTGGGCAGAAAATCCACCACGTACTCGGCTCCGCGATACAGTTCGGTGTGTCCTTTCTGACGCCCGAAGCCCTTCACTTCGCTCACCGTCACACCCTGCACGCCGATATCGGAGAGAGCCGAGCGCACGTCATCGAGCTTGAAGGGTTTGATGATGGCGGTGATGAGTTTCATGCGCGAGGCTCTCCTGCGAACGGGGGGTGTACGTGGGCGCGCATTATACCGGGATACGCAGCGTACCGCCCACACTACACCGGCAGATCAGAGGTTGTAGCCACGCTCATCGTGCAGCGCGATGTCGAGGCCCATGGTTTCATCTTCCTCGCTGACCCGCAGGCCGATCACCAGGTCGACGAGCTTCAGCAACAGGTAGCTCAGCACACCGCTATAGACCAGCGTGAACAGCACGCCCTTGGTCTGGATCCAGACCTGCAGCGCGATGTTCTCGACTTCGCCAAAGCCACCCAGGGCGGGGGCGGCGAACACACCGGTGAGAATCGCACCGACGATACCGCCGACACCATGCACACCGAACACGTCGAGCGAGTCATCGTAACCAAGCGCACGCTTGAGGCGGGTCGCGGCCAGGAAGCAGATCAGTCCGCTGGCAAAGCCGATCACCAGCGCGCCACCGGGACCGGCGGTGCCCGAAGCCGGCGTGATCGCGACCAAGCCGGCGATGGCGCCCGAGGCGATGCCGAGCACCGAGGGCTTGCCGTGCCTGAACCACTCGGCCAGCATCCAACCCAGAGCAGCGGCGGCGGTGGCGATCTGCGTTACCGCCATGGCCATGCCGGCGTTGCCGTCGGCGGCAACCGCGGAACCCGCGTTGAAACCGAACCAGCCGACCCACAGCATCGAGGCGCCGATCACGGTGTAACCGAGGTTGTGCGGGGGCATCGCGGTTCCGGGGAAGCCCTTGCGCTTGCCAAGCACCAGGCAAGCCACCAGGCCCGCGATACCGGCATTGATGTGCACCACGGTGCCGCCGGCGAAGTCGAGCACGCCCCAGTCCCACAACAGTCCACCGTCGCCGCTCCACACCATATGCGCCATCGGGAAGTAACAGACCGTCACCCACAGCGCCATGAACACCATCATCGCCGAGAACTTCATGCGCTCGGCAAAGGCACCGACGATCAGCGCCGGCGTGATGATCGCGAACGTCATCTGGAAGGTCATGAACACCGACTCGGGAACCGCCAGAACCAGCGCATCCTTGGTCATCCCGGCAAGAAAGGCCCTGGACAGCCCGCCAATGAAGGAGTTGAGGTTGGTGACGCCCGCCTCCATCCCGGTGGTGTCAAAACTCATGCTGTAGCCGTAGATGGTCCACAACACCGAGACCATCGCGGTAATCGCAAAGCATTGCATCAGGACCGAGAGCACGTTCTTCGAGCGCACCATGCCGGCATAGAACAGGGCCAGCCCCGGAATGGCCATGAATAGGACCAGCGCGGTCGCGGTCAGCATCCAGGCGGTGTCGCCGGAATTCAGTACCGGCGCGTCGTCGGCCAACGCAAGCGCGGGCAAAAGCAGTAACGAGGCGCCGAGCGCCCGGGCAATCGTGGTCTTCATGGAAGCTCCCCGTGGTTCGTGAACAGCAAGTAGCGCGCTCATACAGCCTCCTCGCCGGTTTCCCCGGTGCGGATCCGTACGGCCTGGTCGACGGCGACGACGAAGATCTTGCCGTCGCCGATCTTGCCGGTGCGCGCGGATCGGGTGATGGTCTCGATGATGTTGTCGACGATGCCGTCGGCCACCACGACCTCTATTTTCACCTTGGGCAGGAAATCGACGACGTATTCGGCGCCGCGGTAGAGTTCGGTATGGCCTTTCTGGCGCCCGAAGCCCTTGACCTCGGTGACCGTGATGCCCTGCACCCCGATCTCCGAAAGCGCCTCGCGTACATCATCGAGCTTGAAGGGTTTTATGATGGCGGTGATCATTTTCATTGCGGTTTCTCCTTGAGCCCTGGCGCGCCAGGGCAGATGTGTTACATGCTTTTCGATACCGAGAACACCAGTCGCTCGTCTCCGAGTTCGTTGCTGCCGTCGATGCTCGTACCCCAGTAGGTCAGCGCGAAATCGGCACCGAGAAACGATTTGCCCAGCGATGCGTTCCACTCCGTGTATTCGTTTTCCCCGCGGCTCTCGAATGCAATGTTGTTCACGTCGCCATCGGCCTGGTTCAGTGCCACGTGCAACCCCAGCGCAAAGTCCGCCGGCAGGGCAAAGCTGTAATCGGCGAAGTAGTAGAAGAAATCCACGTCACCGTCACCGAAGGGATCTTCCCCGAGATAGTTCCAGGAATAGTTCACGCCGACGGTGAGGTCCTTCCAGCCGAGAGCCGCCTTGACTTCGTCGTAGTCGAGGTCGGACTCACCGGCGTAGGAGTAGCGGATATAGCCGATATCGAGGCTCAGATCCTCGGTGAGACCAAATACATAGCCGCCGTAGTAGTCGATTTCGGCGGTGGCATCGCTGTTGAAATCGACGTTGGAACCCCAGGCCCCGACATAGAAGCCGCAGTATTCGAGATCCAGTCCGCCCTGGACAGCCGCGTTCTCCTGGGTCTGCGACTGCCCGCGGAACACATACTCCGAGGCAAGGCTCACATTTCCGCTGATGGCGAGTTCGTCCCCGGCGACAACCGGCAGGCTGAGGCCTGCACCAACCGCGGCCAGGACAAACGTATTCACGAACAACTTGGTTTTCATCGACTGTCTCCGTAACAGTAAGGTTTGACCATGTTTCAACTGCATGCTGCAGTGCGAAACTCGATATGCCTTTTGCAGCGCACGTGCCAGCTTGATAAAAACCTTTTAAACCAATGAATTAGGATATTTCCAGGACGAAAATGGCGCGCGATGAGGAAATCAACCGGAGTCTTTTGCACCGATTCAACGCACCCGCACCGCGTTTGTGCATCGCGCCGCGGCCAGTCCTCGCATCCTCGGCCACACCATTTGTGCGCGGCATGGTTTAGAATCCCTGCGGCAAACGTTTGCCCGGAATCCCGATGATCAACGACAACCTGTTGCGCAACCTCGGCGATCAGCTCGGCCGCTTCATCAGCGACGCGGGCGCGCGCGAGGACATGCAGAAAAGCCTCAACACCATCGTGCAGACCGCGTTTGCACGGCTCGATCTCGTAACCCGCGAACAGTTCGACGCACAACTCGAAACCCTGGAGCGCACCCGGGCACAGCTGGCGGAACTCGAAGCGGAAGTTGGCCGGTTGCAGCAGCAACTGGCGGAACTGGAGCGGGCCACGGAATAGGCCCGCGTTCGTCAACCATGTATCCAGGGAAGGATCATGTCATTTGCAACCGTCGACACCCGCGCCCAGATCGGAATTTCCGCCCCGCCGGTACGCGCCGAGATCCACATTTCGGGCGGCCTGCCACGCATGGCGATCGTCGGGCTGCCCGAAACCGCGGTGCGTGAAAGCAAGGACCGGGTGCGCAGCGCGCTGCTCAACACCCAGTTCAAGGTTCCCGCGTCACGCGTGACGATCAATCTCGCACCCGCCGATCTGCCGAAGGAAGGCGGGCGTTACGATCTCGCGATCGCACTCGGGATTCTCGGCGCATCGGGGCAGATCGATCCACGCAGTCTCGAGGGATTCGAGTTTCTCGGCGAACTGGCGCTGAGCGGAGAAATCCGCAGCGTCACCGGCGCACTGCCCGCGGCCATCGCCTGCCATGCGAACGGCAAGGCACTGATCGTGCCCGGGGCGAATGCCGCCGAGGCAGCGCGGATTCCCGGTGCCTGCGTGATTCCCGCGCAACATCTGCTGCAGGTGTGCGCGCATCTCAGCGGCGCGGCGCTGACCGACACCCAGGCACCCGACAGCCCTGTGCACGCAGCGCCGGACGCCGATATGGCCGATGTACGCGGGCAGGCTCGCGCCAAGCGCGCATTGGCGATTGCGGCCGCGGGAAAACTGCACCTGCTGATGAGTGGCCCGCCGGGTACGGGCAAAACCATGCTGGCCACCCGCATGCCCGGCATCCTGCCGCCGATGGAGACAGCGGAATGGCTCGAAGTGGCCTCGATCCGTTCCGTGGCGGGCCTCGGGGATTTTGCTCCAGAGGGTTATCAGCGCCCGTTCAGGATGCCGCACCACAGTGCCTCCGGCGCGGCACTGGTCGGTGGTGGCAGCCATCCGCGCCCGGGCGAGATCACGCTCGCCCACCAGGGCGTGCTGTTCCTGGACGAGTTGCCGGAATGGCCGCGGCGCCTCCTCGACCTGCTGCGCGAACCGCTCGAGTCGGGCGAGATCATGGTGGCGCGCGCGCTGCGCAGGGTGTGCTTTCCGGCGCGCTTCCAGTTGCTCGCGGCGATGAATCCCTGCCCGTGCGGCTACCTCGGATCGGGCTTTCGCGATTGCCGTTGCACCCCGGACCAGGTGGGTCGCTACCGCGAACGGCTGTCCGGTCCGTTGCTCGATCGCTTCGATATGCTGGTCGAGGTCTCGCGTCCCGGCGCGGCGCTGTTCGAGCGCACCGACACGCATCCCGAGGAACCCAGTCACAGCATCCGCGAACGGGTGATCGCCGCGCGCGAGCGGCAACTGTCGCGCCAGGGTTGCAGCAACAGCGAACTGCGGGGCCGGGAGCTGGAACGCGTGGTCTGCCTGGGCGACGAGGATCGCGCGTTCCTGGTGGCCGCCATCGAGCGCTGGGGATTGTCGGCGCGTGCTTATCACCGCGTGCTCCGCGTGGCGCGCAGCATTGCGGACCTGGATGCCTGCGACGCGATCGCGTCGGCGCATATTGCCGAAGCGCTGGCGTATCGGATCGGGGAAACGCGCGACTGAAAAGCGGCGGTGGCCGGAATGCAGATCGTCACGACCTCCGCAATCGACGCGTCAGCGCGCCACCGATCCGAACACCTTCTGCAACAGATCGCTGCTGCGTTCAAGCGGGTTCGTGCGAATCGCCTTTTCCTCTTCGGCCACCTTCAGAAACAACCCGTCGAGGGCTTTCTCGGTCACGTAGCTGTCAATATCCAGCGAATCGCCAACCAGTCCACTGGCGGGTCCAGCCTTTTTGAGCAGGCGCTTGTAGGCGCTCGTCACGCCGGCAGCATCGGTGGCGCGCTTCACGATCGGCATCATCGCCTGCGTCAGGTCAGCGCCGGTCTTGGCGCGAAAGTACTGCGTGGCCGCGTCATCCGGACCCGTCAGGATCTTCTTCGCATCCACGATACTCATGTCACGCACCGCATCACCGACGATATCCGATGCCAGCGGCACGGCCTTCTCCGCGGCGCGATTCACCGTCACCAGAAACTCGTCGACTGCATCACCCTGGCCCATCATGCGCAGCAGCTTTTCTGCCTTCTCGAGCGACCCCGGCAGCGGTATGCGCACACTTGCATCGTCGAGATAGCCGCCCTTCCTGCCGAGCTCCTTGATCGCGCGCTCGGTGCCAACGGCCAGCGCTTCCTTCAAGCCACCATCCATCTCGACGCTGCTGAGTCCGGAAAGCTGGCTGCCGGCACCCGTGTTGCCGACGTTGCCCACCACGGCATCCAGCTGGTCCTTCCAGTCAGCATGACCGGATATCGCCAGCATCAATGCCACGGTACCTGTCGCAACGATCAACGCCCTGTGCTTCATTTCCTTTGCTCCCGTCCGGTTTCGTTTTCATGTTACGCCACAGAGCTGCGAGCGCAAACCAGAGCATGGAGCAAAGGTAAAAGGGCGAGTACGCTCGAGGAGGTCGCGGACTACGCGTCCGGTGGCGGCTGGAGCGGGAAATCAGTTTGCTGTCGTGCTGGCTCAGGCGGTAAGAGACAGATCGCGCCGCACGAATTCCAGCAGCTCGGCGAATTTCACCGGCCTGGAGTAGAAAAAGCCCTGGACCTGGTCGCAGGCGTGATCGCGCAGGAAACCCACCTGCTCGACGGTTTCCGCACCCTCGGCGATCACCGCGAGGCCGAGGTTATGTGCGAGCGAGATCATCGCCTTCACGATGGTTGCATCGCCCTGCATGCTGGTGACGTTCTGCACGAAACTGCGGTCGATCTTCAGCGCGCCGATCGGCAGACGCTGGATGTGCGCAAACGAGGAATAGCCGGTGCCGAAATCATCGAGCGAGAAGGTCGGTCCCATCGCGCGGATGGTCTGCATGCTGCGCTCCGTCTCCTCGAAATGCGACATGATGGCAGTTTCGGTCAGCTCGAATTCGAGACGGTGCGGATCGATCACCGCGCTGTCGATGATATTGCCGACCGTCTCGACGAACTTCACGTCGAGAAATTGCCGGAACGAGAGGTTCACCGCCACGTGGATCGGCTCCATGCCACGCGCATCCATGGCGCGCATGTCCTGGCAGGCCTGGTGTATCACCCAGTATCCGAGCGGCACGATCAGTCCGACTTCCTCGGCGAGCGGTATGAAGTCCGCCGGCATCACCAGCCCGCGCACCGGATGATTCCAGCGCAGCAGGGCTTCGACACCGGCGACGCGCGCATCGTCGAGCGATATGCGCGGCTGGTAATACAGTTCGAACTCGCCACGGCGCAGACCCCGGCGCAGATCCGCCTCGAGGTACATCTGGTTCATCGCTTCGACATTCAGCTTTTCGGTGTAGAAACGATAGGCGCTGCCGCGCAAACCCTTGGCCTGGTACATGGCCATGTCGGCATGCTTGAGCAGCGAGTCGACATCCTGACCGCCTTCGGGATAGACCGCGATGCCGATGCTGCAGCCGACCGTGATCTGCTGTCCGCCCACCGTGACCGGACGCGAGACGACATCGATGGCCTTGCGGGCCACGTTGACGATATCCGCGGTGGTCTCGATGTCTTCGAGTATCACCGTGAATTCATCGCCCCCGATACGCGCCACGCTGTCGCTCTTGCGCATGCACGCGCTGAGTCGTTCCGCGACGCAGCGGATCAATTCGTCACCGGCGTCGTGGCCAAGGGTGTCGTTGACCTGTTTGAATCCGTCGAGATCCATGAAAAACAGCGCCACGGCCTGGTTGCCACGCCGTGCACGCTCGACCGCGCGCTGCAACCGATCCCGGAACAGGATGCGATTTGGCACGTTGGTGAGCGGATCATAGTGCGCGAGGCGGGCAAGTTTCAGCTCGGCCTCCTTGCGATCGATTGCGTAGCGGATCGCGCGCTCGAGCACCAGCGAGTCGATACGCCCCTTGATCAGATAATCGGACGCGCCGCTGCGAATCGCCTCGCGATCGACGTTGCGATCCATCTCGTCGGTCATCACGATGATCGGGCGGGTACAGTTGTGCTGTACGGCCTTGGCGAGCAGGCCGCTGCCCTTGACGCGGTCGCTCTGGTAGTCGAGCAGTATCACGTCATGCAGATCGGCGGCGATTGCCTCGAGGGCATGACCGGATTGCCGGCACCACGTGAGTTCGTAGGCATTCGGTCCAACCGCACTCAGGAGTTGTCCGATCAGCGCGTACTCGGCGGGGTCCTGATCTATCAGGAGAACGCGGATTGCCTTGTCGCCGATAGCACCTGAATCCATTTGCCGTCGCGTTCTGCTGCCGTGCGCGGCCCGCCCCGATAGGCAAAGCCAAATTGATGATGTCGCAAACCCGATAGCTGGTTATAGGCGACAACGGCACATTTTTCTAATCGTGCGTGAAATTTCCCGGCTTAAAACACGACCGATGCAGGCTCTCGCGGCTGTTGCGCCACATCGATCGTGTGTTTTTTGACCAGGGTTCGCCGGTCGAACCAGCATCCGTGGCTATTGGCTCCTGGACACCATGTATTCAACCGCGAGCTTGATTTCCTCGTCGGAACAGTTCATGCACGTGCCTTTGGGCGGCATGCCACGAATGCCACTGAGCGCGTGGCTGACCAGGGTTTCCTCGCCCTGCGCGATACGTGGCGCCCAATCGGCCGCCACCGCGATTTTCGGGGCACCGGCCAGGCCGGAATCATGACAGGCCACACACGCGGCGCCGTATACCTGCTCGCCCGAGCGAGGGCCGCTGGCAACGGCCGCGACCGGAGCCGCGCAATCGCTCTTGCCCTGGATGCACACCTCGCCGACCGGCTTGATCCGGTCGATGAGTTCCTGCTCGAGATCGGTTGCTGCAATGGAAGCCATTGCCGCCATTACCGCCATCACACCGGCAGCCGTAATCCACAATTCGCGCTTGATCGACACTTGGGCAAACCTCTCGGCTGGGACATTGAACCGCACGATTGCCGCGAAGCAATATGGCGCGTGAAACGCGGCGGATTATAGCCATATGCTTCCCATGCGGGAAACCGCCCGCCAAATTTTGACGATGGACGCTCCCCCGGGGCGCGGTTATGATGCCCGCCGTTGCCAGTTGCCCCCGTACGAACGCCACGAGCCTGCAACGAGTGGCCGGGTCCGGCGCCACCGGCGACGGGGAGCGCTGCGCAGGCCGTCAGGCCTGCCGGTTGCAGTAGGCGAAAGTGTTGAGAATGAGATGAAGTTTTGCGCCCGTAGCTCAGCTGGGTGAGTACGGGAAAAGCCGAAGCATCGCTTCGGCCCGTACGAACGCCACGAGCCTGCAAGCGAGTGGCCGGACCCGGCGCCGCAGGCGACGGGGAGCGCTGCGCAGGCCGTCAGGCCTGCCGGTTCAACGAGTGGCCGGACCCGGCGCCGCAGGCGACAGCGCCGCAGGCCGTCAGGCCTGCCGGTGATGAAATGAGATGAAGTTTTGCGCCCGTAGCTCAGCTGGGTGGTACGAACGCCCGACCGCAAGCGGCCCGCCGGCGCGAAAGGTTGAGAATGAGATGAAGTTTTGCGCCCAAAGCCGCTGCCGCCCGGCCGCAACCCCGCAGGCCCCAGGCCCGGCCCGCCGGTGAACGTGTTGAGAATGAGATGAAGTTTTGCGCCCGTAGCTCAGCTGGATAGAGCGCTGCCCTCCGGAGGCAGAGGTCAGGGGTTCGAATCCCTTCGGGCGCGCCAAACACAAAGGGATCCTGGAAAGGATCCCTTTGCGTTTGGGCATTCTGATGGATTTGATTCAACGCCCACTGCGAATGGCCGCTATCGACGGCCCGATCCGGTCCGCGATCGGCTGCAGGGCGGCCAGGTCGAAGCCATAGGCCCGCGCGGCATTCAGGCCGAGAATCGCGCGGATCTCGTCTTCCGGGTATTCACCGAAGGTGGCATTGAGCGCCTTCATGGTGTTTGGCCAAGTGCCCTCGAGGTGCGGGTAGTCCGAGCCCCACATCAGGCGGTCCACGCCGATCTGGTGGCGGAAACGCCCTTCGTGCTCGGGCATGAACGAGGCCCCGACAAAGCAGTTGCGCGCGAAGTACTCGCTTGGCGAGAGTGACAGCCCCTTCCTGAAATGCCTGAACATCGGGTTCGCGGCCTTGAACTCGAGCACCCGCAGCTTCTCGACCACCCAGCCCACACCGGTCTCGGTGAGCATGTACCTGATGCGCGGATAGCGCTCGAACACACCCGACCACAGCAGCGCGGTGAACGGGCGCTGGGCAAACATGTCGACCTCGCTGATGAACATGGCGGTCGCACTGGGGACGTCACCGTAATCGGGCGACCATCCGGAGTGCGACTGCAGCGGCATGTCCAGCTCCTCGCACACGGCCCATATCGGCTCGTAACGCGGATGGTGATAGAACGGATGGGCACCGGTGCTGGTCGGCAGCAACACGCCGCCCCACAGCCCCATCTCCCTGGCGGCGCGGATTTCCCTGACCGAGGCGTCGATGTCTTCGACATCGATCAGCGCCACGCCCGCATGGCGCTGCGGATTCGCCCGGCACAGATCGGCCAGCCAGCGATTGTAAGCCTGGCAACCGACGAAACTCTGCTCGGGCGTGACTGCAAAGCGGTATTGCATCAGGCCCGCGCCAAAGGGCGCCATCTGAGGGAAAATCACCTCGCCCGCGATGCCGTCCGCATCGAGTTCACGGATACGCACGGTGGCATCGAATTCGCCGCGGCGCGGCGCAAACGGGCTGCTCGCATCGCTCAGCATGCCGAGCACATCTTCATCACTCAGCCGGGTGCCGGGGTCCGAGAATGCGCGCATGCGCCCGCCGCCCTCACCGACCTGTTCGGCGTAGGTCTCGACCGCCTCCTGGTCGAAAAAAGTCCCGGCACGTGCGTACATCTCCCGTGCATACCCGATCCACCAGGCGTTGGCGGCCTCGTGGTAGCGCCGGGGCATGTACTCGTTGTAGGTCACCGGCAGCGCGCCGGCGTGGCAATCGGAACTGATGATCGTGACTCTCGACATGACGGCTTCCTCGTTCACGGATGGGCGCTCAACCGAGCCCCATGTGCTGGAGCTCGATCGGGCATTCGCCGCGCGCAAGTTTTGCGGCACGCTCGCGCAATGTCTGCTCCATGGTTTCGCGCCCGATCATGATCACGAAATCCCCGTTGCGGATGCCCTCGAGCGCGAATTGCGCGAGTTCATCGAGATCCTGCACCGGCAGATCGAAGCCGGCCTTGCGCGCACCCTCCATGAACGCATCGAAGGTGGTCTCGCGCGCCGGATCGACCTGCTGCTTGCGTGCAAGCGCGGCGGGGCGGTTACGTTTCGTGGTCCAGATACCGGTGGGAAGCATCCCGCCCGACGGATAGAAGATCGCCGCGCGCAGCCTGGTGCCGCGACCGATGAGCTGCGCCGCGAGACACTCGGTCATGATCGAGACCGCCGCCTTGCTCGAGGCATACACCACCTGCTGCGCGAGCGGCGAGATGCCACCGTCACCGGAGGAGGTGTTCATCACGAAACCCTCCTCGCCGGAGGCGATCATGCGCGGCACGAAGGCCTGCACGCCGTGCGCGACCCCGTTCACGTTGACGCCGTGCACCCATTGAAAGTCCGAGGGCTCGGTCTCCCACAGGTCCAGGTTGGGAGCGGAAACGCCGGCGTTATTGCACAGGATATGGCAGGCACCGTGGATCGCGAACACCTGATCGGCCAGCGCTTTCACCGACTCCGGGCTGGAAACATCGGTGACCACGCCGCACACGGTGCCACCGAGTTCCCGCGTCGCGGCCTCGAGCGCGCGCGCCTCGACATCGGCAATCACCACTTTCATGCCCGCGCCGAGGAAGGCCCTGGCCAGCGCCTTGCCGATTCCGCTCGCGCCGCCCGTAACCACCGCCACCCGGTCCTTGAATTCTTTCATTGCATTCGCCCCGCGTTGTTGTTCGATTCGTGGCTCACGGTATCGGGGTCCGGGGCGCGTGGCAATCAGGAGTTTGATCACAATTCGGATGATGCAGCTCCACGCATGGCGGCGAGTGCCCGCTTTGCGCTAATCTCGCGGTGATGGTTTCATCGCGCGAGGCACACCAATCAGCAGCGCGCTGGGTACGGAGCTACGCCATGAGCGTCGAAACTCGAAAGACCTACTGCCGCTTCTGCCTCGGCTGCTGCGCGATCGATGTCGATGTCGAGGATGGGCGCCCGGTGGCGCTGCGCGGCGATGCCGGCAATCCGCTGAGCGGCGGCTATACCTGCCTGCGCGGCCGCGAACTGATCACGATGCACACGCACCCGGAGCGCATTCGCACGGCGCTGAAGCGCGACGGTGCGGGCTTCGTCTCCATTCCGCTCACCCGGGCACTCGACGAGATTGCGGCCAGGACCCGCGAGCTGATCGCGCGCGACGGCCCCCGCGCGATCGCCACCTATAACGGCAGCTGGGCTTATTCAAACTACCCCACGCTATCGGTATCGAAGGCTTTCCATCGTGCGATCGGGTCCACCAGCCTGTATTCCCCGATGACGCTCGATCAGCCGGCCAAGGCCTTCATGCCGTTTCGATTCGGCATCTGGGGCGGCGGCCTGCACACCTTCAGCGACTCCGACGTCGCAATGTGGATCGGCAACAATCCGTTGCTGTCGCAGTACGCCGCCAAGGGCGGGTTGCCGGTCTACAACCCTTACCGGCGGCTGCAGGATGCATTGAACAACGGCCTGAAGCTGATCGTGATCGACCCACGGCGCACCGAGGTCGCACGCCGCGCCACGCTGCACCTGCAACCGCGCCCGGGCGAGGACGCGACCCTTCTCGCAGGAATACTGCGGATCATTCTCGACGAGCAACGTCACGACCGGGCGTTCTGCGAGGCGTACGTCGATAGCCTGGAGGCGTTGCGCAGCGCCATCGACGGCTTCACCCCGCAATACGTGGCGCGACGCTGCGATGTGCCGCTGACACAGATCTACCAGGGAGCACGGCTTTTTGCCGACGCGCGCCGGGGCGCCGCAACCACTGGAACCGGCCCCGAAATGGCCCCGCGCGGCTCGCTCACCGAGCACCTGGTGCTGACCCTGAACACCGTCTGCGGTCGCTATTACCGCGAGGGCGAAGTGCCACCGACGGCTGCGCCGCTGAGCGCGCCGCAGCCGCTGCGTGCGGAAGTCGTGTTCCCGCCCCGCCCGTGGGGCGAAGGCATGGCGAAGTCGCGCTTTCGCGGTCTCACCCAGATCGGTGGCGAGATGCCCTGCAACGTGATGGCCGACGAGATCCTCACCCCCGGGGAGGGGCGCATCCGCGCCCTGTTCTGCGTGGGCGGCAATCCGATGGTGGCCTTTCCCAACCAGGTGAAAATGGGCGCCGCCATGGATGACCTCGAACTGCTGGTCGCGATCGACCCGTGGATGTCGGCTACCGCGAAGCGCGCGCACTATATCCTGCCGCCGCTGCTGGCGCTGGAGCGCGCCGATGCGACACTGCTCGGCGAGCTGTACTTCGAACAGCCTTATGCGCACTACACCGAGCGCGTGCTGGAGCCCGAGGGCGAGATGATCGAGGAGTGGGAATTCTACTGGGAACTCGCGCAGCGCCTCGGGGTGGAGCTGGTGGTAAACCGCCAGCCCTTGCCGACCGATCGAAGACCGGACAAGTACGCGCTGACCGCGATCCTGAGCCGCGGCTCGCGGATACCGCTGGCCACCGTGCGCGAGGATACCGCGACGCAGGGCGGCCGTTTCTACCCCGAGGCGCGCAGCGCCGTCGGGCCGCGCCGCCCGGGCAATACCAACCGCTTTCGCCTGTTGCCCGACGAGGTGCCGGCGCAGCTGGCTGCGCTGCTGGCCGAGACACTGGACGAGGAGGGCAGGCCCGCCGCGATCGCCGGGGCGGGCTACACGCACCTGCTCACCTCGCGCCGCATCCGCCAGTTCTTCAACTCGACCGGGCACAATTTCCCGCGCCTGCGCGACAAGGGCACGACCAATTACGCCTATATGCACCCGGACGATCTGCGACGCCTCGGCATTGCCCCCGACACCCTGATCGAGATCCGTTCGGAAAGCGGCGCGATCGTCGGCGTGGCACGTCCCGGCGAGGATCTGCGCCCCGGAATCATTTCGATGGCACATGCCTTCGGCGATATCGACAGCGACGCCGGCAATGTGCGCGCGCAGGGCAGCTCCACCAACCGCCTGGTCAACGACGAGACCTGTTTCGATCCGATCACCGGGCAGGCGCGCCAGAGTGCCATACCCGTCAGCGTCCGCCGTGTTCCCGGGTTGCAATGAGCGAGCGATCCGAACTCCATCTGCTGGACTCCGGCTTTGGTGCGCGCTGCGAGGCCGCTCCATCGGCAGCCGGGGACGGGCCGCGAGAGCCATGTACTGCTGTCCTGTCTCAGTCCGCTGGCCCTGACCAGCATCCGTCGCACATTGAAAGAAGGGCTTTTCGGCGAAGTGAGCGCTCAGTACGCAACCTCCCTGGACAGTATCCGGCAAAAATTCGCGGACCATGGCTTTGGCCTGGTTGCCGATATCGCCCGTCTGCCCGTGCTGCACACGCTGCATCTCGCGATATTCGTGCGCAATGAATAAGCCTGCCGATTAGCTGGCCGATTGGGCAATTGTCTATTACTCTGCAAGTGTCACGGTTGTTTTGTACAAGGATCTGAAGCCCATGCCATTCCCGGTAGTACTTCGTGCGGCGCTCGCGGGGCTGGTTTGCGCCGTGTTCGCCTGCGCCACCGCAAATGCCCAGCCCCGCACACCCGACCCCAAGCGGTTGCAGCTCGCCTCGTCGATGGCAGTGGTGTTCGATGCCCAGACCGGCAAGGTGTTGTACGCGAAAAACGCCGACAGCAGCGCTCCGATCGCCTCGATCACCAAGTTGATGACCGCGATGGTGGTGCTCGACGGCAAGCTGCCGATGGACGAGATGCTGACCATTTCCGGGGACGATGTGGACCGCCTCAAGGGCACCTACTCGCGCCTGCGCATCGACACCCGGCAGTCACGCAAGGAAATGCTGCGCCTGGCCCTGATGTCTTCCGAGAACCGCGCCGCCTCGGCGCTCGGGCGCCACTACCCGGGTGGCAGGGCCGCGTTCATCGAGACAATGAACAAGAAGGCAAAAGCGCTGCGGATGACACACACGCATTTCGCCGATTCCACCGGCCTGTCCAGCCAGAACCAGGCCTCGGCCGGCGACTTGGTGCTGATGGCACAGGCCGCCAGCCAGTACTCCCTGATCCGCGAGTTCACCACCACCGCGCAACGCACCGTGAGCTTCCCGCAGCCGCGCTATTCGCTCGACTTCGTGAACACCAACCGCCTGGTGCGCGGGGGATCCTGGGACATCCAGCTCAGCAAGACCGGATTCACCAACGAAGCCGGTCGCTGCCTGGTCATGAAGACCCGGGTCGGCAATCGTCCGCTGGTGATGGTGTTGCTCGATTCGCAGGGCAAACTGACCCCGCTCGGCGATGCCAACCGCATCAAGCGCTGGCTCGAAACCGGCAGCAGCGGTCCTGCACCGCGCGCCGCCTGAGCCCTCAGATCAGCGGCAAGGCGCCTGCCGAATCCATGCGCTGCAGCTCCCACAGACGACGATAGAGCCCGCCACGCGCGATGAGCTGCGCGTGGCTGCCGCGCTCCTGCACCCGTCCGGCGCCCAGCACCAGGATTTCGTCCACCTCGCGCAGGGTCGAGAGCCGGTGCGCGATGATAACCATCGAGACCTCGCCCTTGAGGCGGTGCAGCGCATCCTGCAACAGCGACTCGGTGCCGCTGTCGATGCTCGCGGTGGCCTCGTCGAGCACCAGTATCGCCGGGTTGCGCACCAGGGCACGGGCCAGGATCACCTGCTGGCGCTGGCCGGCCGACAGCGCCGCGCCGCGCTCTCCGACCTGGGTGGCGAGCCCCTGATCGAGGCTCTGCAGAAATGCGCCGAGACCCACGCGCTGCGCCGCCAGCATGATCTGCTCCGCGCCGGCGCCAAATCCGAAGTCGATATTCTCCGCCAGGGTGCCGGCGAGCAGGAACGGGTCCTGCGGCACGTAGCCGACGAGGCGGCTGAAACTCGCGTCATCGATCGCGGCCAGCGGCACCCCGCCGAGCGTGATCGTGCCGGAACCCGGCTGGTGAAAGCGCAGCAGCAAGCCCGCGATGGTGCTCTTGCCGCTGCCGGTCGCGCCAACCAGCGCCAGCAGGCGCCCGGGACCGATCTCGAAGGAGATGTCCTGGAGCACCGGCTTGCCGGCGCCGTAGGAGAAGCTCAGCGCGCGGACGCCGAGATGCGTGTCACGCGGTAGCGGACCGCTCAAGAGCGGCGCGCGGGCATCGTCACGATCCACCAGCTCGAACACCCGCACCGCCGAGACCATCGCGTTCTGGAACAGGCTGAGGCGGTGGGTGATATCGATCACCGGCTCGGCAAAACGGCCGAGGTAGTTCACGAACACGTAGACCAGCCCGATGCCGATACCTCCGGCCAGCGCCTCGGCACCCAGCCACCACACCAGCGTGGCCATGCAGCACATCATCAGCAGGTCGACCAGCGGGCGCAGCAGCATCGCGTCGAGACGCAGCGAAGCCATGCGTGCCCGATAGTGGGTTTCGCACATCCCCCTGAAACGCAGCCCGAATCGCTCCAGCTGGCGGCTCAGTTGCACCGCCTTGAGGCCACCGATCGACTCGGACAGGAACGCATTGATCTGGGCCAGCGCCGCGCGCACCGCGCGAAAACGTGGCCCGCTGGCGCGCTGGTAGACCCACATCACCGCCAACGCCGCGGGCAGGAACGCCAGGCAGGGGATCGCAAGACGCCAGTCCAGCCACAGCATCGCCACCGCCATGCCGAGCACGCGCGCGCTGTTGGCCACCACGACGCCGAGCACGTTGACATAGAAGTCCTTGACCGCCTCGGTATCGTTGGTCAGCCGCGAGACCACCGTTCCGACCGGCGTGCGGTCGAACCACGCGACCGGCAGACGCAACGCGGTCCCAAACGCCGCGACCCGCAGCGCACCGACCGCGGCGAGCGCGATATGCGCCAGCGCCACGCCCTGTGCGTAGCCCGCCGCCGCGCTGAGCAGTTGCAGGAACACATAGGCCGCGCCGAGTGCCGCCACCGTCGCCAGCGGATAGACCCCGGTCTGCACGTGCTCGTCGATGAACACCTTGATCAGCAACGGTCCGCCGACCTCGGCCGCCGCCGCCACCAGCACCAGCGCGGTGGCGATTGCGAACGCGCGCCGGTCGCGGGTTGCCAGGGCCAGCAAACGCCACAAGGCACTGCGTTTCACGAGCTCTGCTCCACCGCGGCGCTGAGCTGCTGGTAGCGCCAGGTCTGGGCATACCACCCGTCTCGGGCCAGCAGCATGGCATGGGTACCACGCTCGCTGATCGCGCCGTCGCGCAGCACCAGTATTTCCGCCGCGCCCTGCACCGCCGAGAGGCGGTGACTGACGATGACCCGGCTGAGATGACGCGTACGCTGCTCGAGCGCGCCGAGGATATGGTGCTCGGTTTCGGCATCGACCGCCGACAAGGCATCGTCGAGCAGCAGGATGCGTGACTCGCCGAGCAGCGCCCGCGCCAGACACAGGCGCTGGCGCTGGCCACCGGACAGCGTGACACCGCGCTCGCCGACCTCGGTCCGCAGCCCCTCTGGGAGCGCCTCGAGATCGCGCTCGAAACCCGCTACCCGCACCACCTCGCGGATCGCCTCCTCGCTGGCCCCGGGGCTGGCGAGTGCGAGGTTTTCGCCGAGCGTTGCCGAGAACAGCACCGATTCCTGCATCACCCAGCAAACCGCCGCGCGCAGCGCATCGAGCCGGTACTCCGCCACCGGATGCTCACCCAGGCGCACCGCGACACCCTCGGCTTCATGGAAGCGGGCGATCAGCGCCAGCAGGGTCGACTTCCCGGAACCCGTTGGCCCGACGATACCGAGGGTCTGGCCGGGGGCGACGCTGAAACGCATTTCGCGCAGCGCCGGCTGGCTGCGCCCGGGATAGCAAAACGTGCTGATCGCAACAGTGAGCCGGTGGTCCTCGACGGTATCGATCCGGCCCCGATCCTCCACCGCCGAGGGCGTATTCAGGAAGGCCTGGATCCGCCCCCAGGCCGCCTTGCCACGCTGCACCAGGTTCGCCATCCAGCCGAACGCGAACATCGGCCACACCAGTTGCCCGAGATAGAGCGTGAAGCTGGTCAGCTCGCCTACCGTGAGCTGCCCGGCGCTGATCAGCCAGGCGCCACCACCCACGCTGATCATGAACGACGCCCCCACTGTGAGGTAGATGATCGGGTCATAGCGCGAATCGATCCGCGCCACCCGCAAACTCGCCGCGTTGGCCTCGTCGGAGGCACGCCCGAGCAGTGCCGCGGCGTGTGCCTCGGCACCGAGCCCGCGCACCGCGCGCAAGCCCGCGACGCTCTCCTGGGTCACCGTGTTGAGGGTGCTGAAGGCCGCCTGGGCCGCGTCGAAACGCCGGTGCAGCGCGTCCCCGAGACGCCACATCGCCCAGCTCATCAGCGGCCACGGCGCGAGCGCCATCAGGGTGAGCCACCCGCTCAGCGCGAACACCATGACCGCGAGCACCAGCAGGCCGGTCAGCAGGCCGTCAAATATCGATAACACCGCCTCGCCGGCGGTCATTTCCACCGCCTGCACATCGTTGGTGGCGCGCGCCATCAGATCGCCGGTGGGGAAATTGCCCATCGCCGCCGGTGACAATTGCAGCAGGTGGGCATAGATCTGCTGGCGCAGCTGCAGGCTGAGCGAATAGGAAGCGCCGTAGAGAATCTGCCGCCACAGGAAGCGCAGCACGTAGATGCCGAGTGCACAGGCCACGATGGCGCCCGCATGCAGCAGCAGCGCACGCCGGTCCAGGGTGCCGGCATCGATGCCATCGACCACGCGGCCAACGATCGCGGGCGGCAGCAGGCCGAGCAGCGCCACCCCGACCAGCAACAGCGCCGCGATGCAATAGCTTCGCCAGTGCGCGCGGAAGAACCCGCGAAGCGCCCAGAAAATATCCATGGTTGCCGAATGTCCGTCAGCTCCGGGAACACCCCGGGCCCTGTCCCGTTCAGAGCCCGGAACGATAACCGATCGGGCTCCCGGGCGCGCCGGAAATATTGCCCGCGAAGGAAATCCCCCGCGGCGCGCGTCAAACCCGTACCGCCGCACGCAGACGGCGCCGGCCTGGCGATGGCTCGCAACGAGGACATTTGCGAAGATGGTGCAAAGCGTACTTTCGGTCGACTTGCCGCGTGCCGCGGACGGCGCGAGCGCTCATGGAGTCGAAACATTGGAGCAGTGCAGCGACGCAGAACTGGTGGCGGCAGTGGGGCGGCGCGAGCAGCACGCGCTCGAGGAGCTGGTTCGCCGCCACGGGGGCTGGGCGGCGCGCTTCGCCCAGCGCCTGTGCGGTGAGCCGCAGCTTGCCGAAGAAGTGGTGCAGAGCGCGTTTCTGAGGTTGTGGGAGCACCCCGGGCGCTGGGAGGGACGTGCAAGCTTCCCGACCTGGTTCTATCGGGTCGTGCACAACCTGTGTATCGACCAGCTGCGCCGCACGCGCACGAATGTCGACCCGCTCGAGGAAAGTCTCGCCGACCCTGCCCCCACGCCGCCCGAGCTGCTCGAGCGGCGCCAGCGTGGCCTCGGAGTGCAGCAGGCGCTGGCGCAATTGCCGCAACGCCAGCGCTCCGCGATCGTGCTGAGCCATTACGAAGAGCGCAGCCAGGCCGAGGCGGCCGCCATTCTCGACATCAGCGAAGGCGCGCTGGAATCCCTGCTGTCACGGGCGCGGGCAACGTTGCGCACCCTGCTTCGCGATCAACGTCACTAGGAGGCGCGGATGAACGACAAGCGATTTGCGGAACTGGCGGCGGCCTACGGGGCCGAGCGCCGACGCTGGCCGCAAGCGGAACGGGCCGTATATGACGCCTTTGCCGGTACCCCCGAAGGTCTCGCGCTGCTCGCCGATGCCGAGCGCCTCGATCGCCAGCTCGATGGCTGGACAACGACCGGCGACGACGCGGCCCGCGTGGCGCGCATCGTTGGCGCGGCCACCTCGCGCCACGCCCACCCGGTGCGGCTTGCGTGGCTGTCGACCGGTTTTGCGGCCTGCGCACTGCTCGGCTTCGTGCTCGGTTTCATGCAGGTTTCCGCGGACAGCGACGAAGCACAGTTATATGACCTGCTGCTCGGGAGCAGCACAATCGAGGAATTGTTATGAATATTATCGATACTCTTGCCAAGCCACGGGTGCTGGGCGTACTGCTGGCCGTGTCCGTTGCCCTCAACCTGTTGCTGATCGGTTCGGTGGCCGGGCGCTACAGTGCACGCTTGATGCACCCGCCCATGATGGGCGGCGGCTTCGAAGCAGGTTTGCGCTTTCTGCCCGAGGGACAGCGCAAGGAGCTGCGCCGCCAGTTTCATGAGCGCATGCCGGAGATGCGGCGCGAACAGCGCGCGCTCGGCAGCTTGCACAAGGAGCTGGCGCGCGAGTTGTCGCGCGCGGAACCCGATCGGGCCGCTATCGAGGCCAAACTGCGCGCGATCCGCGACCAGGTCATGAAGACCCAGGAAGCGTTGCAGGCCTCGTTCATCGATACGGTCCTGGCATTGCCACCCGAGCAGCGCAAGCCGCTGATCGACGAGATGCTCGCGCGGCGCGGCCCGATGATGCCGCCGCATCGCCCGCACCGGCGCGGCGGCGCGGCGGCGCCTGCAACTCCGCCACCACCCCCACAGCCGCCGCCCGCGCCAGACGAATGAGTACACTGCCGCCGTGGCCGATTACAATGCCGCTCCCGATCCCCTGAGGCCTGTCTGCCGCCCGCATGCCGGAAGAAGCCCGCAATCATTGTCTGCGTCCGCGCCACCCGGGACGCCTTGGGCTGCGAGACGGCCGGGGTTTCATCGAATCCCTGATGGTGCTCTGGCTGCGCCGATCGAGTTGGCTGATCGCACGCGAGGTGCTGCCCGACCGCATGCTGTTCGTCTACCCTCCGGGTGACTACACGAACGAGTATCCGCGCATGTTTCCCTGCGATCACTACTTCACCATTCACCCGAGGCAACATCGATGATTCCACGCACACTGTTCAGTGACGACCACGAGATTTTTCGTGCCAGCGTACGCAAGCTGCTGGAGAACGAATGCGCACCGCATCACGAGCGCTGGGAAGAGCAGGGGCATGTGGATCGCGACATCTGGCTGCGGGCAGGCGAACAGGGCTTGCTGTGCCCGACCGTGCCCGAGAAATTCGGCGGCGCGGGCACCGATTTCCTCTACAACGTCGTGATCGACGAGGAAATCGCGCGGCTCGGTCTGTCCGGCATTGGCTGGGGCCTGCACAGCGATATCGTCGCGCCGTACATCGTCAATTACGGCAGCCCGCAGCTCAAGGAAAAGTACCTGCCAAAAATGATCAGCGGCGAGATGATCAGCGCCATCGCGATGACCGAACCCGGCGCCGGCTCCGATCTGCAGGGCGTGAAGACCAGCGCGGTGCGCGACGGCGATCATTACGTGATCAACGGTTCGAAGACGTTCATCACCAACGGCTATCTCTCGGACCTGGTGATCGTGGTCGCGAAAACCGATCCCGCGGGTGGAGCCAGGGGCACCAGCTTGATCCTGGTGGAAGCCAACACCCCGGGTTTCAGCAAGGGGCGGCTGCTGAAGAAAGTCGGCATGAAGGCCCAGGACACCTCCGAGCTGTTCTTCGAGGACGTGCGCATTCCCTGCAGCAACCTGCTCGGCGAGGAAGGCATGGGCTTCTTCTACCTGATGCAGGAGCTGCCGCAGGAGCGCCTGTCGGTAGCCGTTGGCGCGGCAAGCGCGTGCGAAGCGGTTCTGGCCCAGACGGTGGCTTATGTAAAGGAACGCAATGCCTTCGGCAAACCGGTCGCAGCGTTCCAGAACACCCAGTTCAAGCTCGCCGAAGTCGACTCCGAAACCACCGCGATGCGGGTCTTCGTCGACCGCTGCATCGAGCTGCATCTGCAGGGCAAGCTCGATGTGCCGACCGCGGCCAAGTCCAAGCTGCTGTCCACCGAGCTGCAATGCCGGGTGATGGACGAATGCGTGCAGTTGCATGGCGGCTACGGATTCATGTGGGAATACCCGGTGGCACGCGCCTGGGCCGACGCTCGCGTGCAGCGCATCTACGCCGGCACCAACGAGGTAATGAAAGTGATCATTTCGCGGGCCTTGCTCGGTTGACGCCGGATAGCGGAGCAGCAACCGCCTTGCACGGAACCCGTGCTCAGGAGAGCAGCTTGCCGGATTCGCTGCCTTGCCCGGAGTGGAGCTGCAGGATCTCGAGTCGATCCACACCGTGCGCCAGGAATTCCTCGCCATAAAGTCTGCGATAGGGATCTTCCCGGCGTTCGCGCTCGTCGAACTCGAGCTTCTGGAGCGCGGGCTCGCCTATCTGGCGGATCAGGTCACGTTCGACCAGCCGCTCGGCGAGTTGATCCCAGAACGCATCGTTCTCGAATTCCGTGATGAAATCCTGCGCCGGGCTGCTCTCGCCGAAATCGCGGCTCGATACGAAGCGCTTGGCGAGGGCGTCGTAGTCGACCAGGTCCTCGAAGCCGAAAGACTCCGCCATCGCCAGCACCTTCTGCTCGAGTTCGCGATAGGGGCGGGTCTCGGCGGGCTCCTCCGCCTTGTAGGCATGCAACACCCAGTCGGCGATTTCGAGCACTTCCAGCAGCGAGCGAAATTCCTTGCGGCTCAGTACCAGGTTCATGCCTCAGGCGGCCTGAACGCAGGCGCGCTGCGCGATGGCGGCGTGCCAGCGCTTCAGGTTGGCGCAATCCGCGGGAATGCTCTTTCTTATCCAGCCGGAAAATCCACAGCTCACGAACGCGTCGATATCGGCCATCGAGAAGGCATCTCCCACCATGTACTCGCGACCGGCGAGATGCGCGTCCAGGGTATGAAAGAATAGGTCGAGACGCTGCAGCCCGCGCTCGACCAGCGCCGGGATCTGCGCGCAATCCGTCGGCCCCGGCAAGGCCCGGTTGGCGAACGCGGGGTTACCATTGCGAAACGCTTCCGCGATCGCCATCAGCCCTTCCATGAAGATCCGGTGGCACCACTCGCGCACCAGCGCCTTCTCCAGTGGATCACGCCCAAGCAGCGGTTTGGCCGGATGCAGCGCCTCCAGATAATCGCAGATGGCGTTGACCTGGCCGAGTACCGGGCCCTCGTCAGTAAGCAGTGCCGGCACCGTGCACAACGGGTTGATGCTGCGAAACGGTTCCTGCAACTGCTCACGCTCCATCAGGTTGACCTGCTCGGTGGGGATCTCGATGCCCTTCTCGCGCATGAAGATATGCAATCGTTGCGGGTTCGGCGCCGGCGGGTAGGTATAGAGTTTCATCGGTTTGCTCCTGTGGAAGATTTCAGCACGCGGCGCGGCAATCGGCCATCTCGTCACGGCACATTGCCAGTGCCCTGCGCTCGCTGTCACTGCATTGCAGATATTCGGCGCTTGTATTCTGCAGATAGGCGCCGCTGCACAACGCGTAACGGTCGCGAAAGCGCTGCTGGCAACGCTCGCCGGCGTACGGGCTGGCGCAATGTCCCGCTCCGAAGTAGCCGCAGAACCCCAGCGAATCCTCGCGCCGCTGGGTGAATGGATCGACGCCCCCGGTGGCCGCGCGCCGCGCGCAATCCTTGCTCGACTGGCGCACGCTGAGGCTGCAATCGGCCTCGGCCTGTTCGCAGTAGGAAAGGCAGGCGGCATCGGGCGCGGCATGCACAGCCCCACATACCAGTATCGAGATCAAAAACCGTGTGGTGATCCTGAGCATGAGTTGCGCTCCATTGGGGACCCGATGCAATCTGGCAGCGCCACGGCCGAGCGTCAAGTGGGGCGTGCACTTGCGTTGACCCACGCTTGCTCCCTGATGCAGACTTCGGTCCTGCAAACCCTGCAGCTACAGAGGTATATGCCATGAGCCGCTCAAATCCGTATCTACGCCATTGCGTGCTTCTGGCGAGCACCCTGCTCCTCAGTGCCGGCGTGGCGTGTGCCGGGGTGACCGACATGAAGCAGGGGCAGGGAGGCACTGCGATCCAGGGCTCCGCGGGCACCACCGGCTCGCAGGGAGATACCGGCCTTGCGCACTGCCCGCAACCGATGGGGGCGATGGCCGTGGTCGAGCCACAGGATTATGTGATGGCCGCGCTTTCCAGCTACAACCTGCAATCCCCGGTCAGCCTGATCCGCATGATGATCCAGCAATCGAACTGCTTCATTGTGGTCGAACGCGGGCAGGGCATGCAGAACATGATGCAGGAGCGCGCGCTGGCCGACTCGGGACAGTTGCGCAACAGCTCCAATATCGGTGGTGGCCAGATGGTTGCGGCCGATTTCGTGATGACTCCGACGGTGGTGTTCTCCGATAACAACGCCGGTGGTGTGGGCGGTGCACTGGGTGGCGCGATCGGCGGGCTGTTCGGTGGCCGCACCGGCAGCGTGATCGGTGGCATGGCCGGTGGCCTCAAGTTCAAGGAAGCGCAAACCAGCATGCTGGTCACCGACGCGCGCTCCGGGGTGCAGGTCGCGGCGGCCGAAGGCAGCGCCAAGAAGGCCGACCTCGCGCTCGGCGGCTTCATGTTCGGCAACGGCAATGCGGGCAGTCTCGGCGGCTACCAGAGTACCGCCGAGGGCAAGGTGATCGCGGCCAGCCTGGCCGACAACTACAACAATATCGTGCGGGTGGTGAGCGGCGATCCCAACCTGCAGCGTAATGTCGGCACTCTCGCCAGGGAAGCGGCGGCGGGCGGCTCGAATGCCGCCGGCGTGGGCGCCAACGAGGGCGATGTGATCTATCCGAAAATCAACAATGTGAAGCTGATGGCGCAACCCTCGGATACCGCGAAGGTAGTCGCAACACTCGCCAAGTCCGACGAGCTCGTGTACATGGGAGAGGAGCGCTCGGGCTACCTGAAGGTCGAGGGTGGCATGGGTGGCGGCTGGATCAAGAAAGCGCTCACGACGCGCTGATTCCTCCGGCACGGGCGAGATCGGTGCGCAGATGGTGCGCGCCGCCGAGATACATCAGCGTCCCGCCCAGCGAAGCCAGCGCCAGCGTGGCGATCAGCGCGTAACGCAGGGAATCGGCACCGACCGCGGGCATCAGCAGGTCACTGGTCAGACCGGTAAACAGCGGTCCCAGTCCCATGCCAATCAGGTTGAGCACAAAAAACATCAGCGCAGAAGTCAGCGCGCGCATGCGCGCGCCAACCAGCGAGTGCGCCACAGCGAGCGTCGGGCCGAGATACATGTAGCTCAGGAACAGCGGCAAGGCGTTCAGCGCCAGTGCGGCGTGCCCGCTGTCGACGAGAAAGGCTGCCAATGCAAATGGCACCACCACGATACCCGCGATCATCGGCACCCACAGATACCAGCGCCGGTCGCGCTGACCGAGATAGTCCGTCAGGTAACCACCGGCAAGCGCACCCAGCGCCCCGACACCGCCTGCCAGCAACGCCAGCCAGGTACCGACCTCCACGACGCTCATGCCGTGGGTCCGTATCAGATAGGACGGAAACCAGCTGCCCATCCCGTACATCCCGAACGACTGCATGGCGCAGGCGAGCGCCACATAGCGAAACGTGGGCTTGCTCCAAAGCAGCCGCACCGCCTGCCCGACGGTGGGTGGAACCTCCTCGCGGGCATGCGGATCCGAGCGCCCGCGCGCCGGTTCGGCAACCGTAAATCCGACCAGCAGGGCAAACAGCACTCCCGGCAACCCGACCAGCAGAAACACGCTGCGCCAGCCAAAAAACTCGTTCAGCCAGGCCCCGAGCAGGAAGCCACCGAGAATTCCGATGTTGACCCCGGTCGAAAATATCGACAATGCGGTGCTGCGCTGCCCCGGTGGATACATGTCGGAGATCATCGAGTGCGAGGGCGGACTGCCCCCCGACTCGCCGACTCCAACCCCCATGCGTGCCAGCAGCAATTGGGTGTAGTTCTGCGCCAGACCACAGACAGCGGTCATCACGCTCCACGCGACGATCGAAAACGCGATCACGTTGCGCCGCGAGCGCGACTCCGCGAGTCGCGCGATCGGTATGCCGCAGATCACATAGAAAACCGCAAACGCAAGACCGCTGAGGAGCCCGAGCTGGGTATCGGACAGGCCCAGCTCGAGCTTGATCGGCTCCTGCAGGATGACCAGCAACTGCCGGTCGATGAAATTGAGGGCGTAGACCGCGGTCAGCACGGCGAGTACATAGCCGCGGTAAGCGCGGCTATCGTAATCGCCGTATGGCACGCCGTGCCTGCTCAGCAGACCTCGAACAGTCCCGCGGCGCCCATGCCGCCGCCGACGCACATGGTGACCACGACGTATTTGACGCCACGCCGCTTGCCCTCGCGCAGGGCATGCCCGACCATGCGCGCGCCGCTCATGCCGTAGGGGTGACCGATCGATATCGCACCGCCGTTCACGTTGAGCTTTTCGTCCGGGATACCGAGCCGGTCACGGCAATAGATCACCTGCACCGCGAACGCCTCGTTGAGCTCCCACAGCCCGATATCGTCGATCTTCAGCCCGTGCTGCCTGAGCAATTTCGGTACCGCGAACACCGGACCGATACCCATTTCGTCAGGTTCGCAACCCGCCACCGCAATACCGCGGTAGATGCCCATCGGTGCCAGGCCGCGCTGCGCAGCCAGTTTGCCGTCCATCAGCACGCAGGCGGCGGCACCGTCGGACAGCTGACTGGCATTGCCAGCTGTAATGAAACCACTCTCGATGATCGGCTTGAGGCTGGCGAGACCCGCGGCGTTGGTGTCCGCGCGATTGCCCTCGTCGAGCGCCAGCGTCACGTCCTTGTAGCTCACTTCGCCGCTCTGCTTGTCCTTGACCGCGACGCTCGCGGTGACCGCAATGATCTCCTCGGCGAATTTCCCGGCCTGCTGCGCCGCGGCGGTGCGCTGCTGGCTTTGCAGGGAGTACTCGTCCTGGCGCTCGCGCGAGATACCGTAGCGTTTGGCAACCACTTCCGCCGTCTGCAGCATCGGCATATACACGTTGGCGTGCATCTCCTTGAGCCGCGGATCGACCCGCCGGAACGTATTCTGGTGTTCGTTCTGCACCAGGCTGATCTGCTCCAGGCCCGCACCCACCGTGACCCGCATGCCGTCATGCATAATCTGCTTGGCTGCCGTCGCAATCGCCATCAAGCCCGAGGAGCATTGACGATCCATCGTCATGCCGCTGACGCTGACCGGCAGTCCACCCGCCAGCGCCGCCATCCGCCCGATATTCAGGCTGGTGGTTCCCTGGGGCATCGCACACCCCATGATCACGTCATCGATCTCGGCAGGATCGACGCCGGCGCGCTCGACCGCCGCGCGGATCGCGTGGCCGCCCATGGTCGGGGCCTCGGTGTTGTTGAACAAACCACGATAGGCCTTGCCGATCGGGGTGCGCGCCGCGGATACGATTACTGCGTCTGTCATTTGCCTGGTTCTCCGTCAAAAAATAGAATTTTCACCAAACCCGCGAGCTGGTGCCTGTCCGGTCAGAGCTCGATGCCCAAGGCCTTGGCCGCCCTGCCAACAAACTTGAAGCTCTGCTGGAATCCGCCGGTGTATTCCTCCTGGCCCGCGCGCTGGTTGATCTGCTCGAGCGATGCGAGCACGTTCTCGGGCGTCTGGTCCGCCGCCATCAGATGCACACCCTGTGTCTCGTAGATATGAGCACTGGCATATCCACCCGCTCCGGCCGCGAGAATCAGCCGGTTCGGCGCTTGTTCCGCGCACAGCACCAGCAAACCGGCCGTCACGGCTTCGGGGGTCAGCAGGTCGAAGACCTTCTGGTCGAACAATCCCTCGGTCATGCGCGTGCCGGCCGCCGGCGCCAGCGCGTTGACGCGGATACCGTATTTCTCGCCCTCGAGCACCAGCGTATTCATGAAGCCGACCACGGCCATCTTTGCCGCGCCGTAATTGCTCTGCCCGAAGTTTCCATACAGGCCGCTCGACGACGTCGTCATCACGATACGGCCGTACTGCTGCGCGCGCATGATCTCCCACACCGCCTTGGTGCAGTGCACGGAGCCGAACAGATGCACGTCCATCACCGCGCGGAAATCATCGATCGCCATCTTGCTGAACGATTTGTCGCGCAGGATGCCGGCGTTGTTGACCAGGATATCGACCCGCCCCCATGCCTTCATGGCCTCATCGACCATTTCCTGCACCTGCGCATATACCGCGACATTGGCGCCATTGGCCATGGCTTCGCCGCCCGCCGCGCGAATCTCCTCCACCACCGCCTGTGCCGCCGTGACCGAGCCACCGGTGCCATCGCGGGCACCGCCGAGATCGTTCACCACGACTTTCGCACCACGCGCCGCAAGCGCGAGTGCGTGCGAGCGCCCCAGACCGGTACCGGCGCCGGTCACGATCGCCACCTTTGCGTCGAATCGAATGCTCATGCCGTCAAAATCTCCTTCAAGTTACGCTTAGCGGGGGCCGGTCATGACCATCGTAAGCCATTCGGCAACCAGTGCGGGTTTCGGCTCGTTCTCGATCTCCACGGTGATCTCCTGTTTTATCAGGTACTGACCGGGTGCCTTCTCCTGGAAATCGGCAAGTTTCACCCGTGCGCGTACCCGGCTGTCGACCTTGACCGGAGCGAGAAAGCGAATCCTGTCGAAGCCGTAGTTCAGCCCCATCACCGCGCCTTCCATCCCGACCGCAACGCTGCTCATGAAATGCGGCAGCAGCGACAGGGTCAGAAAGCCGTGCGCGATCGTGGTCCCGAACGGCGACTGTGCCGCGCGCTCGGGATCGACATGGATGAACTGGTGGTCCACCGTGGTATCGGCAAATGCGTTGATCCGCGCCTGGTCGATCGTGAACCACTCGGAGACTCCGAGTTCGCTGCCGATCAGGCCGTGCGCATTGTCCCTGGTCAGCGCTGCAGTCATGTATTGCTCCTTGTCTGGTCGCGGATAGTTCAGCGGTAGGCGCGCAGTTCCCGGCGCGCCACCACCATGCGATGCACGGCATCGGGTCCGTCGGCAAAGCGCAGGGTGCGCGCTGCCATGTACATTCCCGCAAGCGGTGTATCCTGGGAAATTCCCAGGCCACCGTGCATCTGTATCGCCTCGTCGATCACGTTGAGCGCGACCGTGGGCGCCACGGTCTTGATCATCGAGATCCAGTGCTGGGATTCCTGAATACCCTGGGTATCCATCAGGTAGGCAGTCTTCAGGCACAGCAATCGCGCCATTTCGATATCCATGCGCGCCTTGGCGATGATGTCGTAATTGGCGCCGAGCTTGACCAGCGGCTTGCCAAAGGCCGTGCGCGACAGGCCGCGCCGGCACATCAGTTCGAGCGCCCGTTCGGCCTGACCGATCGCGCGCATGCAATGGTGAATGCGTCCCGGCCCGAGGCGGCCCTGCGCGACCTCGAAACCACGGCCTTCGCCGGCGATGATGTTCGCGCGCGGCACCCGCACATTGTTGAAGCGCATATGCATATGTCCGTGCGGCGCGTCGTCGGTGGCGAACACCATCATCGGGCGCAGCACTTCGACGCCGGGAGTGTCCATCGGCACCAGGATCTGCGAATGCTGCGCGTGCCGCGCAGCCTGCGGGTTGCTCTTGACCATCACGATCTGGATCTTGCAGCGCGGATCGCCGGCACCGGAAATCCAGATCTTGTCACCATTGATCACCCACTCATCGCCTTCCAGCACCGCGCTGGCGCTGATATTGGTGGCATCCGAGGACGCGCTGTCGGGCTCCGTCATCACGTAGGCAGAACGGATCTCGCCGGCCAGCAGCGGCACCAGCCAGCGCTGCTTCTGCTCCGGCGTGCCGTAGCGCGCCAGCACTTCCATGTTCCCGGTATCGGGCGCGCTGCAGTTGAACACCTCCGGCGCCAGATGGGACTTGCCGGTTTCCTCGGCGATATAGGCATATTCGACCGTATTCAGGCCGTGACCATCCTCGTGACCGGTGAGAAAGAAGTTCCACAAACCGCGCTCGCGCGCCTTGCTCTTGAGGGTCTCGAGGATTTCGGTCTGCCGCGGCGTGAACGACCAGCGGTCGCCCTTGTCCACCTCGGCAAGAAACTCGTGCTCGAGCGGCAGGATCTCGTTGTCGATGAAGCGCTTTACCTCATCGAGTATCGGCCGCAGCCGGGCGCTGATTCCCAGGTCCATGCTTGATTCTCCTTTTGCAATTGAATCTGCCGGTGCGTATCGCGCACCGGATCTCAGTAACCGGCCAGTGTGGCGTAACGATCGGTGTGGAAATGCGCATCACCGAAAATCTGCCGCGCGCTGGCCGCGCGCTTCATGAACAGCCCGATGTCGAACTCGTCGGTCATGCCGATGCCGCCATGCATCTGCACCGCCTCGTTGACGGCCAGCGTGGCGGTTTCACAGGCCCTCGCCTTGGCGAGGCTTGCAAACGCCGCGAGCCGCGGATGCTGTTCGTCTATCGCCCGCAACGCGCGCATCACCGCCGAACGGCACAACTCGATCTCGCAGAACAGTATCGCGGCGCGGTGCTGCAGCGCCTGGAATTCGCCGATCAGCTTGCCGAACTGTCTGCGCTGCCTGAGGTAGTCGAGGGTTCGGGCAAATGCCTCCTCGGCAATACCCAGCAGTTCCGCCGCCAGGCAAATATGCCCGACATCGAGCGCCTGGGCGAGCGCCGTCGCGCCACCGCGCCATTCACCGAGCAGGGCCTCGCGCGGCACCTTCACGGCGCTGAATTCGATGCGGGCCGCATTGCGCGTATCGACCATGATGGTGCGCTCGATTTGCACCCCGACAGCATGCGCATCGACCAGCAGCAGCGAAACGCCGTCACCGGCGCCGGCACCACGCGCCGCGACCACCAGCGTGTCCGCAACATGACCGTCCAGCACCAGGCGCTTGGCGCCGTTCAGCACAAACCCGTCGCCCTGCGGTTCCGCCACGAGATCGATTGCCGCGGGATCGTGGCGGGCCGACTCATCGAGCGCCAGCGCGAGCAGTACCTTCCCGGCGGCAATTTGTGGCAGCAGCCGTTTTTTCTGCGCGTCCGATCCCGCCAGGCGCAGCAACGTGGCACCGAGTATCGCGGTGGAGAACAGCGGTGAGTTGGTCAGCGTGCGGCCTGCCTGCTCGCAGAGTATGCCGGCGCCGGCATGTGCGAAGCCCAGGCCGCCATACTCTTCGGGAACCAGGATCCCGGCCCAGCCCATCTCGACCATGCTGGCCCACAGTTCACGCGAGAAGCCGTCGGGATCACGCGTATCGCGCAGCTTGCGCAGCGCCGCTACCGGCGCCCGCTCGCCAAGGAAACTTCGCGCCGCATCCTGCAGCATCCTTTCGTCTTCGTTGTATACCAGCGACATGCGTGCTCCTTATCCCGGCAAACCGAGGATGCGCTTGGCGATGATATTGAGCTGCACCTCCGAGGTGCCGCCCTCGATGGAGTTGCCCTTGCTGCGCAGCCAGGTTCGTGCAACGAAGCCATTCCCGGCATGCTCGCTTTCCCAGTCGAGTGCGTCGCCGCCATGAATCGCCATCAGCACTTCCTGGCGCTGCTTGTTCAGTTCCGTGCCGTAATACTTGAGCATCGACGAGGCCGCACCGGTGCCGACACCGGCCTTTGCTTCATCGCGCAGGCGCTCTAGCGTCAGGGCAAAGGCCTCGGCGTCGAGCTCGAGCCGCGCGATGTCCCGACGCAAGCCCGCGTCGGCGAGCCTTCCCTCGCGCAAGCCCTGGAGGCGCGTTGCAATCTCCGGCACGGTCTCCTGTCCGGCACCGGCCACGCCAAATGCGCCACTGATCATTTCCCGTTCGTGGGTGAGCAGGTACTTGGCAATGTCCCAACCCTTGTTCAGCTCACCGACGAGCTGCTCCTTGGGTACCCGGACATTGTCAAAAAAGGTCTCGCAGAAAGGCGAGGCGCCGCTGATCAGCAAAATGGGCCGCGTGCTTACGCCCGGGGACCCCATGTCAAACAGCAGGAAGCTGATGCCCTGCTGTGGCTTTGCGGCCTGGGTGTCGGTGCGCACCAGGCAGAATATCCAATCGGCCTTGTCGGCATAGGAAGTCCACACCTTCTGCCCGTTGACCAGGTAATGGTCTCCCTTGTCTTCGGCGCGCGTCTGCAACCCGGCCAGGTCGGAACCGGCATTGGGCTCGCTGTATCCCTGACACCAGCGGATCTCGCCGCGCACGATCGGTGGCAAAAACCGCCTTTTCTGCTCCTCGGTGCCGTATTTCATCAGCGCAGGCCCGAGCATCGAGATGCCAAAGCTCTCGAGTGGCGACCAGGCCTGGATGCGCGCCATCTCTTCGCGCAGGACCCTGGCCTCGGCCCGACCGAGACCACCGCCGGCGTATTCGCGTGGCCATTCCGGTGCAGTCCAGCCGCGCTCGCCCATGCGCTGCAGCCACAGTCGCTGGTCTTCGCTGGTGAATTTCCATTTGCGTCCACCCCAGCAACTGTCGGCATCCGACAGCATGTCGCCAACGCCGGTCTTGCGCAGCGATTGCGGACAATTCTGTTCGAGCCACGCGCGCGTGTCGCGCCTGAAATCGTCGAGTGCCGTCATGCTGTGACGTCCTCTTGTTGGACGGGAATCCGGAAAGGGCGCAACGTTATCACCAAATTGTCGGGTGATACCATAATCCAGCGCATAAAATGGCCCGCCACCAACACCGGGAAAGGAAACACGCAGTGAGCGATGATCTGGACGCATTGCTGGATGTACTTGCCGTCGAGCACCTCGATACCTATCGGTTTCGCGGCACCACGCCGGCCGGACGCGAGAAACGTGTCTACGGCGGGCAAGTGCTGGCGCAGGCGATGCACTCGGCCTCGTGCACCGTGGAAGGCAGTCGCCGGGTGCATTCGCTGCACGCCTATTTTCTGCGCCCCGGAGACCCGGCGCGACCGATACTCTACGAGGTCGATCCGATCCGTGACGGGCGACGCTTCAGCACCCGCCGGGTGATTGCGCTGCAGGCGGGGCGCGCCATTTTCAGCACCTCGATCTCCTACAAGTTGCCGGAAAAAGGGCTGCAGCACCAGGACCCGATGCCGGATGTACCGGGACCCGATCAACTCGAGAGCGATTTCGATTTCTATACCCGCCTCGCTGCTGTTCACCCGGAGCGATTCAAGGCGCCGCGGCGCCACGCGATCGATTACCGCATCGTGGAGCGCGAAGACCCGGCCAGCCCGCGCCATGTCGCGGCACGAATGGGCGTCTGGATGCGCGCCAACGGCGCACTCGCGGAGAATCCCGCCACCCACACCGAGCTGCTCGCCTACATGTCCGACAATTACCTGCTGTCGACCGCGCTGCTGCCGCATGCCTTGTGCTACGACAGCCCCGAAATCCAGACCGCGAGCATCGACCATGGCCTGTGGTTCTACGGCGATTTCCGGGCCGACGAATGGCTCTACTATCACCTGGCCAGTCCGTGCGCGGCGGGAGGAAGGGGTTTCAATATCGGCTCGATCTACACCCGGGACGGACGGCTGGTCGCCACCGCGGTGCAGGAAGGCCTGATGCATCTCCATGCCGAGGACTGAGGTGGTAACGACGGACGCAGGCCCGGAGCGGCCGGTTGCACGCGGGGTGTTGCTATGATAAACCGCCGCATCTGCCACCATCCAGCAGCTAAAGATCGGCCTGTCGGCCAGGGAGTGAATCCATGAATGGAGCCGAAGCACTGTTGCGCACCCTGATCGATTCGGGGGTCGAAGTCTGCTTTGCCAATCCCGGCACATCGGAAATGCACTTCGTGGCGGCACTCGATCGGGTTGCGGGAATGCGCTGCGTGCTCGGGCTGTTCGAAGGAGTGGTCACCGGAGCCGCCGACGGCTATTCACGCATCGCAGGCAAGCCGGCGGCCACGCTGCTGCATCTGGGCCCCGGGCTTGGCAACGGGCTTGCCAATCTGCACAACGCCAAGAAGGGCAAGGCGGCGATCGTGAATATCGTCGGCGATCACGCGACCTATCATCTGCAGTACGACACACCGCTCACATCCGACGTGGTGGCGGTGGCAAAGCCGATGTCGCACTGGGTTCACTCCTCCTCATCCAGCGAGCACCTGCCAGCGGATGCGGCACAGGCCGTTGCCGCCGCCTTGAGCGCACCGGGGCAGATCGCCACCCTGATCCTGCCGGCGGATGTTTCCTGGGGCGACAGCGCGCCCGGGCCGGCCGCGGCCCCGACACCGGCAAAACCGCGCCAGGCGCACGCCGATGCGATTGCGCGTGCAGCCGAGGCGCTCGATTGCGGGGAGCCGGCGATGATCCTGCTCGGCGGGCACATCAGCGATACGGAACTGGAGGTCGCCGCCCGCATTGCGGCCAGTTGCGGCGCACGACTCGCGGTCGAAACCTTTGCCAGTCGCGTTCCGTGGGGAGGCGGGCGCCCGAGTTACGAAAAGATCCCCTACCTCGCCGAGTTTGCCATCGACCATCTGAAGACCGTGCGCCGCATGGTGCTGGTCGGCGTGAATGCTCCGGCCTCGTTCTTCGCCTATCCTGGCGTACCCAGTCGGCTCAATCACGACGATTGCGAAATCGTCACGCTGGCGGAGGATTTTCATGATCGCCAGGATGCGCTGGAGCGGCTCGCGGACGCATTGCATGCCGACGGCAGCAACGTGGCGCGCAATCCCGACCAGCCCGCGGCAGCGCCGGGCGGTGCACTCTCGACGGCTACGGTCGGTGATGTGATTTCGGCGCTGCTGCCGGAAGGCGCGATCATCGTCGACGAGGGCATCACCGGTGCGATGGAAGTATTTCCACGCTGCACCTCGGCCCGTTCGCACCAGTGGATCATGCAAACCGGCGGCTCTATCGGCTGGGGTCTGCCGGCGGCTGTCGGTGCCGCGATTGCCGCTCCCGATGCCAAGATCGTTTGCCTCGAGGGTGATGGCAGCGCCATGTACACGATCCAGGCACTGTGGACCATGGCACGGGAAAAGCTCGATGTGACCGTGCTGCTGTTTGCCAATCGCGATTACGCGATCCTGCAACTCGAATACCTGCGGGTCGGTGCAACCGCGATGGGCAGCAATGCGCGCGGCATGATGCATATCGGCAATCCCGATATCGATTTCGTGACGCTGGCGCAGTCGATGGGTGTGACGGCAACACGCGCCACCAACGCCGATGAACTGTTCGCGCAGTTCGGCGACGCGATGACGCAACCCGGACCACGTCTGATAGAAGTGATGATGCCCGCGATGAATCTCGGATTTTGAGGAGTCCCGGCCCATGGCAGAACTGATCGATCAACTGCACGAGCTGTTGGGTGCCGGTGGCGTATTGCGCGGAGACGAAGCCCGCAGCCGCAGCGGCGCGTGGGGGGTGAATCATTGCGCTGCGCTGGTGGTGCTGCGCCCGCGCTCGACAGGGGAAATATCCGCGATCCTGCGCTTGTGCCACGCCGCCGGCCAGCCGGTTGTAACCGAGGGCGGCAAGACCGGCCTGGTCAGCGGAGCACTGGCGGGTCCGGGAGAGATCGCGTTGTCGCTGGAGCGCATGAACCGCATCGAGCAGCTCGATGCGCGTAGCCGCACCATGACGGTGCAGGCTGGCGCGACCTTGCAGGCAGTGCACGAGGCGGCCGAAGCGCAGTCGCTGGTGATGCCGCTCGATCTCGGCGCCCGCGGCAGCGCCACCATCGGCGGCAACATCGCGACCAACGCCGGCGGCAACCAGGTAATCCGTTACGGCATGATGCGCGAGCAGGTGCTCGGGCTCGAAGCCGTGCTCGCCGACGGCACCGTGGTTTCCTCGATGAACGCGGTGCTGAAAAACAATACCGGCTACGACCTCAAGCATTTGTTCATTGGCAGCGAAGGTACTCTCGGGATCATCACCCGCGCGGTACTGCGGTTGCGACCACTGATGCCGGCGCGCAATTCGGCGCTGGTAGCGACCGATTCGCTGGAAAAACTGATCGAGCTGCTGACCTTCATCGAACGGGAACTGGGCGGGCGGATGAGCGCCTTCGAGGCGATGTGGAACAGCTATTACCGCATTGCCTGCAAAGGCCCTCACCTCGGCGAGCCTCCGCTGCCCGACGAATATCCTTTCTATGTGCTGATCGAATCGGCCGGTGCGGACCTGGAGGCCGAAGGCGAGCAATTCCTGGCAACCCTTGGGCGGGCCCTGGAAAACGGGCTGCTGACGGACGCGGTGCTGGCCCAGAACAGCAAGGAGCGCGAGGCATTCTGGGCCATACGGGACAATATCGAGTCCGTCGTGACGCTGTGGCCGCTGGCGATATTCGATATCAGCCTGCCGATCGCGGCGATGGAAAGCTACCTCGAGCGTTGCGCGGCGGCGCTGCGGGAGTTGCTCGGAGAACTGCGCTGGGTCACCTTCGGCCACCTCGGTGACGGCAATCTGCATCTGGCGATCGCGCTCGGCAGCGATGATCCGGCGCTCAAGCAGGCGGTGGAGAAACTCGTTTACAGCGAACTCTCCGGTATCGGTGGCTCGATTTCGGCCGAACACGGTATCGGCCTCGATAAGCGCGCCTGGCTCGGGTGCAGTCGCTCGCCGCAGGAGATTGCGCTGATGAAAACCCTGAAACGAGCTCTGGATCCGGGCAATATTCTCAACCCCGGCAAGATCTTTCTCGCGAGCTGAGCATCAGGAATCCGCGGCCTGCGCTCAGGTGCCGGGAAGGCTGGCAGGCTGGCTGACACCTTCGCGCGGTGCTGCCGAATCGCGTTGTTTGCGTCGGGAGCGGTTGCGCCGCTCCGGCGCCGGCTCGCGCTCCTCGCGGTCGCGACGCCGGTCACTCTTGCGTTCGTCCAGCGCGTCTTCGATACGGCGCACGATTTCTTCGTTGAGCTTGGGTTTTCGCATTGCTACGACAAATCCACTGCAGGATTTGCGGACCTGCTGTTCCGGTGCCCGGAAGCCGTGGTTTCCGCGACACAATTTCGAGTAGCTCAAGCATAGACCCGGGTCTGCATTTTATCGAATAAGCTCGAGGGATTGCTGCGTCATGGACCTCCCGATTACCCCCGCGCTCGACCACCTCGGTATTGTCGTGCTGGTGGTGCTGAGCTTCGTCAGTTCGATCCTGACCGCCGCGCTTGGCGCCGGGGGCGGCTTGCTGATGCTGTCCGTGATGGCGACCACAATGCCCGCGGCAGCCGTGATCCCGGTGCACGGCATCGTGCAGCTCGGCTCCAATGGCGGACGCGCACTGCTGGCACGCGAGCATGTAGTGTGCCGCGTGACCGCGGTGCTGCTGGCGGGCGGGATCGTTGGTGCGCTGCTCGGTTCGCTGCTGCTGTTCCGCTTGCCGATGGACTGGCTACAACTCAGTATCGCGGTCTTCGTGCTGTACATGGTGTGGTCGCCAACGCCGCGCATCGGCAACACTTCGACCACGGGCATGGCCCTATTCGGCGCCTTCTCGAGCTTTCTCGGCCTTTTTGTCGGAGCTACCGGACCGCTGGTGGGCGCTTACATCCAGCGGCTCGGCCTGAACCGTCACCAGTTCGTGGCCAGCGCGGCGGCGTGCATGACCGGGCTCAACCTGCTCAAGCTGGCGGTATTCGGTGCCACGGGTTTTGAATGGCGTGGCTGGCTGCTGCTCGCATTGCTGATGATCGCGAGCGGTATCGGCGGAACCTGGGTCGGGCTCCGCTTGCTGGGCCATCTGCCCGAACGCGTGTTCAGGCAGGCTCTGAGATGGATGCTGAGCCTGCTCGCGCTACATCTCGCCTGGCGCGGCCTGCTCGCTCTGACGTGAAAGCCGCCGGCTCAGGGGCTGGACTTGGGACGTGCCGCCCGCTCCTGCGCAACCAGGAAATCAACGACTTTCAGCATCGCTTCGGGACTGCCGGCGGTCTTGGCTGAAATCCGGTACTTGCCGTTCACGACCAGTTCCGGCGTTCCGGTGATCCGGTAACTGCGTGCCCGTGCATCTGCCTGCTTGACGCTGTTCTCGACACCGAACGAACTGAATGCCTTGCGAAAATCCTGTTCCTTGACTCCCTGCTCGGCGAAGAACGCGGCAAGTTCATCTTCGGTATCGAGCTTCCTGCGGTCCACGTTCAGTGCGGCAAACAGCCGATCGTGCACCTTGTCGAGCACACCGAGCGCCTGGGCTGCATAGAACGCCTGGGCGTGAATCGCCATCGGCTTGTTCCAGATCGCCGGCGAGCGATGGAAGTCGACATCCGCAGGCAGTGTCTTCTGCCAATCCTTGATCAGCGGATCGAGATGGAAGCAATGGATGCATCCGTACCAGAACACCTCCACGACCTCGATGCGTGCCGGGTCGGCGGTGCGCACCGGCTCGGGAATACGCTCGTACTGCTTGCCTTCCACGAACGCCGGCGCAGTATCGGCAGCCAGCGTCGCCAACGGCAACAGCAACAGCAGACCCATTGCAAGAAATCGCTTCATACCCCTGGCTCCTCGAACAGTCCGGGCTTTCGACAACCGTGATTGGACCGGGTTTCCGATGCGGGTGCGCCGAGTGGCAAATTACCACCCGAAGCCAGCCCTGGGATCAATGCAATCCCGAGGCGTAGCTCGCAACGGCATCGACTTCCTTGTCACTCAGGCGGCTCGCGACATCGCGCATGATGCGGGTATCACCATCATTGGTGCGCTCGTCATTGCGGAAGGCGCGCAGCGACGCCGCAATGTAGTCGGCATGCTGCCCACTCAAGGACGGGAAGCGTGCCGCCGCATTGCCCGCGCCAATCGGCGAATGACAAGCGGTGCAGGCAGCCACCCCCTTGTCGCGGACACCGGCACGATAAACACTCTCTCCGAGTTCCACCCGCTCCTCCTTGGCCATGCCCGGCGTTGCCTTTTGCGCACCATAGTAGGCAGCGATGTCGGCGAGGTCCTGGTCGTTCAGCGCATCCAGCTGCCCGGTCATCGCGGGTACGCTGCGTGCGCCGCCCTTGATGTCCTTCAGCTGTTTCAGCAGGTAACCCGGATGCTGCCCCGCCAGCTTGGGAAACGCAGGAGCGAGGCTGTTGCCGTCAGCGCCGTGACAGGCGCCGCAGGCAACCGTCTTGCTCTTGCCGGCGTCGGCATTGCCGGCCGCCAGCGCATTGGCCGCAAACAGGGTTGCAGCCATCACCCAAACCATGGTCTTGATCACGGTAATCAATCCTTTGCAATCAGCGGGAAAACGGGCGAAATACTCAGGACGCCTTCATCATGAATTCGATCAGCGCCTTGTACTCGGTATCGGTGCAATCCATGCACATGCCCTTGGCCGGCATCGCGTTCAGACCGTTGTGCACACTTTCCATAAGGCCATCCATGCCCTTGGCGTCAAAGCGCGGCTGCCACAGGGTGGCATCATGGGCTGTCGGAGCGCCGGCGACACCAGCGCCATGACAGACGCCGCAGGTGTTCGGATAAATCTCGTCGGCGCTGCGGTCGGCGTAGGCCATCGAGGATGCCAGCAGCAGGGTGCCAAGTGCGAAATTCTTCATGAAGTACTCCATAGGATAGCGGGTGGAAACCGATTCGATGGCCTCCGCAGGGCCGCTCCAGACCACATGCTAGACTGCTTACCGAATCAGGCGCGCGCAGTATAACAAAGCGGCCCGCTAACGGAAATTGGAGGAATTGGCCTTTGTCCCATCGTTTTGCGCCGCCGGATTATCGTGGCGCCAGCTTCATTCTGAGTGCCGCGCGGGTGTCCCAGTGCCCGCCCGACCAGGGCATCGAGGTGGCATTTGCGGGGCGCTCGAACGCGGGCAAATCGAGCGCGATCAATGCGATCTGCGATCATCGCAAGCTGGCGCGGGCGAGCAAGACGCCGGGGCGCACGCAGCAGATCAACTTTTTCAGTCTCGCGGAGAGCCTGCGCCTGGTCGATCTGCCCGGTTACGGCTTTGCCAAGGTGCCGATCGAGATGCGCAAGCAGTGGGGCAAGCTGGTCGAATCCTATCTTGGCGCAAGACGTTCGCTGGCGGGCATCGTGTTGCTGATGGACGCGCGTCACCCGCTGAAGGAGCAGGACATCACGCTGATCGAATGGGTGGCGCGCAGCAACATCGCGCTGCACGTGCTGCTCACCAAGTCCGACAAGCTCGCACGCGGCCCAGCCAAGGCAACGCTGCTCGGCGTGCGCCGGAACCTCGGCTGGTTCCCGGGTGCAACGGTACAGCTATTCTCGGCACTGAGCGGCGCCGGGGTCGATGAGGCGCGCGCCGTGCTCGACAAATGGTACACGCCGCCCTGCGACGGCGCTCAGTGAGCCTCGTCCCAGTTGCACCCGGTCCCGACATCGACCACCAGTTCGACCTCGAGACCGGCAGCCCCTGACATCAGCGCACGCACCCGCGCCGTGACCTCGGCTACCACATCCTCGCGCACCTCGAACACGAGCTCGTCATGCACCTGCATGACCATGCACGCCGGCACCTCATCGCCCCGCAGCCACTGGTCCACCCCGATCATCGCGCGCTTGATGATATCGGCTGCGCTGCCCTGCATCGGCGCATTGATCGCGGTGCGCTCCGCTGCCTGGCGGCTGTTGGGATTGCGCGAACGGATATCGGGCAGATAGAGCCTGCGGCCGAACAGGGTCTCGACGAATCCCTCGTCGGCGGCCTTGCGACGGATCTCGTCCATATAACACTGCACGCCCGGATAGCGGGCAAAATAGCGGTCCATCCAGGCTTGCGCCTCCTGGCGGCCAACCCCGAGCTGCCGCGCCAGCCCGAACGCGGACATGCCGTAGATCAAACCAAAGTTGATCGCCTTGGCGCTACGGCGCTGATCGTCCGTGACCGCCGCGATGTCCATCCCGAACACCTCTGCCGCGGTAGCGCGGTGCACATCGAGCCCGTTGCGAAACGCCTCGATCAAACCGCGATCGCCCGACAGGTGCGCCATGATGCGCAATTCGATCTGCGAATAGTCGGCCGCCAGGAGGCGCCACCCCGGGGGCGCGATGAAAGCCTGCCGGATGCGCCGCCCCTCGGCGGTGCGCACCGGAATGTTCTGCAGATTGGGATCGGTCGAGGACAGCCTGCCGGTCGCGGTGACTGCCTGCTGGTACGAGGTGTGTACCCGGTGGGTCGCGGGGTTGATCTGTTCGGGCAGGCGGTCGGTGTAGGTCGACTTCAGCTTGCTGAGCCCGCGGTACTCGAGAATCACCCGCGGCAGTTCGTAATTTTCCGCCAGCTCCTGCAACACCGGCTCCGCGGTGGACGGCTGGCCGGTAGGTGTCTTGCCGATCTGCGGCAGCCCGAGCTTGTCGAACAGGATGTCCTGCAGCTGTTTGGGCGAACCGAGATTGAAGCGCTGCCCCGCGACCTCGAAAGCGCGTGCCTCGATCTCCAGCAGCCGTTCTCCAAGCTCGCGACTCTGTACCGCCAGCAGCGCGCCATCGACCAGCGCCCCGTGGCGCTCGAGACGCGACAGCACCGGCACCAGCGGCATTTCTATCTCGGTGAACACGCGGCACAGGGCGGGCGCGGATTCGAGTTGCGGCCACAACGCCTGGTGCAGGCGCAGGGTGATGTCGGCATCTTCGGCGGCATAGGGTGTCGCCTGGTCCAGGTTCACCTGGTTGAAACTGATCTGTTTGGCGCCCTTGCCCGCCACCTCCTCGAATGAGGTCGTGCGGTAATCGAGGTGCTTGAGCGCCAGCGAGTCCATGTCATGGCGCGATCCCACCGAGTCCAGCACATAGGATTCGAGCATCGTATCGTAGGCGATGCCCGCGAGCTCGATGCCATGGTTGAGCAGTACACTGCGATCGTACTTCAGGTTCTGCCCGACCTTCCGCGGCGTCTCGGCCTCGAGCAGCGGACGCAGGGCCTCGAGCACCTCACGCTCCGTCAGCTGCTCGGGTGCCCCCAGATAGTCGTGGCCGAAGGGGATATAGGCAGCGTGCCCGGGCTCGACCGCAAGCGACACGCCCACCACCCGCGCGCGCATGTAGTCCAGCGCCGTGGTCTCGGTATCCACCGCAAACAGCGGTACCGAGGCCAGGGTTGCGACCCAGCGATCCAGCGCCTTGCGATCGAGCACGGTTTCGTAATTCGCCGCGGGCGCCGGCGCCGCCGAAGTGGCAGCGCTCTCCGCGCCGGCCGCCAGCTCCGCGAGCCAGCTGTTGAACTCGAGATCACGGTACCATTTGCCCAGCGCCTCGCGATCGGGTTCGCGATTGTGCAACGCATCGGCCTCGGTACCGAGCGGCACATCGGTGCGGATCGTGGCCAGCTCGCGTGACAGCATGGCCTGCTCGCGTTGCGCCGCGAGCTTCGCGCCGAGACGTCCCGCACCACGCACCGCGACGCCGGCAACCGCATCGAGGTCGGCGTAGATCGCATCGAGACTGCCAAGACCCTGCAGCAATGCCAGCGCGGTTTTTTCCCCCACGCCCGGCACCCCGGGAATGTTGTCGACCTTGTCGCCCATCAGCGCCAGCAGGTCGACCATCTGCCCCGGCGCGATGCCGAACTTCTCGCGCACCCCCGTCTCGTCGAGACGGGTATCGCTCATGGTGTTGATCAGCGTGACACGTTCGCTCACCAGCTGGGCGATATCCTTGTCGCCGGTGGAGATCAGCACCTGTCCGCCATCAGCGCTGACTCTTGCGGCCAGGGTGCCGATCACATCGTCGGCCTCGACCCCCGGCACGCACAGCAGCGGCAGTCCCATTGCGCGCACGATCGCATGCACCGGCTCGATCTGCGCGCGCAGCTCTTCCGGCATCGGTGGTCGGTTGGCCTTGTACTCGGCGAAGATATCGTCGCGGAAAGTCCTGCCCTTGGCATCGAACACCACGACCACCGGGGTGTCCGGGTATTGCTGGCAGAGTTTGCGCAGCATGCCGATCACGCCGCGCACCGCACCGGTGGGACGGCCACTGGCCGTGGCCAGCGGCGGCAACGCATGGAATGCACGGTACAGATAGGAGGAGCCATCGACCAGAATCAGGCTGGGGGGCGTAGCGGTCTGGTTCATTGGAAGGCCTTCGGAGCTGGGTTCATGACGCCGGCCCACGCAGGCAACCGGCGACAGTGCGGGTGAAGTCGGTCAGAAACGCCGCGAAATCCGCATCGTCCGCCGCCAGCGACAAGGCCAGCGGGTCGACTTCGCGAATACGCATCGCGGTGCCCTCGGCCAGCAAATCCGCAAGACGCCGGTTGCTGTTGCTCTCGCGCAGCAGGCACACCGCGGCGCTGTCGAGCGCGCTCTGGCGCATCCGCGACACCGCCCGTGCACCCGGCTGGCGCTCGGCGTCCGGACCGAGAGCCAACACCTGGTTCAGACTGAAACGACGCACAAAATAGCCATAACCGTCATGCATCACCATGAAAGGCACCCGCTCGAGTCCGTTCAACTCCTGGCGCATGTTCCATTCGGCGCTCTCCATCGAGGCAATGAAGGCCTCGAGCCGGGACTGCAGCAGCGGCTCCTCGGCGATACCACGCTCGATCAGCACTGCGGCCATCGATTCCGCGATCGCCACGGCCAGCCGTGGATCGAGCCACACGTGCGGATCGGCATCGGCGGCAATCGCGGCGGGCGGCATCCGCGGCAACAACGCGATATCGCGGCGCCCGGGCATACGCTCGAGCAACTCGGCAAGCGGGCGCTCGAGCTCGGGCCCGATCCAGAATACCACTCGTGCGGACTCGAGGAGGCGGATTGCCGACGGGCGCACCACGAAGTCATGTGGCGACGCGCCAATCCCCGGGAACTCGCGCGCCTCGACCCGATCACCGGCGAGCGCCAGCACGATCAGGTGCAGCGGCCGGATGCTGCTGAGCACCAGCGGCAGCGGCTCGTCGGCGTGCGCGCGCATCGTCATGCACAGCAGTGCCAGCACCAGGCGGCACCTGCGGGCTCGCAACATGAGCATGGACCTCGATGCCAAAAGTTATAATATAACGCGATGAACAACCGGGCCGCGACCACCAGCACGGCGACGCCACAGATGGCGTTTGCCGTTCACGACCATCGACGCTGCGTGCAGCGCGCGATTGCCGAGGCGCGCGGAGCCTGCCGCGAGCGTGGCGCACGGCTTACGGCGTTGCGCGAGGAGGTGTTGCGGCTGGTGTGGCAGAGTCATCGTCCGATCGGGGCGTATGCGCTGCTCGAAAAGCTCGGCACACGTGACGCCGCGCGGCGCATGCCGGGTCCGCCCACGGTTTACCGCGCCCTCGAGTTTCTGCGCGAGCAGGGGTTCGTGCACCGCGTTGCGACGCTGAATGCCTATGTGGGCTGCCAGGTCGGTGCCGAGCCGCATGACCACCAGCTGTATATCTGCCGCGGCTGCGGCAGCACGCTCGAATCGATGCAGCCGGCGATCGGCAGCGCCATCCGACGCCTCGGCAAACGGGTCGGTTTTCGGGTCGAGTCGGTCGCGCTGGAAGTTCTCGGCCTGTGCCCCGGTTGCTCCGCCCCATGACCGACCCGGAATTCCTGCTCGAAGCGCGCGCCATCGGTTTCCGGATCGGCCCCGACCTGGTGCTCGAAAATGTCTCGCTGCGCCTGCACGTTGGCGAGATCCTGACCGTGATCGGCCCCAACGGCGCCGGCAAGACGACCCTGTTACGTCTGCTGATAGGCCTTGCATCTCCCTCCACCGGCACCATCTGGCGCCGCCCCGGTCTGCGCGTGGGCTACATGCCACAAAAATTGCAGATCGACCCGGCGCTGCCGCTCAGCGTGGAGCGCTTCCTGCGGATTGCCGAACGCAATCCGCAGCGACTCGCCGAGGTGGCGGCGGAAGTCGGCGTGAGCGCGCTGCTCGGGACACCGCTTGCCGGTGTATCCGGGGGCGAGTTCCAGCGCGTGTTGCTGGCGCGCGCGCTGTTGCGCAACCCGCAATTGCTGGTACTCGACGAGCCGGTACAGGGTGTGGATGTCAACGGGCAAGCGGAGCTGTATGCGCTGATCGACGCGGTGCGCCATCGTCATCGCTGTGCGGTGCTGATGATTTCCCACGATCTGCACCTGGTGATGGCCGCCACCGATACCGTGCTGTGCCTGAATCGGCACGTCTGTTGCGCGGGCAAGCCGGAGGTAGTGAGCACCCACCCCGCATTTCTGCAACTGTTCGGCAAACAGGTCAGCTCGGAGATTGCGCTCTACACGCACCACCATGATCACCAACACGATATGCACGGGCAGGTAGTGGAGCATCCGCATGGATGAGTTCCTGCTGCGGGCCCTGGCCGCAGGTATCGGCGTGGCCACGATTGCCGGTGCGCTGGGCTGCTTCCTGGTGTGGCGACGGATGGCTTTTTTCGGTGACACGCTGTCGCATTCAGCGCTGCTCGGGATTGCACTCGGGCTGTTTCTCGGTATCGATATCACGCTCGCGGCATTGCTGCTTTGCGCCATGGTTGCGGTGGCTTTCGCGCGGCTCCAGCGCACGCGGCTACTCGGCTCGGACACCCTGCTTGGCGTGATCGCGCACGGCACTCTCGCCGCCGGCATCATCGCGGTTACGGTGCTGGCGCCGCGCCGCGCCAATATCGAAAGTTACCTGTTCGGCGATTTGCTTGCGGTTGGCGCGAACGAATTGCAGCTGGTCTACGGGGTGGGTTTCATTGCCGCACTGCTCGGTGCGCTGTTCTGGCGTCCATGGCTGGCGATTGCCGTTGACGAGGAGCTGGCACAGATCGAGGGCATTGCCGTCGAGCGCCTGAAGCTGCTGCAGATGCTTGCCATCGCCGCGTTGATCGCGGTGGCGATGAACGTGGTCGGCGTGCTGCTGGTCACGGCACTGCTGGTGATCCCGCCGGCAGCAGCGCGGGCTTTCGCGCGCTCACCGGAGCAGATGGCCGCGGGCGGCGCGGTGCTGGGTTCGTTATCCGTCGTGGCCGGACTGCTGATGTCCTGGTACGCAGATACGCCGGCCGGCCCTTCGGTGGTGGTTGCCGCATGCACATTGTTTGCGTTGTGCCACGGACTCGCACGGGCACGCTGAGGTTCAGGACCCTCGCGTGCGCAGTAATTCGAGCACGCGCACCATCCGCTCCTTGTCAAACGGCGGCGTCATGTACCCGGCATAGTGGCCGCGCGGATTGATCAGCACCAGGTTCGCGGAATGGTCCACGCTGTAATTGGCGTCATCGAGCACGGCCTTGCGGAACGGGATGTTGAGTTGCGTGGCAAAACGGTGGATGTCGGGAAAATCGCCGGTAAGCCCGGTGAACTCGCTGCCGAAGTGCTCGAGATAGGGCTTGAGCTGCGCCGGCGTGTCGCGTGCGGGATCCACCGAGACCATGTAGAAGGCGAGTGGCGCCCGCCCATCGGTCGCCGGCTTGAGCATCTTCTGCACCTCGCCGAGCAGGCTGAGAGTGGTCGGGCACACATCGGGACAGAACGTGAAGCCAAAGAACACCACGCTCCATGAACCGCGGAAGGCCGCACCGTCGAACGGCTGGTCGTTTTGATCGCGCAGCTGCAGCGTGTCGAAGCTGCGCGGCGTATCGAACAATACCGTGCCGTGCAGCTGCAGCCACTGCGGATCGAGGTGCTCCGGATTCATGAACTGGCGCACGAACATCACAACCACCAGCAATGCCAGCAACGAGAGCCCGAGCGCCGTGAGCCGGATCTTGCGGCGTTGTGATTTCGTGATGCTCAAGGCGGATATCTCAGGAAGCCAATAGCAGGGCCATCGGGCGCGGGTAGATGTAGTGATCCGCCAGCATGACCAGGAACAACGCCATCAGGTAGATGATCGAGTACTTGAATGTTTCCATCGGTGCCCGCGGGTTCCTGCCGGTCATCAGCACGATCGCCCAGTACAGGAAGCCGAAACCGAGGCCCACAGCTCCCACGAGGTACAACGGACCGCTCATGCCGGTCGCAAAAGGCAACAGCGTGACCGCGAACAGGATCAGGGTATACAGCAGGATATGCAGGGCGGTGTGCCGCTCGCCGTGGGTGACCGGCAGCATCGGAATATCGACCTTGGCATATTCTTCCCTGCGGTGGATGGCCAGTGCCCAGAAATGCGGCGGCGTCCAGGCAAAGATGATCAACACCAGCAGCAAGCCGTAACCATGCACTTCGTTGGTTACCGCCGTCCAGCCGAGCAGCGGGGGCGCGGCGCCAGCCAGTCCGCCGATCACGATATTCTGCGGAGTGGCACGTTTGAGGTAATAGGTATAGATGAACGCATAACCGATCAGCGAGGCCAGCGTCAGCCAGGCGGTGAGCGGATTGACCAGCACGACCAGGATCAGCATGCCAACCACCCCGGTCGTGCAGGCAAACAGCACCGCGTGGCGGGTATCGACGCGCCCTCGTGCCAACGGACGATTGCTGGTACGCACCATCACCGCGTCGATCCGTCGGTCGACCAGATGGTTCACCGCCGCCGCGGACGCCGCGCACAGCGCGATGCCGAGATTGCCGAATATCAGTGCCTGCCAGGGAACCATGCCGGGCGTGGCAAGCATCATGCCGATGACCGCCGTGAGCATCATCAACGCAACCACGTTCGGCTTGCAGAGTTCGAGGTAATCGCGCCATAGCGGGCGCTGCGCGAGAGTCGTTTCCATGATTTTTTGCCAAACGCGTGATCGCGTAATCTGCTGGCCGGCTATTGTAACGGATAGTGATGCCGCCGGAGGTGCATGTTTCAACGCACTTTTTCGCGCGAATGCTCGAGCAGGAAGCGCAGATCGGAAATCGTCTCGGCTCCGGCATGGGTTGGCAGGTAATACATCATCGCAAAACCCGCCGGGTCGACGATGAAGATCGGCTGCCCGGCGAGCGGATCGGGGTCGCTTGCCAACCCCAGCCAGGCCTGCAGCGCGGGCCGATCGACGTGCAGCAACTGCAGATCCGGGTGTTCCGCGGCCAGATAATCGGCAAAACCCCGCTCCGGTGTCTCGTCCGTCATCAGGTAATAACGGCTGATCCGGTGCGTGTCCTTGCCGAGCGCGAGGCGAATCTGGCGCGTCAGGTACAACCTCTCCCGGCAGGAATCGGCACAATCACCGGCGCCCACCGTCAACAACCCCCATCCCTGAGCGCTTTGCGCATGATGCCAGGGTTGCCGGGCCCGGTCGCTCAGCTTCAGCTCGTCGATCGGGCGCGGCGGTATCAGCAGCACCCCCTTGTTGGTGGTGGCTCGCGGTATCCCGGTGCCGGTGTAATAGACCAGCGTCGACAGCCCGATCGCGAGCAACGGCAACAGGAACATCAACGCCAGCTTGATCCGGCTCGCCCGCAGTGCTTTCCCGTCTGGCTCGATCGGATCAACCATGACGCTTGCCACCCCCGTGATTATTCGTATACCACTCGCGGACATTGGTGCCGCCCAGCAGGAACACCAGCAGCAATGCGAGCCCCATGAAAAACCATTGCGCCGCATACGCAACGTGGCGCTCGGGCGCGATGTTCACGGTTTCCCAGTGCGCATCGCGCACGCCTGGCTGTTCCGAACGCAGGCGCACCAGGTAAGGAAAGGCCTCCACGCCCGCGATACGCGCCATCTCGGCGATATCCACGGCCTGTAGAATGCAAGGCCAGCCACCGCTCGCAGCGGAGCGCAGCCGCCGCAGATCCTCGGGCGCATACACGTCGCCGATCAATTGCACTTCCTGCTCGATGATCTCGGGCACCGGCAATTGCTCGCGGGTGCGCAGCGCGGCACGCCAGCCACGATTCACAAAAGCCACCGTGCCATCACGATCCTGAAACGGCGTGATCAGCTCGTAACCTACCGTGCCGCGCAGGACGCGGTTGTCGAGCAGGAAATCCCGGCCCTGCAGATAGTGCCCGCGCAACTCGACCGGCAGGCGATCCAGCCCGGAGCGTGTCGAATCCTGCAACAGGGAGACCCGGATTGGCGCCTGCTGACTGCGCGCCTCGACCACCGCAAGCATCACGGCTTTCTCTTGGCTGCGCCACATCTGCCAGCCGGCGAGACCCATGAGTGCCGGGAACAGCACTATCACCAGGGCGGCAAACTTGGTATTGAACCGCAGGCCGCCCGCCAGTTCGCTCACAGGCGCTTCCTCGCAGGGTGGCTCGCTACTCATCGGGTTATACTCGCCGCCTCGATAACCACGGAACAATCGGAATATGTGGATCAAGCCCGTAATCGTGATCCTGTTCGTGCTGCTGCTCGTCAGCCTCGCCAGTGGCCTGGTATTCCTGGTCAAGGACCAGGGGCGTACACGACGCACGCTGAATTCGCTTGGCATACGCGTGACGCTTGCGGTCACCCTGGTAGCAGTCATCGGCTACGGATTCTACAGTGGCCAGCTACGCTCGAAGGCACCCTGGGATGCCGCAATCAGCGCCTCGAAAACCGCTACCCCCGACAAATAGCAACGGCAAGGCCAGCGCGCGGCACCGGCCTTGCCCGTGAAAGACACGGATTACAGGATGTAGACGAACAGGAACAGGCAGATCCACACCACATCGACGAAGTGCCAGTACCAGGACGCGGCCTCGAATCCGAAATGGTCTTCCGGCATGAAGTGGCCCTTGGCGCTCGCGCGCAGGAACATCACCGTCAGCATGATTGCGCCAAGACAGACGTGGAAGCCGTGAAAGCCGGTGAGCAGGAAGAATGTCGAGCCGTAGATGCCAGAGCCCAGAGTCAGACCGAGCTCGGTATAAGCATGATGATACTCAAGGGCCTGGAAACCGACGAAGGAAAAGCCGAGGATCAGCGTGATCGCAAGCCACAGGCTCAGTGCGCTGCGCTTGTTGGCCTTGAGCGCCATATGCGCGAAATGCACCGTGACGCTGGAACTCACCAGTAAAATCGTGTTCAGCAGCGGAATCCCGTTCCAGCTCACGAATTCCTTTGCCGCGGTGAAAGTGCCGGAAGCCATCAGTTGCTTTCCACCAGTCGCGGCCAGCGCTTCCTGCGGCGTCTGGGTCATTGGCCAGCTGGCATGAAAGCCCTCCCAGAGGTATTTTCCCGCCAGGCCATGATCGCCTTCACCACCCAGCCACGGCACCACGAAAAGCCGCACATAAGCGAGCGTGAAAAAGAACGCGAAGAAGAACATCACTTCGGAAAAAATGAACCACTGCATTCCCAGCACATAGGATCTTTTCAGCTGAGGGCTCGCGAGACCCGCCATGTTTTCGCGGATCACGCTGGAAAACCAGTTCCAAAGCACCGCGATCAATATCACGAAGCCAAGCGGCAACAGCCAGGAGATGCCGCCCGTGCCGTGGAAAGTGTGGTTGTTCAGCGTCAGCCCGCCGCCCAGGATCGCCATGCCCAGCCCGATCGTCGCCAGGAAAGGAAACTTGCTCTGCTCCGGCACGTAGTAGCTCTGGTGTCCGCCGGTTCCACTTGCCATATCCATGTCTCCCTTGAATTCCTTGTGTATGTCGGGTAGCCGAATTATCGCTCAGTTGACGGCCGTAACCTGGCTGTCAGGCTGCTTTCCGGTCACGTCAAACAGCGTGTAGGAAAGCGTGATCGTCTTTATGCTTGCAGGCAGCGCCTGGTCCACGATGAACTGCAACGGCATGTCCAGCGACTCACCCGGGGCGAGCGACTGCTGCGTGAAGCAGAAACATTCGGTCTTGTGGAAGTACTGCGCTGCTTCGGCCGGATCGATGCTGGGGATGGCCTGCGCGACCATCGGTCTCGGGGCCGGGTTACGGGCAAAAAATGTCGTCGTGTTGGCGGCGCCCGGGTTCACCCTGATCTCGAATTCATGGGGATGGAACTCCCACGGCATCGTGCCATCATTGGTGGCGATGAACTGCACCCTGACGCTGCGGCCGGTATCCACGACCGCAGCCTCCGGCACATATTCGCTCAGCGAATTGATGTTCTCGCGGCTGATGCCGATCGCCTCGCAAAACACGTCATAGAGCGGTACCAGCGCAAAACCAAAACCGAACATACCCACGGCGACCGCCGTCAGCCACAACGCCGTTTTGCGGGTTGTACCCATGGACATGCCTGTTTGACCCTAGTTGATCTGCGGCGGCACCGCGAAGGTGTGATAGGGCGCCGGCGAGGGTATCGACCACTCGAGACCATGCGATCCTTCCCACACCTTGTCGGTGGCCTGTCGTCCGCCCCTGATGCACTTGATCACCACCACCACGAATATCAGCTGCGAGAACCCGGTGATATAGGCCCCGATGCTGGACAGCATGTTGAAATCCGCAAACTGCAGGGCGTAATCGGGGATACGACGCGGCATGCCGGCCAGTCCGACGAAGTGCATCGGGAAGAACGCGGTGTTCACGCCGATGAACGTCATCCAGAAATGCGCCTTGCTGAGGCTCTCGTCGTACATGTGGCCGGTCCACTTCGGCAACCAGTAGTAGACGCCGCAATAGAGAGCGAAGAGCGCTCCCTGTACGAGCACATAGTGGAAATGCGCGACCACGAAATAGGTGTCCTGGTACTGGAAATCCAGCGGCGCCAGCGCCAGCATCACCCCGGAGAAGCCACCGATGGTGAACAGGATGATGAACGCAATCGCGAACAGCATCGGCGTCTCGAACGTCATCGAGCCGCGGAACATGGTGGTGACCCAGTTGAACACCTTCACGCCCGTCGGCACCGCGATCAGCAGGGTCGCATACATGAAGAACAACTCGCCGGCGATCGGCATGCCCACCGTGAACATGTGGTGAGCCCAGACCAGGAAGCTCAGGAACGCAATCGAAGCCGTCGCGTAGACCATCGAGCTGTAGCCGAACAGGGGCTTGCGGGCAAAAGTCGGCAGCACTTCACTCACCACGCCGAATGCCGGCAGGATCATGATGTAGACCTCGGGATGACCGAAGAACCAGAACACGTGCTGGAACAGCACCGGGTCCCCGCCGCCGGCAGCGCTGAAGAAGCTGGTGCCGAAGTGGATATCGAACAGCATCATCGTGACCGCACCGGCGAGAACCGGCATCACCGCAAGCAGCAGGAATGCCGTGATGAACCAGGTCCACACGAACATCGGCATCTTCATGTAGGTCATGCCGGGAGCACGCAGGTTCATGATGGTAGCGATGATATTGATGGAGCCCATGATCGAGGACATGCCCATCAGGTGCACGCCGAAAATGAAGAACGTGACCGATGGTGGCGCATAGGTGGTGGACAACGGCGCATAGAACGTCCAGCCGAAGTTGGGCGCCCCGCCCGGCATGAACAGGGTGGAAACCAGCATCGCGAACGCGAACGGCAGGATCCAGAAGCTCCAGTTGTTCATGCGCGGCAGCGCCATGTCGGGTGCGCCGATCATTATCGGAATCATCCAGTTTCCGAGCCCGACCCAGGCGGGCATGATCGCGCCGAACACCATCACCAGGCCATGCATGGTGGTCATCTGGTTGAAAAATTCCGGCTGCACGATCTGCAGGCCGGGCTGGAACAGCTCGGCGCGGATGACCAGTGCGAAAGTACCACCGACAAGGAACATGCAGAAGCTGAACCAGAGGTACAGCGTGCCGATATCCTTGTGGTTGGTCGTGAAGAACCAGCGGGTAATTCCTTTTGCGGGACCGTGATGATCTGCGCCCATGGCGTGGCTCCTGAATTACTTGGCTTTCTTGAACTTGGCAACATCGATCGGCTGCAACATGTCACCCATGTTGTTGCCCCAGCTGTTGCGTTCGTAGGTGATGACCGCAGCGAGGTCGATCTCGTTGAACTGCGCGCCGAACGCCGCCATCGCGGTGCCCTGCTTGCCGTTGACGACGATATCGAGATGCCCGTCCAGCGGACCGGTCGCGATGGCGCTGCCTTTCAGCGCGGGGAATGCACCGGGTACGCCCATGCCGGTCGGCATATGACAGGCAGCGCAAGTCTTGGTGTAAACCGCTTCACCCCGCGCCATCAATTCGTCCATCGTGAAGGTCTGAGCCATCAGTGTGCGCTCCTGCTCGGCTTCCACCTTGCGCTGCGCCAGCCAATCCTTGAATTCGTCTTGCGCAACCGCACTGACCACGATCGGCATGAAACCGTGGTTCTTGCCGCACAACTCGGCACACTGGCCACGGTAGATACCGGGTTCGGGAATGCGGGTCCACGACGCGTTGACGAAGCCGGGAATTGCGTCCTTCTTGACCGCCAGCTGCGGAACCCACCACGAGTGGATCACGTCCGCGGAGGTTATCAGGAACCGCACCTTCGTCCCGACCGGGATGACCAGCGGCTCGTCAACCTCGAGCAGGTAGTGTTCACCCTTGGGCGCCTTGTTGTGAATTTCATCGTCGGTAGTGCGCAGGTTGGAAAAAAAGCTCACGCCCTGCCCGAGATATTCGTATTTCCACTTCCATTGATAACCGGTGATCATCACATCGAGACCGGCGTCGTCGGCATCGTAGATTTCGAGCAGCGTCGAGGTCGCCGGTACCGCCAATGTAATCAGGATCACGAACGGAACCAGGGTCCACATGACCTCGAGTTTGGTACTCTCGTGGAACTGTGCCGCTACCGCGCCGCGCGATTTCCGGTGTGCGAAAATCGAATAGAACATCACCGCAAACACCACTACGCCGATGAGCACGCAGAGCCACAGCGAATACATGTGCAGTGCGTAAATCTTGTGGCTGACTTCCGTCGCTCCCTGGCTCATGTTGACCGATGATCGCGCAACCTCTTCCGCCATCAGGCTGGCACTGGCCATCGAACAGGCTGTACCGAAGGTGGCGGAGGACATCAGGCGGAGTCGTTTGGCTGCTCGCAACATGTCTCCTCAATCTCCCGTATTGTAGGTATTTGCCCCGGCAGGCGGGCGTATTCAACCAACGACCGGAAGGTCGCTGACAAGATTTCTGGCTGGCGCTGAACAAGGTCTTGCTCGGTCGGAACCACGCTGGATCGCGCTCCAGCGGCATCGCACGCGCGGCACCACGCTGGGAGTATAACAATTCATTCTCGTTGGCGCGAGAACCCCCCGGGTGGACTTTTTTGTGGGGGCATATCGTTTGGCGCAGCCCTGCGGCGAATCAGGGCTCCACGATCCGCACCACAGCCGTATCCGTTGTGCCACCCAGGCGACGTTGATATTCCTCGCTTCCCGGGTCGGCCGTGCGGCTCTGGGCGTCGCGAAACCCGCAGGCAACGCATTCGCAGACATTGCTGTCCTCGAGCACGTAAACGAAGAGCTTGTCCTGCAGCTTGCAGGCCGGACAAACGGCTCCCGCAATGAATCGTCGCAGGCTGTTCATGAATCGTGCTTCCCGTTGCGCAGATCTTTCTCCCAGTACACGACGCCCGCAAGCGGATTGGGATAATACGGATCCCGCACCTTGAAGCCGAGACTGGCATACAGCGTCATCGCCTCGTGCAACCGCTCCAGGGTGTCGAGACGCATGAGATGATAGCCGGCACGCCGCGCCAGCTCGATCACTGCCATCGCCAGTGCCCGCCCGATGCCGGCGTCGCGCCCGTCGGGGGCTATATATAGCCGCTTCATTTCACAGACCCCATCGGCCACCGGGCGCATGGCCACGCAGCCAAGCGCGCGGCCACCGCGTTCGGCAAGCAGCAGGGCGCCTGCGGGCGGCGCATACAGACCCGGCAAAGACGCCAGTTCCCGCTCGAAGTCCTGAAAACACAGATCGACCCCGAGCCACTGCTGGTATTCACGGAACAGCCCGACGGCACATCCGAGGTCCGCCGCGCCCAGCGCCTGGCGAATCGCAACCGGCGCGCGCAATTCCTCGATCACCGCGCCGGTCTCCGGTCGCAGCCCGCGCCAGAGCAGGAACGACTCGGCAGCCTGCTCGACCAGCATCCCCAGGCCATCGGCGGTAGCGATCGCTCCAGCCGCCAGCGCCCACTCGACAAACGGTGTGGTGCGTTGCGCGTAGACCATGTCATAACAGCGCGAGCTCCTGCCGATCAGCGCCCCCGTCAGCGGCAGCTTTTCGCCGGCAAGGCTGGCGCTGGTGCAATTGACCAGCAGATCGAACTCGCCATCGAGATCGGCAAACGCGCAACCCCGCACCGCACCGTGTCCGGCAAACGCCAGGGCGAGTTCACGGGCCTTGTCAGGCGAACGGTTGGCAATCACCACGGAATGCGGCCGTTCTGCCAGCAATGGCCCCAGCACCCCGCGCGCGGCACCACCGGCCCCCAACAGCAACAGGCGTCGCCCGCCGATATCCCAGCCGAGGTTGTGCCGCAGATCGCGCACCAGACCGGCCCCGTCGGTGTTGTCGCCGAGCAGCGTCGCGTCATCGAGCAACGCCAGCGTGTTTACCGCCCCGGCCTGTTGCGCGCGCGGCGTGAGCGACCCGGCAAATTCAAAGGCATCGACCTTGAACGGCAGGGTGATATTCATGCCTTTGCCGCCACCGGCGAAAAACTCCCGCGCAGCATCGGCAAAGCCCCCGTTTGCCACCAGCAGTCTGCGGTACTCCATGTCCTGCCCGGTGCGACGCGCGAAGTGGGCGTGGATCTGCGGCGAGCGCGAGTGCGCCACCGGGTTGCCCGCCACCACATAACGGTCGCTCACGTGGCCCACTCGCGCGGTCGCAGGAAGTCGCTGTAGAGGCGGGCTTCGGCGCTGCCCGGTTCGGGATGGAAATCGTAGTCCCAGCGCACCAGTGGTGGCAGCGACATCAATATCGATTCGGTGCGTCCGCCCGATTGCAGGCCAAACAGGGTGCCGCGGTCATGCACCAGGTTGAATTCGACGTAGCGTCCGCGCCGGTAGAGCTGGAAGCGGCGCTCGCGCTCGGTCCAGGGCAGATCCTTGCGCCGCTCGACGATCGGCAGATAGGCATCGATGTAGGAGTCGCCTACCGCGCGCAGGAACTCGAAGCTGGTGGCAAAGCTCCATTCATTCAGGTCATCGAAAAACAGACCACCCACGCCTCTCGGCTCGGCCCGGTGGCCGAGATAGAAATACTCATCGCACCATTTCTTGTAGCGCGGATAGATCTCCGCACCGAAAGGCTCGCAGGCCGCACGGGCGACCCGGTGCCAATGGACACAGTCGTCCTCGTACCCGTAGCAGGGCGTCAGATCGTATCCGCCGCCAAACCACCAGACCGGTTCCGCATCCCGATGGTGCGCCACGAACAGCCGCACGTTGGCATGCGAAGTCGGCACATGGGGATTGAGCGGATGGATGACCAGGGAGACGCCCATGGCCTGAAAGCTGCGACCGGCGAGTTCCGGGCGATGTGCAGTGGCCGAGACCGGCAAATGCGCGCCGCTCACCCGCGAGAAATTCACGCCAGCCTTCTCGAATACGCGTCCCTCGACCAGCACCCGGGTTCGGCCGCCGCCGCCCTCGTCGCGCCGCCAGCGGTCCTCGCTGAATTGCGCCGCTCCGTCGAGCGCCTCGATGGCAGCACAGATCCGCTGCTGCAGTTGCAGCAGGTAGTGCTCTACCAGGTCGGGCTCGATGGCATCCATGATCGTTCCTCGTGGCGGCTGTTAACCGGGGCGCAGAATCCGGCCGCTCAGCGCATCGCGGATTTCACTCGGCTTGCGGCGCCCGCCGAGCGCACCCGGGAGCAGATAATCGATCCGGTCCCCGAAATAGCGTCGTACCGTCTGCGCACTGCGCGCCGGCGCCATGCCCTGCGGATTGGCGGAAGTCGATACGATTGCACCACCAAAACCAAGACAGAGCGCCCTAAGCTGCAAGTGATCGCTTACTCTAATCGCCACTCCCGGGTGTGCGCCGGTAATCCACACCGGCAGTTCGCCGTGATGCGGCACGATCCAGGTGACGGGACCGGGCCAGCTGTCATGAATCTCGGCCAGCCTGTCAGCCGGAACATGGCGCAAACAGGACTCTACCTGCGCGAGTCCGCCCGCAACCAGAATCAGCCCCTTGTCCGCCTCGCGGCCTTTCAGCGCCAGAATGCGTCGCACCGCTGCCTCGTTGCCGGGATCGCAGGCAAGTCCCCAGACTCCCTCGGTAGCGCAGGCGATCACGCCGCCCGCGCGCAACACGCTGACGGCCCGGTCAAGCTGCTGCGGACCGGGCGCGGTCACAGTTCCTTCAGGCGCTCCTGTAGCGCCCGGTTCTTCCCGGCCAGCGCCGTGGAATTGGCGTCCCGATCCGCGACCAGGCGCGCCGCCAGCGCGGCATCGCCGAGTGCCAGGATTTGCGCCGCGAGATAGGCGGCATTCTTGGCGCCTGCCTTGCCGATGGCAACCGTCGCAACCGGTATCCCGCCCGGCATCTGCACGGTGGACAAAAGCGCGTCGAGCCCCTCGAGAGAGGTACCGATTGGTACCCCGATGACCGGCTTCACGGTATTGGCGGCAACGGCCCCGGCAAGATGCGCGGCCATGCCGGCGGCGGCGATGAATACCCCGCAGCCACGCCGATCGGCGTCTTGGACATACTCGATTGTCGCGGCCGGCGTCCGGTGTGCGGACGTGACCCGCGCCTCGAGCGCTATGCCAAGTGCCTTGAGCGTAGTGAAGGCCGCTTCCATGACCGGCAGATCGGAATCCGAACCCATCAACACGGCGACGAACGGCTGGTTCATCGTGATACCTCGGCAAGCAAAAAAGGGGCGAAAACTTACAGCAATAACCCGGACTCCACAAGCGGACCCTCGGCAGCCTGCCGGGTTCGACAGGCTCCTGGCGCGGACTAGGGCGCACGGGCGTACCCGCCCACACAGGCTACGATCAGGCCGCGCAATTCCAGCCGGGTGACGGCAGCGCCGACCGCAGCGGCACTCAGGCCTGCGCGTTCGCTCACCGTGTCGAGCGTGGTAACTTCGTACCCGGTCGCATCGAGCACGCGTCGCTCCTCCGCGGACAACGACCCGGGGGGCAGCACCGTGGTGCTGGTTGCGGCGGCGATCCGGTCCGAACCCAGCAGCGGGCGGAAGCGATCACCCAGCGCTGCCAGCACATCGTCGGCTCCCTCGACCAGGGCAGCGCCCTGGCGCAGCAGTTCATGGCAGCCACGGCTGACGGGGCTGCGTATCGGTCCAGGTACCGCCATGACTTCGCGGTTCTGCTCACCGGCATAACGCGCGGTCAGCAGCGAACCGCTGGGCAGTGCCGCCTCGACCACCAGCACACCGAGGCTGAGTCCGCTGATGATGCGGTTGCGGCGCGGAAAGTTCGCCGGCTCCAGGCGAGCACCCGGCGCAAACTCGCTGACCAGCGCTCCGCCGTCTGCCAGGATCCGTGCGGCCAGGCCGCGATGACGCGTCGGGTAGATCTGGTCGGAACCCGTACCCATTACCGCGACAGTATGCCCACCGCCCCTCAACGCGCCCTCATGGCTTTCTGCGTCTATTCCAATGGCAAGCCCGCTGGTGATAGTAAGCCCATACTTCGATAGCTCGCCGGCAATTGTGCGTGCGGCTTCGCGCCCACTGGGCGTCGGCCGGCGGCTGCCCACCATCGCGACCTGGGGCTGCAGCAACAGCGCGGGATCCCCCTGCACGAACAACACCGGTGGCGGGCAGGCAATGGCGGCGAGCAGTGGTGGATAGCGGGGATCGTTCACGCTGATCAGCTCGACCTCGTTGCGCACCAGCCAGGCGCAGGGCGCACTGGAGGCGGGGTCGGGCATGCCGCGCAACGTCAGCAGCGCCGCGATGGTCTCGCCGCGCAAGCCCAGCGCCTGCAGCGCTGGCGCATCGAGTTCCAGCGCGGCGGACGCCGAACCACCGGTGCGCAGCAAACGCAGCACGCTGACGGCTCCCGCACCGGGCAGCGCCAGTAAACTCAGGTGATTGCAGATTTCAGCTTCGAGCATGACACGGCCTCCCTGCCGTCGGTTTCAGCCAGCATCCTGCCGGCCATTCAAGCGTCGGAGCCCCGGGTGGGGCTCCCTCGATTCATGGGTTGGCGACGGTATCCATCACCGCGAGTGGTTGCGTCGCATGCAATATCAGACCGTAGCTCATCTTTTCGAAAGTGCGGAAAACCATCAGCAACCCGGCACGGGTAGCGGGCAATTGCACCGCCTCATTGGTCACCGGGTCGTTCACCATTCCACCGCGCTTGCTGATTTCCAGCACGTTACCCTCTTTCAGACCCTCGCGCGCGCCGCGATTGATCGCAACTACATCCAGATGACCGATTTGCGTGACGCCGCCTTCAACGGCCAGGATTACACCGGAGATTTCGGACTCCGGTGCACTCGGGAAGAAAGTCGCGGTAATCTTCTGCTCGACCATCGGCAGCAGGCGATCACCGGCGCGAATCTCCTCGTTGCTCTTGTTCACGGCCAGGGTCGCCATGCCGCTCTCGAGATCCGTCATCTTGACGGCACCGATCTCGACCGCTTCCTTGCCAAGCAACTCGTTCGTCACCGGGTCAACGAACACCTGCCCGGCCCGGAAAATACCGAAACTGCGCTCACCGGGCGGGAAACTGCCTCCGCGCGCATAAAGATTGTCACCGGCGCCGGTCACCACGTGACCGCCGGCACCCGCCAGCACATACGGCGCCTCATCGAGCTCGGTGCTCCCGACGATGCGGCTGCGGGTCAGAAAGGCATTGATTTCCTCGAGCGGGATGGCCGGGATCGCGTTATCGAGCGCGCTGGAGCGCACTTCGGGGCTGAGCTTGACCACACCACCGACGCCACGATTGAGCGCCAGCCAGGGACGCCCGTCGACGTAGATGAGGCTGAGTCGATCACCCGGATAGATCAGGTGCGGATTGGCAATCTGCGGGTTCACCTGCCAGATTTCGGGCCAAAGCCACGGCTTCTCCAGGAAGCGCCCCGATATATCCCACAGCGTATCGCCCCGCTTGACCACGTACTCATCCGGATGGTCCGATCGGAGCGCCACCGGATCCGCGGCCATTGCCTGCAGAGCCAGCACCGCGCAGGCCAAGATTCCGAGCAAAAATTTATTCATCGCTTGGTCCTTTCGAACATCGACCGCCCCGCCATGGGAAACGGCTTGGCCAAAGTGTAGTCAAAGCTGGGCAAAATGCGTATAGCCAAAGCGGCCATTAGCCTGCGCGTGACGCATTGGACCTTTATACTGTGTGCCGCCATCGCGAGCGCGGTCACGCGACAGGGCTGGCGGAGCCAGAATCAGGGGCAGATTTATGAGCATTCTGAACATACTCGAGTTTCCGGACCCCCGGCTGCGTACCATCGCGGCGCCGGTGCGACAAGTCGATGCCAGCATCCGCCAATTGATCGACGACATGTTCGAGACCATGTATGCCGCCCCCGGGATCGGGCTGGCCGCAACCCAGGTCAACGTGCACAAGCGCGTGGTGGTGATGGATATTTCGGAAGACGACAGCCAGCCGCTCGTGTTCATCAACCCCAAGGTGCAGGTGCTGGAGGGTGAACTGCGCGAGTATGTCGAAGGCTGCCTGTCGGTACCCGGCTTCCAGGAAGCGGTGATGCGTCCGGAGAACATCATCGTCAACGCACTCGATCGCCACGGGCAGCCCTTCGAGTTGCACCCCGACGGCCTGTTGGCCGTGTGCATTCAACACGAGCTCGATCACCTGAACGGCAAGCTTTTCGTCGATTACCTGTCGGCACTGAAGCGTCAGCGGATTCGCGGCAAGCTCGAAAAACTTCAGCGTCAGCCGGCCTGAACCCGATGGGCCGCCCCGCTTCGGTGAACCCACCGCGCATCGTCTTTGCCGGAACTCCGGAATTCGCCGAGCAGATCCTGCGCGCACTGCTCGAACACACCGCGTATCCGATCAGCGCGGTATTTACCCAGCCCGATCGCCCGGCCGGGCGGGGCCGGCAGTTGCTGCATTCGCCGGTCAAGCGGCTGGCGCTCGAGCGCGGTCTGCCGGTTCATCAGCCGGCCTCGCTGCGTGATCCGGCGGCCCGGGCCGGGCTCGCGGAACTGCAACCCGATCTGTTGATCGTTGCGGCCTATGGCCTGATTCTGCCTGCGGCGGTGCTGTCGATTCCGCGCCTCGGCTGTATCAATGTGCACGCCTCGATCCTGCCACGCTGGCGTGGAGCGGCGCCGATAGAGCGTGCCATCGAGGCCGGGGATCACGAGACGGGCGTGACCATCATGCAGATGAACGAAGGCCTCGATACCGGTGCGTTGCTGCTGGTGCGCCGCTGTCCGATCGGTGCCCACGACACCGGTGGCACCTTGCGCGATCGGCTTGGCACGCTCGGAGCCGCCGCGCTCGTCGAGGCGCTGGAGGAGCTGTTCGGCGGGCGCAGCCAAGCGCTTGCGCAGGATGACTCCCTGGCTACCTATGCCAACAAGCTGCACCGTGATGAGTCGCTGATCGACTGGCATGCCGATGCGCAGACGCTGGAGCGCCGGGTACGCGCGTTCAATCCGCTGAACGTCTGTCACACCACCGTCGCGGACCAGGTGCTGCGGGTATGGCAGGCAAGCGCCGAAACCCCCTCGCTCGGCGGGGCGCCGGGCACCGTGCTGCAAAGTGGCCGCGACGGAATCCTGGTCGCCTGTGGCAAGGACGCGCTGCGACTGCAGCGACTGCAACTTGCCGGTGGCAAGGTCATGGACGTCCCCGCGCTGCTCAACGGACGCGGCGAGTGGTTTCGTCCCGGAACCGTGCTTGGCGGCGCAACCGTGTGAGCTCGCCACGCAGTTCGGCAGCCAGGGCACTGGCACTGGTCATTGCCGCCCGGCTCACGCTCGACGAGGCGCTGGCGCAGGCGCCGGGAAAACTCGAAGGCCGCGACCGTGCAATGGCGCGCGAGATGGCGTTCGGTGTCTGCCGCCGGTTTTTCGAACTCGACGGCGTGTTGGTGCAGCTGCTCAAAAAGGCATTCAAGAGCCGCGATGCCGATGTGCATGCGCTGCTGCTGATCGGGCTTTACCAGATGCGCTACATGCGGGTACCGGATCACGCCGCCGTGAGCGAGACCGTGGCCGCCTGCCGGCAGCTCGGAAAGCCGTGGGCCGGCGGGCTGACCAACGCGGTGCTGCGCCAGTTCCAGCTACGTGGCGAAGAACTGCTGCGCAATCTCGATGCCGCGCAGCGTTGCGCCCATCCACGCTGGCTGTACGAGGCGCTGGCGCAGGCCTGGCCGGAACAGCATGCCGCGATAATCGAGGCCAACAACGAGCCGGCACCGATGAGCCTGCGCATCAACCGCTCGCGTACCACGCGCGCGGCCTGGATGGAGACTGCGCGCGCCGCCGGGCTGCAATCACGTGCCGGCGCGCTTGCACCCGATGCGGTGGTGCTGGAGCAGGCGGTGGATGTCATGGCGCTGCCGGGATTCGCCGACGGGCTGGTCAGCGTGCAGGACGAGGCCGCGCAGTTGCCCGCCGATCTGCTCGACTGCCATTCCCCACAGCGCGTGCTCGATGCCTGCGCCGCACCCGGTGGCAAGAGTTGTCAGCTGCTCGAGCGCAGCGGCGGCATCGAGCTGATGGCGCTCGACAACAGCGCCGCGCGCCTGGAACGGGTACAACAGAATCTGCAACGGCTGGGTCTGCGAGCCGACGTGGTGTGCGCCGATGCTACGGCGCCGGCATCCTGGTGGGATGGTCGTCATTTCGGGAGAATCCTGGTCGATGCGCCCTGCTCGGGCAGTGGCGTGATCCGCCGCCACCCCGATATCAAGATGTTGCGCACGCCACGCCAGATCGTCGAGGCCAGTGCACTGCAGCGCCGGATCCTCGATGCCTTGTGGCCATGCCTGGCGCCGGGCGGCATGCTGTTGTATTGCACCTGCTCGGTGCTGCCGACGGAAAACGAGCAGCTGGTGGCGGCCTTTCTCGGTTCCACGCCCGATGCGCGCGAACTGCCCATCGATGTGCCCTGGGGAATCGCCCGCGTTCACGGTCGTCAGTTGTTGCCAGCAAGCGGAGCCCAGGACGGCTTCTATTACGCGCGCCTGCTCAAGGATACGGGGGCCTGAGACTCCCGGGGCATTTTCAGGCTGAATCGCGCCCGGTCAATGGATAGACTGTTCTCACCCCGTTACTTCCCAGGGCACAAGGCACTCGCGTCATGAAGATAATCATCGTCGGAGCCGGGCAGGTGGGTGGTACGCTGGCCGAACATCTCGCCAGCGAGAAAAACGACATCACGCTGATCGACAAGGACAGCAATCGGCTGCGCGAACTGCAGGACCGTCTCGATATCGGGACCGTATCGGGACACGGATCGCACCCCGGGGTGCTGGCGCGGGCCGGCGCCCAGGATGCCGAGATGCTGATTGCCGTCACCAACAGCGACGAGGTCAACATGGTCGCCTGCCAGGTGGCCTGCACCCTGTTTCGCACACCCACCCGCATTGCGCGCATCCGCAGCCATTCCTATACCCAGAAAGGAGCGCTGTTCTGCAAGGAAGCGATCCCGATCGATGTGATCATCAGCCCCGAGCAGCTGGTGACCAACGCCGTCGAGCGCCTGATCGACCTGCCGGGCTCGCTACAGGTGCTCGATTTCGCCGAAGGAAGGGTGCGGCTGGTCGGGGTCAAGGCGCAGCACGGCGCACCGATGGTCGGGCAACAGCTGGCCGAAATCCGCAAGCGCATGCCGCAGGCCGATACCCGCGTTGCCGCGATCTTTCGTCGCAACCGCCCGATCATCCCCGAAGGCAACACCGTCATCGAGGCCGACGATGACGTGTTTTTCATTGCCGCGCGCGAGCACATTCTGCAGGTCATGGCCGAGATGCGAGGCGCCGACAAACCCTACAGGCGAGTGATGATCGCGGGTGGCGGAAACATCGGCATGCGTCTCGCGGAGACCATCGAGTCGCGCTACAACGTGAAGGTCATCGAGATGCACCCCGAGCGTTGCAACCTGCTGAGCGAACGTCTGCACCATGGCATTGCGCTCAAGGGCAGCGCCTCGGATCGCGAGCTGCTGATCTCCGGGAACATCCAGGACACGGATGTATTCTGCGCGCTGACCAACGACGACGAGATAAACATCATGTCCTCGCTGCTCGCCAAACGACTCGGCGCCACCAAGGTCATCACCCTGATCGGCAATCCCGCCTACGTCGACCTGGTGCAGGGCGTGGATATCGACATCGCGGTATCGCCGCAACTGGTCACGATCGGCAGCCTGCTGACACATGTGCGCCGCGGCCACATGACCAACGTCTACCGCCTGCGACGCGGTGCCGCCGAAGCGCTCGAGATCGTCGCCCACGGCGATGCCAGCAACTCGAAGGTGGTGGGCAGAACCCTTGGCGAGATCAAGCTGCCCGAGGGAGCGACCATCGGCGCGATCGTGCGCGGCGAGAAGGTGCTGATTGCACACCGTTACGTGCTGGTCGAAAGCGGTGACCACGTGATCCTGTTCCTGGTCGACAAGAGCCGCACGCGAGAGGTGGAAAAACTGTTCCAGGTCGGCTTCAGTTTCTTCTGAACACCATGCGTCGTACCACGCGTTTTGCGCTTATCTGTCATCTGCTCGGCTTGTTGCTGATCCTGTTCGGCCTGACGCTGCTCGTGCCGCTGGCGATTTCCCTGATCGATCGCGACGGCGCAGGGCCCGCCTTGGCGCTGGGATTCCTGATCACCACGGCGTGCGGTGGCGCCCTGTGGGTACCCAGCCGAGGCGCGCGCACCGAGCTGCGCACCCGCGACGGGTTCGTGATCGCCACGCTGTTCTGGGTGGTGCTCGGTGGATTCGGAGCGCTGCCGTTGCTGCTGGTTCCCGAGCCGCAACTCGATCTGAGCAACGCCCTGTTCGAGTCGGTATCGGGCCTTACCACGACCGGAGCCACCGTGATCGACGCACTCGACACACTGCCGCGCTCGGTACTGTATTACCGCCAGCAGCTGCAATGGCTCGGTGGCATCGGCACCATCGTGATCGCGATCGCGATCCTGCCGCTGCTCGGCGTCGGCGGGATGCAGCTCTACCAGGCGGAAACACCCGGCGCCATGAAGAGCAACAAGCTCACGCCACGCATCCTGGGCACGGCTGGCCAGCTGTTCCTGATCTATCTGGCGCTCACGGCTTGCTGCGCACTGGCCTATTGGCTGGCGGGCATGGATGTCTTCGACGCGGTGGCACACAGCTTCTCGACGGTCTCGGTCGGTGGATTTTCCACCCATGATGCGAACCTGGGTCACTTCGACAACCCGCTGATTGTAGTGATCAGCATCGTGTTCATGGTGCTTGCGGCACTGAATTTCGCGCTTCACTACCTGTGCTGGCGTCAGCGCTCGTTGCGCTTTTATGCCAGCGACCCGGAAGCACGGTTCTTTCTGACGGTGATCGCGGTGCTGTCGGTACTGACTGCGGCGACCTTGCTCGGCGCCGGCTCGCACGGGCCCGCCGACGGGGTGCTGCAGGGAGTGTTCCATGTGGTGTCAGTGGTCACCACCACGGGTTTCACTACCGGGCATTTCCTCGACTGGCCCGCCTTCGCGCCGCTGCTGCTGTTGCTGTTTGCCTGCATGGGCGGATGCAGCGGATCCACCGCCGGCGGGATCAAGGCGGTTCGCATGCTGCTGATCGGCAAGCAGGGACTGCGTGAACTGCGCCAGCTGGTGCATCCGCGCGCGGTGCTGCCGGTGCGGCTTGGATCGCGCACCATTCCCGACCGGGTGATCATCGCGGTCTGGAGCTTTCTTGCGGTCTATGTGCTGACGTTCCTGGTGATCCTGTTTGCACTCTTGCTGGCCAAGCTCGACTTTCTCACCGCGTTCTCCGCAGTCGCCGCGACGCTCAACAACCTCGGTCCCGGGCTCGGCGAGGTGGCGTTGCACTACTTCGACATGGAGGCGCCGGTAAAATGGCTGTTGTGCCTGTCGATGCTGCTCGGGCGACTCGAGATCTTTACCCTGCTGGTGCTGTTCACGCCCGCATTCTGGCGCGATTGATCCCTGCGCCGGTTCAGTCCGGCGTTCGTTTGCCGCGCCGGCGGCGCACCGGGCAAGTTGCAACAACCCATGTGCCCACGTCGACGTCCAGGCCGGAACCGCAAAGAAATCGGCGAATACATTGCCGGCTTCCGGCCCCTGGTCGGACCGAGTTCACCCAGCACCAGGCTCAGCCGTTCCCGGTTGCCGAGATGCGGTGCCAGCACCAGCAGGCCTTTCCCTTCCGCCCGGGCGGCGCGGGCGTTCTCTTCACCCTCGAGCCAGCTTATTGCCGGTTTTTGCGTCCGCGTTGTGTCGTCCGTCCTGTTTCATATCCTTATAATAAGCCTTCTTTTTGCGCCCCTACCGCGAGCACGCCATGGCTTCTGCAATTTCGCCCACCGCCCCCGCGAGCTTCCAGGATCTGATCCTGGCCTTGCAGCAATTCTGGTCCGCGCAGGGTTGCGTGATCCTGCAGCCGCTCGATATGGAGGTTGGTGCAGGTACCTTTCATCCGGCGACTTTTCTGCGCGCGATTGGCCCCGAGACCTGGAACGCCGCCTACGTTCAGCCCTCGCGCCGACCGAAAGACGGCCGCTACGGAGAAAACCCCAATCGTCTGCAGCATTACTACCAGTTCCAGGTGGCGATGAAACCCTCGCCCGCGGATATCCAGGACCGCTATATCGAATCGTTGCGCGTGCTCGGCATCGACCCCTCCGTGCACGACATCCGTTTCGTCGAGGACAACTGGGAGTCGCCGACGCTGGGCGCCTGGGGGCTTGGCTGGGAGGTTTGGCTGAACGGCATGGAGGTCACCCAGTTCACCTATTTCCAGCAGGTCGGGGGGCTCGAATGCTACCCGGTGACCGGTGAGATCACCTATGGCATCGAGCGCATCGCGATGTATCTGCAGGGCGTCGACAGCATCTACGATCTGCTCTGGGCGCAGGGACCGGATGGCCCGGTCAGCTACGGCGACGTTTTTCACCAGAATGAAGTCGAAATGTCACGCTACAACTTCGAGCAGGCCGACGTCGCGTTCCTGTTCGGCTGTTTCGACAAGCACGAAAGCGAAGCACTGCGCCTGATCGGCGAAAACCTGCCTTTGCCCGCTTACGAACAGGTGCTGAAGGCTTCGCACACCTTCAATCTGCTCGATGCGCGCCAGGCGATATCGGTCACCGAGCGCCAGCGCTTCATCCTGCGCGTGCGCACGCTGGCGCGCGCAGTTGCACAGAGCTATTTCGCGATGCGCAAGGCGCTCGGATTTCCGCTCGCGACGGAGGAACTACGCAGGGAAATGCAGGCCGCGGAGAGCAACGCATGAGCATGGACGCATTGCTGGTCGAAATCGGCACCGAGGAACTGCCTCCGGGCAGCCTGCGCACGCTCGGCGAAGCCTTCGAATGCGAGCTGCTGGCACAACTCGACACACACAACATTGTGCACGGCACATCGCGCTGGTTTGCGACGCCGCGCCGGCTCGCGGTACTGATCGAATCGGTGGCCGCGCTGCAGGCCGATACGGTACTCGAAAAGCTCGGACCGGCACTGAGCGCGGCCTATGATCAGGACGGCAAACCAAGCAAGGCGGCGTTGGGTTTCGCCCGCGGCTGCGGCGTTGCATTCGAGACCTTGGAACGCACACCAGGCGAGCGCGGCGAGCGTCTCGTATCACGGCAGAATATCGCGGGGCAAGCGAGTGCCATGCTGCTGCCGGCCTTGGTTGAGGCGGCACTCGGCGCGTTGCCGATCGCGCGCCGCATGCGCTGGGGCGCAAGGCGTGCGGAATTCGTGCGCCCCGCGCACTGGGTGGTGCTGCTCCATGGTGCCACCGTGGTGCCGGGAACGTTGCTCGGCATCGCAACCGGACGCGAGACACGCGGACATCGGGTGCACGGCGAGGCGCGGATCACGCTCGATACCGCTTCCGCATACGAAGAGCTGCTGCTGCGGCGCGGTTCGGTGGTGGCGGACTACGAGGCACGCAAACAGTCCATCGCCCGCCAGGTTCACGCCAAAGCCGTCGAGCTCGGCGGCCAGGCCGTCGTCGATGATGAGCTGCTCGAGGAAGTATGCAGCCTCGTGGAGTGGCCGCGGGCACTGGCCGGACGGTTCGAGAGCCGCTTTCTCGCGGTGCCCGCCGAAGCGCTGGTTTCCTCCATGAAGCGGCACCAGAAATATTTTCATGTGACGGCTACCGATGGCGCCCTGCTTCCCTGTTTCATTACCGTCGCGAACATCGACAGCCGCGATCCCGCGAAAGTCATCGAGGGCAATGAACGGGTGATCCGGCCGCGCCTTGCCGACGCCGCGTTTTTCTTCGGGCAGGATCAGCAGGTATCACTGCTGGAACGGCGCGAGCGCCTGCGCAGCATCGTGTTCCAGAAAGATCTCGGCAGCGTCTGGGACAAGACCGAGCGCGTGGCGCGGCTCGCACAATGGATCGGTACCGAACTCGGCGCCGATCCGGCGCTGTGTGCGCGTGCGGCCCGGATCAGCAAGTCCGACCTGGTGTCCGAGATGGTGCAGGAATTCGCCGAACTGCAAGGTGTCATGGGCAGCTATTACGCCCTGCACGATGGCGAGGATCCGGCGGTTGCGCGCGCGCTCACCGAGCAATACCTGCCGCGCCATGCCGGCGACGAGCTGGCGCAGAGCACGCTCGGACAGGTGCTCGCGATCGCCGATCGCATCGACACGCTGACGGGAATCTTCGGCATCGGCCAGCCGCCCACCGGCTCGAAGGATCCGTTTGCGCTGCGCCGCGCCGCGCTCGGCGTGCTGCGCACGCTGCTCGAGCGGCAACTGCCGCTGGACCTGCAACCGCTGCTCGAGCATGCGGCCGAGGGTTTCGCAACGCTGGCGCAGCGTGCCTCGGTAGTCGACAGCGTGCGCGAATACATGCTGGAGCGGTTTCGTGCGCTCTACAGCGATGCGGGCATCAGTGTGGAGTGTTTTCTCGCGGTGCAGGCACGCGGCATCACCCGGGCGCTCGATTTCGACCGCCGGGTGCGCGCGGTCGCGGCGTTCGCGGAGTTGCCGGAGGCCGCGGCACTCGCCATCGCCAACAAACGGGTCGCAAACATCCTGGCCAAGCAAGGTGCCGATGGCAGCACGGTACTCGCGCAACAACTGCTGCGGGAACCCGCGGAACTCGAGCTGGCGCAGGCGCTCGAGCGGGGAATGCAGGACAGTGCGCCGATGCTGGAAAACGGTGATTACGCCGGGGTGCTGCGGGTTCTCGCGCAGCTGAGGACCCCAATCGATGACTTTTTTGAACAAGTGCTCGTCGCCTGCGAGGACGATGCCCTGCGTCTCAATCGGCTGGCGTTGCTCGGGCAGCTGCGCAACGCGTTTCTGGCGGTCGCGGATATTTCGCTGCTGGCAGTCAGCACATGAGATTCGTGAACCTGGATCGTGACGGGGTGATCAACCAGGATTGCGCGGAATATATCCGCAGTGCCGGCGAATGGCAGCGGGTTGCGGGCAGCATCGAGGCGATTGCGGACCTGCACCGCGCCGGCTTCGCGATCGTGGGCGGGGCCGCGGGAGGGCGCATCGGTGGCCACTGAGCACTCGCGGCTTGCAATGAGCGTGTACCTTGTGCGCTCGCTGGTGTTTTATCTCGGCTACGGCGCATCGGTGATCGCTTACGGCGCACTGATGTTGCTGCTCGCGCCGCTTCTCGATTATCCGCAACGCTACCGCCTGTTGATGGTCTGGAACCGTTTCGCGCTGCGCTGGCTGAGACTGGTGTGCGGCATACGCCATCGCATCAGCGGGCTCGAGAATCTGCCTGCAACAGCCTGCGTGGTGGTCAGTAATCACCAGAGCAGTTGGGAGACGATCTTTCTGGCCACGCTGTTTCCGCAATTGTGCATCCTGCTCAAGCGTGAACTGCTGCGGATTCCGTTTTTTGGCTGGGCTCTGGCGATGATGCGCCCGATAGCGATCGACCGCGACAATCCCCGTGCGGCGCTGAAGCAGGTCGTCGAGGACGGCGCCGAGCGGCTGGCGCAGGGCTGCGGGGTGCTGATCTTTCCCGAAGGCACTCGCGTCGAGGCCGGACAGAAACTGCGCTTCACGCGCAGCGCGGCGCAACTGGCGATTCGTGCCGGCGTCGATATCGTCTGCGTGGCGCACGATGCCGGAAGCTGCTGGCCACCACGACGTATCACCAAGACGCCGGGCATGATAAATGTCGTGATCAGCAAGCCCTGGTCTCATGCGGGCACGGACGCGGCGCAGCTTACCCGGGCGATGCAGACCTGGATCGAAGAGCGGCTCGAGGAATTCGGACAGGTTTGAGTGCGATGGCGCGCAGTGTCACCCCGGTATGCGGTGACTGGAATCGCGCGCAGTCACGGGATGCCGCGCACCCGGTGACTGCCACACGGCATGATGGGCTGCTCAGTCCTTCTGCTTGACTGGCTCGACGGAGACGGCGGCCGCTTCCACATAGGTTGCCTCGATACGGTCACCCACGCTGATCAGCGCGAATTGCGCAGGATCCTTGACCGTCAGCTCGACGCTCTGCTTGGGTCCCTGCAGCGTGACCGAGCGGGTCTCTGCGTCGACAGCCGTGACCTCGGCCATGATCGTGACTTTGCGCCCGATCACACCACCCGGCTGTTCGCCCTCGGCAGCCCGCGCACCGGCAGCATCGTCGGTACGCGATACCACGGCAGTGCTTCCCTTCTTGAGCTCCAGGGTCAACGCCTGCGTCATCGTGATCGTGACGGTATCACCGACCTTCAGTTGTGCGAAATTCCTGACCTCGGGGCCTGCCTCCACGCTGACTTCCTTGCCGTTCTCGCCTTTGAGTGTCACGGCGCGCGTTTCGGAGTCTATCGCAGCGATAGTGCCTTGAACCTCGACCGTTTCTGCCACGCTTGCCTTTCCGGGCGCGGAGCCCGCGGCAACCATGCCGGTTTGAGCGGCAACCGGACCCGCCAACAGGGCCGCCACCAGGGCTCCCATTACAATCTTGTACATTCGCACCGTTCTTGCTCCTTGTTTGTCTGTAGCGTGATGATTGACGACAGTCAGCGAAGTGCCCGCCGCCAGCGGGTGATTATATGCGTGTCTCCCTCAGCGGGATACCGCCGTGTGCCGGGAATCCGGGCCCGACTCGTCGGCAACATCCGCAGGCATCGGGAACGGTGTCGCAAACGACAGCGGCGCCATGAATACCGCGCCGCCTCCCGGGCGACCGATATTGGCGTATTCGTAGATGAAATCGAACATCGCGTCTGCCTCCGCCGTATCCACCACGACCGTCAGCAGGCGCACGAGTTGCGGCTCGGGCATTTTCCCGCGCCGCCCGGCGCTTCCGCGCGGAATCGACACACCGCGGCAGTAAACGCTGTTGGCGCGGGTGATTCCATGGCGCTCGCGCAGTTCCTGCAGCAAGCGCCGCTCGCTGCCATCGTCGGGAACGAGGCAATAGATGAGCTTCGCCTTCGCTCCGGGAACGGGCAGCTGCCCCGGCGGGTTCATTCCCTGGCCTCGGGACCGCGTGCGCGCTGGAGAATTTCGCGGGGAATATAGGTAGCCATCTTGTCCAGGCGCGTCATGTAGGCCATGCCGGCTCCCGGCACATGGAGCTCTCCGGCCCGGTATATTGCCTCGAATACGATTTCCTCGTAGTCGCTCGCGACCAGGATACTGACGACTTCCTTTTCCGCTTCAATAGCGATGCCGAGCAATCCAAGCCTTTCGCGGGGGCCTACCCCGCGTGCGTGATACACGAGAGCACCGGTCGCGCCCATATCCTGTGCCGCCTTGATCACTGCGTCGCTGCGCCCGGCGGAAACCACGCAGGTGATCAGCGACACATCCGTAACGTAGGTAATCTTGGTTTCGTTCATGTCAGTACCTGCGCCTCATTGTCCCCACCGGAGCCTTCTTGTTCGCTGCTGGCTGCCCTGGCCTGCATGGCGGCCTTGAACCGCGCCAGCTGGCCGGCCAGCAGCACACTGATGATCGGTCCGATGGAGGCGAGACACAGGATCCCGAAACCCTCGACCGCATTCGTGGCATTGCCGAAACCCAGCCCCATCGCCAACACCAGCGGTACCGTTATCGGACCAGTGGTCACACCCGCGCTGTCCCATGCCACGTTGACGAACTCCTCCGAGGAGATCGAGGTCAGGAACGCAGCGACCAGATAGGCCGGCACTATCATCCACACCAGCGGCAGTTCGAACACCAGTTTCGCAACTCCCGCCGCAATACCAAAGGCGACGCCGAGCGATACCGACGTGATCAGCATGCGCTTGCGGAAAAAACCGTTGGTAAGCTGTTCCGCGGTGACACCGAGGGCGTTCAGGGCGGGTTCGGCCAGGGTTGCTCCAAAGCCAAGCAGCCAGGCAAACACCAGCGCCAGGCTCAGGCCGACCGGGTAGAGATACAGCGGCGATCCGCTGGCTGCCGGGACTTCCATGAAGGCAGCCGGAACCAGGGAACCGGCGCCGGCACCGAGCATCGACAGCCCGTAGGTGAGACCGATATTGAAGATGCACATGCCGCCGATAGTCAGCCCGATACCCAGCAGCATTTCGCCTCGCCGCGGCAGATCCTGGCGCAGGATCAGCTTGAGAATCAGGAACAGGAACAGCACCAGCGGCAGTATCGCCCTGATGCCCAGAACCACCTCGAGTCCCGGGCTACGCTCGTACCAGGGGAGTGCGTCCGTATCCACTATGGTTGCGGCATGCGCCGCAAAAGCGATGATCTCGGCGGGGTCGGAAGTGGCGGCCACGTACAGCGCCAGCAACAGCACACCGAGCACCGGAAACAGGGAGGCGAGGGTCACGATGCCAAAGCCCGACAGACCTGAACCACCCTTTCCCGCGGCCGCCGAAATTCCGATCCCCAGGGAAAGAACCAGCGGCACGGTGACCGGTCCGGTCGTGACGGCGCCGGTATCCCAGGCAAGCCCCATGACCTTGGCAAATTCGGGATCCGTCGAGCCATACACCGTCAGCCCGAGAATCGGCAACAGCGAAGCATAGATCAGCGGTTTCAGGCTCCAGCCATAGAGGAATCGCAGCGTCCCCAGCACGGCCGCCAGGCCGACACTGGCGCCGACGACCAGCACCAGTGTCCCGACCCACTGGTTGAGCAACGCCCAGAGATACGGTGCGCGTTCCGCCGAGACGTTCTGTCCCGCCGCCTGCAAGGCGCCGATGGCCGGCTCCGCGAAGGTCACGCCGATGCCGAGCAGCAGCGTGATGAACAGCACCAGGGGCAGCGGCGACTTGCGCGGAAGAGTGTGGCCTATGAGTTCACCGAACGGCATCAGGCCGAGCTTCAGGCCCTCCATGAACAACATCAGGCCAACGATCACCGCGAACAGTCCGCCCGTGATCAACCACGAGTCCTCGACCAGTTGACGCAGGATCAGAACCTGGAACAGCGCAAGGTACAGCGCCAGCGGAACCACGGCCCTGAATTGCTCCGCAAACCTGATATACGCATAGGGCCTCAGCAGGCCGACGATCTCGGAGCCATGGAGCTTGAGTTTCGGACGGGGCACCGAGATCGGCTGACCGCTGGCGTCGCGCGTCACCGGCGGCACCACATCCCGCAGGCTGATCTGCTGGCGCCCGGCACCGAGTACCCGCAAATAATCCCCGTAGCGAATCGAATTCTTCATGGAGCTTTCGGGTCCCTTGCCACGATGCACGTCACCGAACTTCGCATCGGTTTTTTCAGGCCACGCAACCAGCGCACGAGTATAACGTCATATCCCGACGCGATGCGCTCGCGAACAAAAAAACAGCTCGTGCACGGGGTTTCGTTTCCAGGGCAGCGAGGAGAGCGGATCGCGCAGACCCGATACCTGGCGAGTGCGCTCAAATTGGGCGGTCTGCAAAAAAGCAGGTAGCATGAAGACCGGCGATTTGCAGTCAACTATGGATACGCATCGAGCAGCCTATGTTCAGCCTGTTTCAGTCGATTTTCGCGCGCCGCGCGACGCAGGACACCGGCTATCCGGAATCACTGGTCGAAGCCGCGATAGAACGCGCCGTGGACGGAACCGATCCGCGGCTGCGCGCGCTGAGCGGCTATCGCAAACGCCTGCGCGAGCCGGTGCTGCACGCCGTCGATCATGTCGTGCGCCTGATCGATGGCTTGGCGGCAGCGGTTGTCGTGAGCGGCGAGAGTTATCGCGGCGAGCCGCTGCTGGGCGCGATGTTCGCCTCCCCCCGGCGCATGCTCGAGGTGCTCGCGAACGATCGCAACATCGACGCGGCCCGGCGCGCAGCCAACACGCGCCATATCGCCCTGCTCGTCGCACAGATAAGTGAAAAGCATACCCTCGGCATCGACCAGGAAGAGGGCATGATGAAACGCGATGTGCGGCAAACCATTGTCAGTTTCGATGAGCATCGCCTCGTGGACCCGTTCACGGACGCATCCGAAACACTGCGCGCGCTGAAGCGACGCGCCTTCGATCACCTGCTTGCACAGGTCCTCGAGGCGATCGGCAAGCGCCGCGATTCCCGCCAGGAACTGGGCGGGCAGCGCGCGCTGCTCAAACGCAAACTGAGTACGCTGAAGGCTGCTGGCTGGAATTTCGACAAGGAGGATGCCGCAACCCCGGATATCGCCGCACTCGAACGACGGCTGGAGGAAATCGAGGCCGGGATCAATGCAATCGGTGCCGATTCCGAAACCCTGGAAACGCATTTGCAGATGCTCACGACGGCGCTTGGCACCGCAGAGCAGCAATTATGGATCGAACCGCGCTCGCTGATTCTCGATCACCGCAACGTGCTGCGCTCCACGCCTGATTCGATCGCGCGCCCCATGAGCCTGCAACAGCTGCGCGATTCCCGGGGCGGACTGGCGGTCATCTTGCTGCTCGACATCGAGTTCGGGTCATTGCCTGCAAAGACGGACTTCTTCAACGTGGCAAAATCGTACCTGCGATAGACACGGCAGTGCCGTTCATCCGGCCTGTTCGTTTGCCAACGCAGCGTCGGTGATTTCCTTGTAAAGGCCGGAAACCTTGCCCAGAAGCGCCGCAAGCTCGGGATGGCGGGACACCAGCGGCTGTCCATCGCGCATGTCTTCGAGCACGCGATCGAGAAACTCGAGATCGGCGTCGCTCAGCTTTTCACCGCGGCCCACCTTTTCCTTCAACGCGAGCGCCGCGGGAAGGCGCTGCAACCTGAAGCGATCGAGAAGAGCGACGATGGTGCCTCCGTCATCAGCGTGGTCGGCCATAAAAACTGATCTCCATACCGGTCCGCTGCTTGGTGGATCCTGCGCGGCAAAATTCGATTCAATCGTCATTCGTCGCAGCTTGTCAATCTCCGATTGCATTGCCGATCGAAGTCCGCTAGAAATGCACCCTGTGCAAACCGCTCGTAAAACTGCTTGGTGCGGCTGTTTTGACCCGAAACAACGCGGCAGCGGATTTTCCATGCGGAAAATCGTCGATCACTGGAGGAATCATGACCACGAAAGGCAATCGCGGCAAGCCCGGCCGCGCCAAGGGCGCTGAAGCGAAACCGGACGGAAAACTGAAGCGCAAGGAGTACGAGAAGGAGCTCGAGCGGCTGCATGGCGAGCTGGTGAAGGTGCAACAGTGGGCGCAGAAAACCGGCGCCAAGGTGTGCATCGTGTTCGAGGGCCGCGACGGTGCCGGCAAGGGCGGGACCATCAAGGCGATCACCGAGCGCGTGAGCCCGAGGGTATTCCGGGTGGTGGCACTCCCTGCACCAACCGAGCGCGAGAAGAGCCAGATGTACCTGCAGCGATACGTGCAGCATTTTCCCTCGGCAGGAGAGGTCGTGATATTCGACCGCAGCTGGTACAACCGTGCCGGTGTGGAGCGCGTGATGGGGTTTTGCACGGACGAGCAGGCGCAGCATTTCCTGCTTGGCGTGCCGCTGGTCGAAATGGCGATGGTTCAGTCGGGCATCATCCTCATCAAGTACTGGCTGGAAGTCAGTCCCGACGAGCAGACACGCCGGCTGATGGATCGCATCGACGACGAACGCAAGATCTGGAAGCTGACACCGATGGACCTCAAGTCCTACACCCGCTGGGATGATTACACCAGGGCGCGCAACGAAATGCTGCAGGCTACCGACACTACATCCGCGCCATGGTACGTGGCCAATTCCGACGACAAGAAGCGACTGCGTCTGAATCTGATCACGCACCTGTTGAGCTGCATTCCGTACAAGTCCGTCAAAGCGGACAAGGTAAGACTGCCAAAACGCAAGGTGGCCAGGACAAAGTCCTCGCTTCCGGCCGGCGCCAAGGTGATTCCCGAAGCGTTTTAGTGATTCCGCACCAGCGCGTCATGATACCCAAGCGTGCAGTTGCAAAAGTCATATCCGGTGCATTTGCCCTGATGCTGCCCAATGCTCCCAAGGAGCTGTTGATGAATACACGATTTGTTTCTTTTGCCGCGATGGCCCTGCTGGCCACGGTCGCTTCGGCAGGCACGCACGCGGATACGCTCGCCTCGTCGGTCGGGGTTTACATCTACCCGGCGAAGGACCAGTCAGCGGAGCAACAAGGCAAGGACGACTACGAATGCTTCGGCTGGGCCAAGGGCCAGACCGGTTACGATCCGCTCAATCCACCGCCGGCGACGGCGGCGGCTCCAGCTCAGCAGCAGGCAAGCGGGTCGCGGCTGCGTGGCGCGGCTCGCGGAGCTGTCGGTGGCGCGATCATCGGGGAGGTCGCCGGCGATGACGGGGGCAAGGGCGCCGCGATCGGCGCGACCCTCGGCGTCATGCGCGGCGGTGCGACCGACCGCCAGCAGAAAGAACAGCAGGCACAGCAGGCGCAGCAATCGGCCCAGCAGCAAGCTGCGGCGCAGCTCGATGGGTTCAAGAGTGCTTACGGTGCCTGCATAGAAGCGCGGGGCTACTCAGTCAAATATTGATTAGCGCAACCGCCGGTGCCGCCACCGGGACCCGGCACACGAGTTTTGTTCTGTGCGTTGCGCGCGACACGCAGGCTCAAGGGAGATGATCGACAGTGAACAGCACCTCGAGGAGCCTCGTCCCCGCGATCGGCTGGATCGCACGTTACCGACGGGGCTGGCTGGGAGCTGACATCGTCGCGGGCCTGACCGCGGCAGCCGTGGTGATTCCCAAGGCCATGGCCTATGCGGCGATCGCCGGCCTCCCGCTTCAGGTGGGCCTGTACACGGCGTTCATCCCGCCGCTCGTCTACGTGCCGCTGGGTACCTCTGCGACCCTGAGCGTGACCACGACCACCACCATCGCCATCCTTTCGGGCGCCGCGCTCGGGGAGGTGGCCGCCGCGCAGCCGGATATCCCACTGCTGACGGCAACCGCAACACTCTCGCTGCTGGTTGGCCTGATGCTGCTGGCAGCGCGCGTGCTGCGGCTCGGTTTCCTCGCCAGCTTCATCTCCGACCCGGTGCTCACCGGCTTCAAGGCCGGCATCGGTTGCGTCATCGTCGTCGACCAGTTGCCCAAGGTACTCGGCGTGCATATCGACAAGAGCGGATTCCTGCGCGACCTGTTCGCGATCGCATCCGGGCTGCCTCACAGTTCGATGACGACGCTGCTGGTTGCCGTCGCCACCCTGTTATGCCTGGTGCTGGTCGCCAAAGTATTGCCGCGCGCGCCGGCGCCGGTGATTGCCATTGGCGGGGCGATTGCCGCCTCGTCACTGCTGGGGCTGGAGGCCGCTGGCGTCAGTGTCGTCGGGACCGTTCCTGGCGGGCTGCCAGCGTTCTCGAGCCCGGACCGGAGTCTGCTGCTGATGCTGTGGCCGGCGGCGCTCGGCATTGCGCTGATGAGCTTCACCGAGACCATCGCGGCGGCCCGCGCGTTCCGCCGCGAGGGTGAAGCCCGGGTGGTATCGGATCAGGAGCTGGTGGCAACCGGGATGGGCAATGTGGTGGGCGGCTTTTTTGGCGCGATGCCGGGAGGTGGCGGGACATCGCAGACCGCCATAAACACCCTGGCTGGCGCCAGAAGCCAGGTTGCCGGGATGGTCGCGGCCCTGACCGCGCTGGCGACGATGCTCTTTCTTGCTCCGATCATAGGCAAGATGCCGCATGCCACGCTGGCTGCGGTCGTGATCGCCTATTCGGTGGGCCTGATCGATCCCGGCGAGATGCGGGCAATCCTGAAAGTCCGCGCAGTCGAGTTCCGCTGGGCCATCGCGGCCTTTCTCGGCGTGATATTTCTCGGGACCTTGAAGGGAATCCTGGTTGCCGTGCTGCTGTCGATGCTGAGCCTGATGTATCAGGCAAACAACCCCATGGTCTACGAACTGCGCCGCAAGCCGGGCACCAACGTGTTTCGCCCCCGCTCTGCGGAGCACCGGGAGGACGAATCGACGCCAGGACTCCTGATCGCGCGTATCGAGGGCCGCGTCTACTTTGCCAATGCGCAGAACGTCGGCGAGAAGCTGCGCGAACTGGTGGAATCGGCAATGCCCACGGCGCTGATTCTCGACTGCGGCGCGATCCCGGATTTCGAATACACCGCGCTGAAAGGACTGGTGGAAATGGCTGCCGGATTCCGTGCTCGGGGTATCAACCTTGTGCTGGCCGCGCTGAACCCGACTTCGCTGAGCGCCGTGCGCCGTACCAGTCTCCCCGAGACACTGGGATCGGCCGGGATGTTCGCGACCGTGGAAGCCGCGGTGGCGAGCGTTGCGCGCAAGGCCGTTTCATGAAGTGCCAGATAACATTTTCCCGAGGTCGAACCCGATGAACCGCAAACGATCGAACAGGTTTTTTTCTTTCTGCGCATCCCTCGTGCTGGCGGCGACGGTCGGCGGCAAATGCTACGCCGAGGACGCGCCGGTCGCTTCCGGCGCCGAGCCGACGGCGAGCGCCCCGGATGCCCGCGCCATCCTCATGGGCATGGCGCAGTTCATGGCAAAGACCCCGCGCTACAGCATGCGCGTCTTGAGCGCATACGACTCCTTGCAGGATACGGGGGAAAAGCTCGAATTTGCCGCAATCCGCAGGATCACGGTTCGCCGGCCCGACCATCTGCGCGTCGAGGTCGAGGAAAGCAACGGCGAGACAAACCAGCTGCTCTTCGACGGCAAGACTCTCTCGGCGTTCAGCGGTGACGAGAACGTCTATGCACAGAGCAAGCAGGCGGGAGACATCGACGCGGCGCTGAAAACCTTCGTTGGCGATCTGAAGATGCGTCTGCCGCTTGCACTGCTGCTGACCGAAAGCCTGCCACGCGCATTCGAGCGCCGCGTAAAGACGGTCGATTATGTCGAATCAACGACGATTTTCGGCGCCCCCGCGCATCATCTGAGTGCGCGCGGCGATACCGTGGATTTCCAGATCTGGGTAAGCGACGGCCCGCAGCCGTTGCCGCTTCGCATCGTGCTGACTTACCGGGATTACAAGGGCCAGCCCCAGTTTCGCGCCCAGTTTGTCGATTGGAATCTCGCGCCTGACACCGTCGATGCAGTGTTCGCTTTCAAACCGCCGAAGGACGCGCGAAAAATCCAGTTCCTGGCCCGCATGGGTTCCATGGTCGCACTGCCGCCGGCGGCCGAATCGCTCGAGGGAGAACAACCATGAACCGCCACACCCGCAAATGGGCCGCCTGCATGGTGACCATGCTTTTCATCCTGGCCGGTTATATCCAGCAGGAGGCGGATGCGCGCGGCGGCGGACGTGGTGGTGGTGGACGGGGCGGCGGCGGATTCTCGCGCAGCGGTCCGGCGGCAAATGGCGGCTTCTCCTCGCGCGGCGGTTCCCAGCGCAGCAGCGCCTCCAGCCGAAGCAGCCAGCGTCCGCAGACATCGCAGCAGCGGCCCCCCCAAACATCCCAGCGCACGCAGGCCGCACAGCAGCCGGGCAATCAGCAGGCGCGGGCAGCGGACCAGCGTAGCCAGACCCGGCAGGACGGGCAGGTTGCCGCATCCGATCGCCAGACCCAGCGACAAGACACCAGCGGAGACAGGCAGACCCAGCGACAGGACACCAGCGGAGACAGGCAGACCCAACGCCAGGACACGGCCGGCGATCGTCAGCAGGATCGCCAGGACAACCAGGACCAGAACCGCGAGGACTGGCAGGAGCACGCCGATGATGCCCGCGAAGACCGGCAGGATTTCTACGACGACGAAATCGACGGTGACTGGGACAACGATTGGGACAATGACGACCTCGCCGAGGCAATCATCGTCGGTGCCGCTGTTGTCGGCACCGCAGCGGTGGTCGCCGCGGCAACGGCACCGGTCTATTACTCGACCCTGCCCTGCTCGGCAACGTTCTACAACGTGAGCGGCGTTGGCTATTACCGGTGCGGATCGTCGTGGTACTCACAATCCTATGCCAACAGCGGCGTGACCTATGTCATCGTCAACGCGCCGCCGGGCTACTGAGGCGGACCGCCCGGCGCTGCCCGCTCAGAATACCGCCCCGATCAGGCGGTTGAGCAGTTCCTCCAGAGGAATCATCGTGAAAACCAGAGGGGCGATGGGGGCCAGCGTCGCAACGAGCAGCATCCACAGCGTATCGCGCCCGAAGGGTACTGCCTTGATTTCCCGGATCACGCAGAACGCGGTGCCGAGGTCGGCCAGCGACTGCATATCGCCCGAACCGAGCATGCTCTCGCCGTCGTGGTCCGAACTGCGCAACCAGCGGCGATCGAATTCGCGCATGTAGTGACTGGCAAAGCGGCCGTATTCGCGCAGCCCTTGTCGCTTTGCGGCGAGGATTGCGGGCGCAAAGACGCAGAGCGGCAGCAGCACCATGAACAGCAGGATCAGGACCAGCAGGACGATCTCGAGCTTGAATGCCGCCAGCGAGGCCCCTTCATGAAAAATGTGGTTGGCGATGAGTCCGGCAACCGCGGCGCCGTGGGCCGCAAGCAGCGGAGCCTGTGCGTACGCGCTCTCACCGAGGAACCCGAGACCCGCCGCACGATCCGGGTGCGTTGGCAGCAGCGCAAGCTCGATTCGCGAAACCCGCCACAGGAAGCGCGCCCAGATGAAGAGGCGAAAGTACCACCTCAGTACCAGGAATTGCAGCAGGGGATTGCTGACCCACCAGTACCAGTATCCCGCAAGCGTGATATTGCCGCCCTCGACCAGCCGCGCGTACCAGGTTGGAACCTCCGGAGCGAGAAAATCCGCCCGCAGGTAGTAGGTGACCGGGACAATGATCGCCAGCAGCAACAGCTCGGCGAGCGTCGAATTGCGCAGCTCCATCGCCGACAGGAGAGCGGCACGAAATTGCCGCAGCGTGTGCCCCGAGACGAGCCTTCGCTCGAGAAACTGGGCCACGATACCACGCATGCGCAGATGCACGACGAGCTCCGCAACAACCAGGAGCGGCAATGCCAGCAAGAACCGTACATGGGTCTCGATGTCGCCGATGAAGGGGATTGCCACCCCGCCAAAGAGCGTTCCCTCTGCCAGGCACAGCAGCAGCAGCGGTATCCAGGCGATCCCGGCGAGGACGAAAATACGCCTCCTCAGATAATCCTCGGCCTGGTCCTCGAGGCGCAGCCTGCGGAACAGCTGGTACAGCGGCCCGCCGAGCACGAGCGAAAAATTGTCGAGCTCCGGAACGAGCTGCGGCGAGTCGCCGTCGTTCGCTGCATGCAGGGTATTTTCACTCATGGCCTTTGCCTATATTCTCAAATTGATTGTCCGGGAGCGTGAATCATGAGCAATTTCCAGCTGCTGTCCAGAACGCGCCAGATCACCGAGTATTCCTGCGGCGCATCGGCGCTGCAGGCGGTACTGGGCTATTGGGGGCGCGAGCTCGACGAGACCGCGATCATGAAGCTGATCGGCACGTCGTCCGACGTCGGCTCCTATCCCGAGAACATCGTGCGCGGCGTGCGGGCGCTGGGCCTCGAGGCGGAACTGCGCGATAACCTCAGCCTCGACGAGGTCCGGCGTTTTGGTCACCCGATGATCGCGCTGGCCCAGGTCTGGCGCAGTCAGCGCAGCTCCGCGTTGCGCCCGGAGGAAGACTGGGACAACGGCCATTACATCGTCGTGCTCGGCGTGGACGATGAGCATGTGTATTTCCAGGATCCCTACCTGCGCATGGGCAAGGCCTTTGTTCCCCGCGAGACATTCGAACGGCACTGGCACCAGATCATGGGTGGCGAGGCCGCGGCAAACCCGGTGCTCGATCATCTCGGCATCTTCATTCGCGGCGAACGCCCGGCAGCAGTAGCGACGACACCCGCCGCGCTGCCGCGCATGGACTTCGGCAAACTGGGCTCGCTCAACCTGATGGTGACGCACTTTCCGGGCGTGCTGTTGCCGTTCGATTTCATGGACGAACTGCGCGAGCTCTGGGCCAGCAGCGAAGTCAGGCCGGATGCGTTCGTGCTGGTGAGCAAGGATGCCAACGGCAAAATTTCGGCGATGGAGGGCGGCCGGCTCGAGAACGCCGACGACGCACCGGAAATCAACGCGCTGCTGGCCATGATCGCGAGCCGCCGGGCAGGTGCCGCGGAGTCCACGGCCGACCACATCGAATCTGCAATCCGTGCTGCCGCAGCGGGCGATTTCGGTCTGACGGTGGATGACATTCATTCGATAGCAGCGAAGTTGCTTCCGGATCACACCGCGATCATCGTTTTGTTCGAAAACGTCTGGGAGCGCCATTTCAGGGAGGTCGTGCACAAGTACGGCGGCGAGCTGCGTGCCCAGAGTTTCGTGTCGCCCGGCGAGCTGGTGCAACTGGCAAGCGAGATAAGAGCAGCCGGTAACTGATGTGCCATCCACGGTACGGCATGGCCGCGGATCAGTTGCCGCAGCCCCTCATACGAACATGATCAGCGTGCCGGCGACCGTGAGGATCACGTTGGCGAAGGCGTAGGTTCCGGTATAACCAAGTGCCGGTATCGCGCTCTTTGCCTCGCGATTGACCAGCGCCATGGCGGCCGCGCTGGTCATCGCACCGGTGAGCGCACCAAGCAGCAGCACCGGATGCAGGCGCAACACCTTGCGACCAAAGACATAACCGAGCAGGGCTGGTCCCGCGACCACCAGGATCGCGGCCAGGACCAGCGCCGGGCCCGCTTTTGCAAAAGTCGCGACGATCTGGCCACCGGCCTGCAAGCCGACGCCAACGATAAAGATCATCAACCCGAATTCCATCAGTATCCACCGCGCGGCCTCGGGAAACCTGCCGAAGGTCGGCCGAATGGCATTGAACCAGCCCACGAAAATCCCGGAGCCGAGCAAGCCCCCGGCCATGCCCAGTCCGATCGGCACCCCGCCCACATTGATGGCGAAAACGCCGATCAGGGCACCGAGCGCAATGCCAAACGCAAACGTCGCCATATCAGTCTCGGCAATGCCCGACTCCACCGGGCCGAGGACTTCCTGCATCTCTCGCAAGCCCGGCTTGGGTCCTGCCACGCTCAGCACATCGCTGCGCTGCAGACGCAGGTGACTGCTGAGCGGAAGCCGAACACCATCACGCCGCACCTCGGTGACGACGAGTCCGTGGTTGCGCGCGAGATTGAGTTCCGCGATCGTCTTGCCGACCGCGCCACGGCGCGCGATGACGACGTGGGTATAGTCCGCAGACATGTCGATTTCGGGCGAAACGGGAATTTCTTCCCCCAGTTCTTCGACTCCACCGCGGAAAAAGCTCGAGTCACCATAAGCGTGGAGCTCGTCGCCAAGCTGCAGGTGCTCATCGTCGCCGAGACGCACCCATTCGCCGTTGCGCAACAACTTCGTGACCGACATCGCGTCCCAGAAGCGGGCGCGAATCATCCTGACCGTGGGCTCGCATGCCTCGGGGCGGGTGACACGATAGGCGCGTGCCTGCAATTGACCGCCACGCTGCGGTTTGCCCGCTTCTTCCATCTTTGCCGCTTCCGCGGCCAGGTCGACGCCGACCACGCGCGGCAGCATGCGTATCGTCGCAATGATGCCAAGCAGACCCACGATATAGGTGATCGCATAGCTCGAGGCGATAGTGGCGAGCACGCTGTCCGCGCTTGCCCCTTCGGGCAGCGCCACGATGCCCGAACGGACCGCGTCCTGCGCCGCAGCGAGCGTGGGGGTAGTGGTCATCGCGCCGGCGAGCAGTCCCGCCGTGCCACCAAAAGGCAGATCGAGCAGCCGGCCGGCCGCGATCGCAATGGCTCCGCCGGTACCGGCCACGAACAGTGCCAGCGCCAGGTACTGCAGCCCCTGGGTTTTCAGCACTTCGAAAAAGCGCGGCCCCGCCTGGTAGCCAACCGCGAAAATAAACAGCGCGAAACCTACGGACTGGGCACCTTCGCTGACCTTGAACCCGAATTGCCCGAACACCAGGGACACGAGCAGCGCGCCGGCGACGGGCCCGAGCGAAACCGGCCCGATGCGCAACCGCCCCAGCAGATAACCACCGCCAAGAATGATGAACAGGGTAAAGACGGGGTTGGTCCGCAGAAAATCGATCACCAACGATCCTGATTGCACTTTCACTTACCCCATCGATTACCGGGAGTTACCAAACCGGGTGGCTGCGACGCGAACATGCACAAAGGAGCGCGATCGCACGGCGATGCCGATATCAGGCTGATTGCCGGCGTGCCGGCATCAGCCCCGCACCCTCAGTCGAAGCTGTACTTGAAGGACATCTGCATGCGCGTATCATCGGCCGTGCTGCCGTCCTTCAGCTCCAGTTCGCCATACATCAGCTCGCCACCGATCATGATCCCCGGCGCGGGATAGTACAACAGGTTCAGGTTGCCATACTGCGCGCTTTCGTAGGCGCTGCCGTACTGTCCTCGGGTGGTGTCCTGTTCCGCGATGCTCCAGCCGATGCTGCTGCTCCAGCGCTCGCTCCAGTAGTGGTCGTAATAGGCAAGTGCGCCCAGCAACGGAAGCAGTTCCGCACCCGTGAGATCGTCGTTCGGTGCAAGGTCGCTGCCGCCATCGTTGATATAACTCGCGATGCCCTCGCCATAGGCGAGCTGCAGGTGCAGCTTGTCGCGTCCGGTGACCGCAATGCTGGCGCTGCCATTCAAGCCCCAGCCGGTTTCCTCGCCCGAGGGATTGCCATTGGCGGTGTTGGCGGTCTCGAATCCCACCGAGCGCACGATGCCGGCCAGTTGCACATGGCCCCAGTCACCGCTCGAGCGCCACTGCGCGGTCAGGTCGGGCAGGTTGTTCTCGCTCTGGATCGACAGCGGGTTATCGTCGGGGTCGATGTCGGAGATCTTGCCGGTGTCCAGTGCCGAGGACGGCGATTCCAGGGCGATCGCAAACTGCTGGCCTGCCGTGCGGTACGGCGTCCAGCGCAGCTGCGGGTTACGCACGAAAATCATGCCGGTCGGACCCCAGTACTCGATGGTGTTGGGGAACACGTCCGGATCCATGAACAGCGACCAGGTCTGGCCGGCGCCGAATTCGCCGAGCTCCGCCCAGGCATGGCGCAGCCTCGGCGTGGTCTTCCCTTCGTCGGCACCTACGCCGAACAGTTCGAATTCGAGCTTGGTGTTCAGCTCGCCAATTTCCGTCGGGATCTTGCCGCGCACGCCGATGCGTGTCTGGCGCACCCCGAAAACGGTCTCGCCATCCTTGCCGCAGCCGGCGTCGTCGGGGCAGTTGATCGGGATCTTCGAGACGCGCAGCGCGTCCTTCCAGTTGGGGTCGGACTGATTGAAATCGTAGATCGTGTCGAGCTGCACGAAACCGTAGACATCGAGTTTGGCATCGTTGGAGGGCTGCGTCGCGGCTGCCGGCGCTACTGCCGGCGCCGTGGCAACGGCCGGAGCCATCGCTGCGGCGGCGGGAGCCGTGCGCGCGGATTCGAGATCGAGGATGCGCTGTTCCAGGCGCTCGATCGCGGCGCGCGAGGCCTCGAGCTCGCGTCTCAGGTCCGCGACATCGTCGGCGTGGGCCGACAATGGCAGCGCAAGCACCGACAACATCACCGCGAGGGCTGCGTGGGGGCGGGAAACCGTTCCGCGATGCGGCAATATCAGTTCTTTCATGTTGGGACTCCTGGATTTACGATCAAAAAATCAGTTGCAACTCTCGCCTCCGGCTCAGCTCATCAGCAATACGATTGCCACGCCCCACACGGTCAGCAGCGTATTGCCGACTGCATAGGTCACGGTATAGCCAAGGGCCGGAACCTTGCTCTTCGCCTCCTCTTCGATTGCGCCGAGCGCGGCCGTGGTGGTGCGTGCGCCGGCACAGGCGCCGAGGATGATCGGCGCCTTCATGCGAAACAGGTATTTCCCGGCGAGCAGGCCGATGATCAGGGGTACGGTGGTCACCACGATACCGGCGAGGAACAGCTCGAGACCCTGCGCCTTGAGTCCGGCGACGAACCCCGGGCCGGCGCTGATGCCCACCACTGCAATGAAAACATTCAACCCGATATTGTTGAACACCCACAAAGCCGGGCCGGGGATGCGGCCATAGGTACGATCCACGGAACGCAACCAGCCGCATACCAGCCCCGCGATCAGCGCACCGCCACTGGTACTCAGGCTGAGAGGCACGCCGCCGAGGCGGAATGTCAGCGCGCCGATCAGCGCACCGATCACGATACCCGCACCCATCACGACCATATCGGTCTCGTCGGTGGGACGATCGGCATAGCCCATCTGCGGCACCACGCGATCGACGTGGGTACGCGGACCCACCAGCGTGAGCGTGTCGCCACGCTCCAGCCTGAAGCCCATGGTGATCGGCATCTCGACCCCGGTGCGCAGGATCTTGCGCAAGAACACACCGCGCAGGTTGTCACCGAGCCCGCCGGTCGCGAGTTCCTGCAGCGACAGGCCGGCAACCTCCTTGCGCGTGATCACGACGTCGAGCCGCTCGATCTCGAGGTCGAGCAACTCGCGGTCATCGACTTCGACGCCAAGCTGCAGGGCGCGCTCGAGCACGACCTCTCGCCGCCCGGCGATGGCGATGATCGCGTCCTGTCGCAGCACCAGCTCGGGAGCCGGATCGAGCAGTTCACCGTCCTGGCGCAGACGCTCGACGAACACTCTCTGGCCGACGAAGCTGGCCTCGAATTCGGCGACCGTGCGCCCGACCCAGCTCGGGTCGGTGAGCCGGTAAGCACGCAACACGAATGTCGTGTAACCGGAAAGACGGTCGGGATCGTCGGCCAGCGCACCGCCCATCTCGGCCTCGTACTTGCGGCACTCCTCGGCGATATCCACGCCGAGGATCTTCGGCCCGAGGGTGGCGAGAAGCCACGCCGACCCGGCGGTGCCGAACAGGTAGGTCACCGCGTAGGCAACCGGCATCGCATCGAGCATCGCCTTCTTCCCGGAGGCGTCGAGCGCGAGCTGGTTGATGCTGTCGGTGGCGACGCCGAGTACCGCGGAGATGGTGCTGGCACCGGCCAGCAGGCCAGCCGTGCCGCCGGCGTCGTAGCCGAGCAGATAGCCGACGCCTGCCGCGGTAAGCAGCACCGCCACGCACTGCATCAGCGCGAACAATACCTGCGGAACACCGTCACCCTTCAGACCACGGAAAAACTGCGGTCCGACGCCATATCCCACCGCGAACAGGAACATCAGAAAGAACGTGGATTTGACGTGGGCAGAGATCGTGATGCCGAGCTGGCCAACGAGCACACCCGCGAGCAGGGTACTGGTCACGACTCCCAGGCTGAACGAACCGAACTTGAATTTCCCCGCCCAGAAGCCAAGTCCGAGGGTGAGGAATATCGCGATCTCGGGATTGCTCCGCAAGGTATCCGCGAACCACTGCCACATTGATTGTGTCTCCCGCCTGCGATGCCAACTACCCGTCAGCGCTTGCGCGCCGCGAGTACTTCCGGTTTGAGTATGCGCAGTCCCTGGGCGGCGTGGTAGCCGTGGATTTCCTTGACATCCAGCTCGCGCATGAAGGTGATGGTATCGGCCGTGATCACCTGCCCGGGCACCATGATCGGAAATCCGGGTGGATAGGGAATCACGAAATCGGCGGCGATGACCTGCGGCCCCTGCTCCAGACGGCGGTCCATTTCCGGCGAATTCACCGCCAGATACTCGCACTGGTCGGCGCGATAGGCGCTGTAGAAAGCCTCGCGCATATGACCCTCGGTGGTCGCGCTGCCCGGATCCTCGCGAAACGCATCATGGAAACTGCTGAAGTTCGGCAGGTCCGGCACGTCTTCCATCAGTGCTTTTACTCTTGCCGCGAATTCTGCCCGCGCGGCCGCGCCGCCACGGCGCAGTTGCTTGTCGATATCGCGGGCGATTTCGGCCAGCACGCGCACGATATGCGCTACATCGCTGCGCGTGTTGTTGATATTCGTCTGCAGCAGGATGCTGTTGCGCGAGGTCTTGTTGAGCTGGATGTCATAGCGCTCGGCCAGCAAGCCCTTGAACGCGGTGCCATCGTAGCCGGCCGTGCCGCAAACCAGGGTCAGGCGGGTCGGATCGAGTGCAATCTCGTCGTGATTCCAGGCGCTCGCCATCTGTTGCCAGTTGCCGTGCGGCGGGCCGTAGTCGCGGATGCCCGATGCGCGATGCGCGGCGGGCACCATCTCCTCCGGGCTGAGCACGCGAAAGTATTGCGCGATCTGCGGGTTGCCATTGACCTGGCGGCGGATGCGCAACGCGAGATCGGTCGAGCGCGACACCAGGCCGTAGCCTTCGAGTTCCATCTGCCGGCGCGCCAGATCGAGCGAGGCAATGATCTGCAGGTTCGGAGAGGTCGAGGTATGCGTGAAGAACGCTTCCTCGAACGCGCCGTGCACCTGCGCGAAGTCCTGATCGTGTACCAGGATCATCGAACCCTGGCGCAGCGCGGACATCGACTTGTGGGTCGACTGGGTGCCATAGACGCGGATGCGCACCAGATCCGGATCCGGCAGCAGGTGCATGTCGAGCAGCCGCGGGTCCGCCGGGTCGAGTTCACCGGCCTCGGCGCGAAACGCCGCATATTCCTCCCGGTAGGCAGCGCTGGCATAACGCTGTCCGAGTGCGGCGGCCGCGAACATCCCGGTACGCAGGCGATGGAAAGGCGAGAAACGGGCGAAGCCGAACCAGGCCTCGTCCCACACGAAAATCAGATCGGGCTTGATCGCCAGACACTGCTCCATCACCAGCCGCGGATTGTACATGTGGCCGTCGAAGGTGCAGTTGGTCAGGTCCACCATGCGCACGCGGTCGAGCTTGCCTTCGGCTTTCAATGCCAGCAGGGCCTGCTTGATGGCGCGCAGCGGCACGGCTCCGTACATCGAGTAGGCCGTCATCGGATAGGCCTCGAGATACAGTGGCTGCGCGCCGGAGAGCACCATGGCGTAATGGTGCGACTTGTGGCAATTGCGATCGATCAGCACGATATCGCCGGGGGCGAGCAGCGCCTGCAGCACGATCTTGTTCGAGGTCGAGGTGCCGTTGGTGACGAAATAGGCGTGCTCGGCACCGAAAGCGCGCGCCGCCAGTTCCTGCGCGCGCTTGATGTTGCCGGTCGGCTCGAGCAGGCTGTCGAGTCCGCCGGTGGTGGCGGACGATTCGGCCATGAACAGGTTGATGCCGTAGAACTGGCCCATGTCACGGATCCAGTGCGAGCGGAAAATCGATTTGCCGCGGGCAACGGGGAGCGCATGAAAAGTGCCGACGGGTTTGCGGCTGTAGCGTTTGAGGTTGTCGAAATACGGCGTTTCGTAACGCTCGCCGACCCCGTCGAGCAGGGCCAGGTGCATTTCCATGATTTCTTCGCGACCGTAGAAAATGCGCCGGATCGCCTCGGCTTCCGGTTGCGCGGCGAGCAGTTCCGGCCCGCGCTCGGTGAGAAAATAGATATCCAGTTCCGGACGCAGGCTTTTCAGCGTCGAGGCCAGCTTGAGCCCGTAGTCGCGCACATCGAGAGCCGCGGGATCGAATGGATTGGTGCGTGCCAGGGCCTCACGCAAGCCGGGAGCGTCGCGACTCGAACGGAACCCGAAACCGTCGCCGATCACGACCGCCTGCAGGTCGGGATTCGCCAGGGTCGCGAGGATCGCGTCCTCGAAACTGCCCGCTTGCAGCACTTCGTAGATGAACGGATCATCGGCGCGGCGCAGGCGCCTGAGTTCCCGGCGGTTGTGCTCGAAATGCGAGGTGTCGGCCGCGGCGACGATCAATACCTCGAAATAGGGGCGGTGACTGTCCTCGTGATCGAACGATGGCGGCAGAAATTCCGCCAGGGTGACCTCGGACTCTTCGCCCGGCTCCCACAGTACGGCATCATGGCGATAGGCACCCGAGGCAAGGCCTTCGTTGACACGCTGGGCCAGCGCGGCAAATCCACCGGCATCGGCGCCCTGCAGCCGCTCCTGAAGAGTCTGCATGAGACGCAGCCCGGGAAACGCAAAGAAATCCTCCAGCGTGACGATTTCCGCCAGCGCGCTGCGCGCGGCATCGCAGAGTTTCCCGGCGTCCTCGCCACGTGCCACGGCCGCAGCCCAGGCACGACCGACTATCGCTGCCTGGGCCCAATGGTCGGCGCGCGCATCCGGGATGGAAAAGCCATCGGAAATCATGCCGGTTCCACTCATGTACAACTCCTGATCATTGATGAATTCGTGAAGCCGTAGCGAAAGGCTGCGGCTTCACGCTGCTTAGCGGCGCGGTTGCACGGCGTAGGGGTTGCCGCCGAGCGCATTGGAAATATCCGCGATCGCATTCTGCGCGCGCACGCTGTTGCCTGCTGCATCCAATGGCGGAGAGATGACCGCGATACCGAAACGACCGGGCGATACCGCGAGAATGCCGCCACCGACGCCACTCTTCGCCGGCAGGCCGGTCCGGTAGAGCCATTTGCCCGAGTCGTCGTAAAGACCGGCCGTCGCCATCACCGCGAGCACGTTGGGCACATACTTGTTTTCCAGCACCTTCTTTCCACTCACCGGATTCTTGCCGCCGTTGGCCAGGGTCGCCGCCATGGTGGCGAGATCGCGCGCGTTGACGTTCACCGAGCACTGTTCGGTATAGATATCGGTGGCACGGTCGGGTTCGCTCTTGATATGGCCGTAGGCGTACATCAGCCGCCCGATCGCCTGGTTGCGCTGGTTGGTCGCGGCCTCGGATTCGAACACCTCACGATTGACCGCGAGCTTGCGACCGGCGAAATCGCTGTAATAGCCGAGGATCTTGTTCCAGATCTCCTCGCGCGAGGCACCGGATACCATGCTCGTCGCGGTGATGGCACCCGGGTTGACCATGGCGTTCATCTCCGAGCCGCGGTATTGCTCCACCGCAACGATCGAGTTGAACACCTGCCCGGTCGCATCCACGCCCATATTGGCGGCTATGGCGTCGGGCCCCTGCTCCTCGATCACCTTGGCCATGGTGAAAACCTTGGAGATCGACTGGATCGACACCTCCGAGCCTACGTCGCCGGCGGTGTACACCTTGCCGTCGGTGGTGACCAGCGCGATGCCGAAGATATTCGAATCGACCTTCGCGAGCGCCGGTATGTAATCCGCGTTGGCGCCCTCCTGCAGCGATTTGTACTTGTCATAGGCCGCATTCAACGCCGCCTCGATATCGGCCTTGCGCAGCTGCTCTGCCGCCTGTGCGCCAGCGCCGATGGCCAGCGCAAGCGCCAGCACGAACAGTCTTGAAATCATCGGGACTCTCATTTGATATCTCCTTCAAGCAAACGGGATTCGGTAAACAAAAAACCTCAGGCCGCATTCTCGAAATGCGGCGCCCTCGATCAGTACTCGTAGAACATCTGCTGGATACGCTTCGGGTCGCTGGTCCTGGTCAATGCGAGCTGCAGCAACACGCGCGATTTCGGCGGGTTCAGCTCACCCGAGGCGACGAAACCCATCTCGTCGTCATTGACTTCGTTGTTGCGCAGCACCAGGCCCATCGGCAACCGGGTGCTGCGCACCACGGCAACGCCGGACTTGGCGGCTTTCTTCAATGCCTCGAGCGCCGGGGTGGTCATGTTGCCGTCACCGACGCCAGCCACCACGAGTCCTTTCGCGCCGTTCCTGACTGCCGCATCGATCAGGTCCGCGCTCATGTTGGCATGCGCATAAATGATGTCCACCCGCGGCAGCTTGTCGAGGCCGTCAATCGAGAACTCGGTCGCCGCGCCGACTTTCCTGTCCATCGGCTCGAACCACTCGACGGTGCCGGTGTGCACCAGGCCCGCCGGTCCCCGGTTGAGGCTGCTGAAAGTCTGCACACTGGTGGTGTCTGTCTTCACCACGTTGCGCGCGTAGTGAAACTCGTCATTGAGGGACACCAGCGTGCCGCGACCCCTGGCTTGCGCGCTGGCCGCGATCGCGATGCCGTTGTAGATATTGCCCGGGCCATCGGCGCTGATCGCGGTGGCGGGACGCATCGAGCCGACCATCACGACCGGCTTGGGGCTCTTGGTGACGAGACTCAGAAAATAGCTGGTCTCCTCCAGCGTGTCGGTACCGTGCATGATCAGCGCGGCATCCACGTCGTCCGACTCGAGAGCCGTGGCGAGGCGCTTCGCGAGCGTGAGCCAGACTTCGTCGTTCATGTCCTGGCTGCCGATATTGACCACCTGCTCACCCGTGATGCGGGCGAGCTTGTCGAGGTTCGGCACCGCTTGAATCAGCGTGTTGACGTCATAGGCGCCGGATTTGTACCCGTAGTCCTGGGCGCTGGCCTGGGCACCGGCAATGGTGCCGCCGGTTGCGAGCACCCGGATGTTGGGCAGGGTTGCCGCCGCCTGCGGGGCCGCGCTTGCCACAGCCGCGACGGCGCTCAGGGCGAAAGCTGTCAGGAACCCGAATGTCTTTGCTGTCAGTCTCATGATCGCTCTCCCGTCTGATGTCTGGATGGGTCGTGGTGGCGGACCGGGGCGGTCGCAGCCGCAGCGCTGTTCACTCAGCGCTTGCCGGTCCCGCGGGGCTTGCCCGCTTTGCTGCCCTTGATGGTTTTGCCCGGCGCGGCGGTCTTGGCTTTGGTCACCGGTGGCGGCGCCAGCGACGCCTCGTAGGCCTGCTTGTAGCTGCGGGCGATGGCACGCACCGCGCGCCCGATATCGTCGTAGACATGGCTTTCGAGGTTGGCGAAAGATATCCGCACGGACCAGTCCGGCGCCTCGAAACCGCCACCGTTCAGCAACACGATGCCGTAGTCCTCGGCGAGCCGGAACACGATGTCGAGCGGATGGATATTCTCCCTGACCCAGTCGATCACTTCCTGGCCACCCGCATACTTCTTCAGCCAGAACTCGAAATCGATCAGCCCGTAGTAGTAATCGAACATCTCGTTCGGCGCGACCTCGATACCGAGGCCCTCGATGGTTGCCTCGACGCGCTTCTTGACGATGCCCAGACACGCCTTCTGATAGAGTTTTTTCTGGTCCATCAGTTCGTACAGCGAGAACAGGCTCATCATTACCTGCTGCGGCAGCGACAGCCCGGCGGTATGGTTCAACGCCACGTCGCGACTGTCGGCAACGATGCGGTCGATGAAACGGACCTTGCGCGGCTCGAGCACCAATGTGCCGTAACGCTTGTCGAGCTTTTTCTGTACCGGCTCCGGATGGCGGGCGATGAGTTCGTCGAGCAGGTTGTTCTCGTGCAGCGCGATCACGCCGAGGCGCCAGCCGGTACAACCGAAATATTTGCTGTATGAATACACGCCTATCGTGTTGCGCGGGAACGCGCCGAGCAGCGAGCGGAATCCGGGAACGAAGGTGCCGTAGACATCGTCGGTCAGCAATATCAGGTCGGGGCGCTTTTTCAGGATGGCGCCGATTTTCTCTATCGTCGCTGCATTCAGCGCCACCGCGCTCGGATTGCCCGGGTTGCACAGAAAGAATGCCTTGACCTTCGGATCCAGCAGCTTGGCCAGCTCCTCGTCGCCGAACTGAAAACGGTCCTCCTGTTTGGCCTCCACGTTGATCACCTTGAGATCGTAATCCTCGAGGTGGGGCATTTCGAGATAGGGCGTGAAGATCGGCGTGCCGAGCGCAATCGTGTCGCCGGCGTTGAGCAGGCGATTGGTCTTCAACGATTTGAAGATGTAGCACATCGCCGCCGTGCCGCCCTCGACGGCATAGAGCTCGAAGCTGCCCTTCGGGCGCGGCGTGCCGCACATCGCCCACTGCAGATACTCGCGCACGATTTTCTCGTTGTGCACCAGCATCCGGTCGGGGACGGGGTAGTTGTCACCGATGATCGAGTCGACCAGTTCGTGGACGAACGCGTCGGCATCGAAGCCGAACTCCCTGACGGCCCACGGCACCATCGCGGCAAGCACGGCGGCTCCCGGCAGCTCGTCATACTTTGCGAGCCAGGCAGCGAGGCGCGCGGCGACACCCTCCTTTCTTGGCATCCCGCCGACACCCGGGGGCAGATCGAGCACGCGCTTGCATTCGAGCACCGCAAACTGGCCGAGCAGGAAGAAGGCCTCGCGCGGTTCGGTCGCAACCCAGTTCGGATTGCCGCGCCCCGCGTTCATGTAACTGACGGCCGAAGCCTTGGTGGTCGAGGACGCGAGTCTCGCAAGGTCGTTCTTGATTTCGAAGGGTCCCAGGGATTCGTATTTTCGCAGCCTCAGCTGATCCACTTTCTCGTTACCTTTTGGCCGGACGCTATTACAGAAAGCATGAACATCATGTGACAGACCGACCGTAGGGCAGCGTTACAGTCAAATCTCTCGTCTCATGCGATTGCGGGATTTGATCATCAGGGAGGTCCGACAGTTCCATGCTAACAGCGGAATGTGGCAAAAAAAAGCTGGAACAAGCTTTTTTATGATGCGCATCAGAAAGCGCTTGCCATTCGTTCGAAAACCCATGACAGGAATCCGGGTGGATTGCGCGGGGAGGGGATTTGCGCAGCCACTTGCCGCGCGAATTGGCGCTCAGCGGCGCAGGATGTGAATCGCCAGCGCGGCCTCCTCGATCCCCTGCAGACCGCCACCGTTTTCCTGGATCGCATGGCGCGCTCCCGCAACCTGGCGCGCTCCTGCCTCACCCCGCAACTGCGTGACCAGTTCGTACAGCTGGCCCAGACCAGTCGCACCGAGCGGATGACCCTTGGACTCGAGGCCACCGGAGGTGTTGACGGGAATGCGTCCACCGAGGGTGAACTCGCCACGCTCGGCCGCCGGCCCGCCCATGCCGGGCGCGACCAGGCCGAGATTTTCCGCCTGGATGATCTCGCCCATCGCCGAGGCATCGTGCAACTCGGCGACATCCATGTCCTCGGGGCCGAGCCCGGCCTCGGCATAGGCCTGTTGCGCCGCCAGCCGCCCGATATGCAGTTCCGGCTGATCGAGGCCGCGATGGGTGAAGCTGCGAATCACGCTCGCCGCAATCCGGATGCAACGGCTGCGATCGGCGCCAATCCGCGCGAGACCCTCGTCGGTACCCAGGATTGCCGCGGCGGCGCCGTCCGAGAGCGGCGCGCACATCGGCAGCGTGATCGGATAGGTGATCGGTGGTGCAGCCAGGATCTCCTCGATGGTGAAGGCCTTGCGGAACTGCGAGTACGGATTGTGTACCGAGTGACCATGATTCTTCGCCGAAACCGCGGCGATCTGGCGCTGCGTGGTACCGTAGGTCTTCATGTGGTAACGGCACATCGCGGCGTAGATTGCCATGAACCGGCTGTAAGGCCGGTCCGATTCAGTGCCCGGCGGCACCTCGACCCCTTCACCCATTTTGGCCAGGGTCGCGAAATTCTCGTCGGCGCGCGATACATCCCAGCCCGCCTCGAAGATCGAGAACGCCCGCTGCTTGTCGGCAATGTTCATTTTTTCAGCACCGAGCACCAGCGCCACGTCGGTGGTGCCGGCGCGCAGGCTTTGCACCGCCAGGTTCACGGCTGAGCTACCCGAGGCACAGGCATTCTCGATATTGAAGATCGGAATGCCCTCGATGCCGATCTTGCTGAACACGACCTGACCGGGTATGGCGATCTGACCCTGCAGATAGCCATTGGTCATGCCGGAATAGAATGCGATGCCCGGATCCGCGCGGCTGCAGCCTGCATCGCCCAAGGCCCCGTCGAGAGCCTCGCGCGCAAGACTTTCGAGCGAGCGCTCGCCATGGCGACCGAAAACGGTCATCGCGATACCGGCGATATAGATCGGTGTCATGGTTGCTGCCCCGGGTTCAGATCTTGCGTTCGGCGTGCTGCCAGTAGTGCGCACGCAATTCCTTTTTCAGCACCTTGCCGACCGGACTGCGCGGCAGGGAGGCAACGAAATCGACCGACTTGGGCGCCATCACGCTGCCAAGACGTGTCTTGCACAGCGCGATCAGTTCCTGCCCGCTGACCTGTTGGCCCGCGTTGAGTTCGACCACCGCCTTGACCGCCTCGCCCCATTTTTCGTCAGGCACCCCGATCACCGCGCAATCCTGTACCGCCGGATGGCTCCAGATCACCTGCTCGACCTCGCTCGGATACACGTTGAAACCACCCGAGATGATCATGTCCTTTTTGCGATCGGTGATGTGCAGATAACCCTCACCGTCGATGTAGCCGATGTCGCCGGTATGCAGCCAGCCATCGACGATGGTCTCGGCGGTCTTTTCCGGCCGTTTGTAGTAGCCCTTCATCAGCAAGTCGCCGCGCACGCAGATCTCGCCGGCTTCGCCGCTGGCCAGCATCCGGTTGTTATCGTCCATGATCTCGACCCGGACCAGAGGGTTGGGGCGTCCCACCGAGGACAACCGCTCGTCGGAAGCCAGCGCACCGTCCACCAGGTGCTGATCGGGCGGCAGGTAGGCGATGCTGGCGGGTGCCTCGGTCTGGCCGTAGCCGCCGGTCATGATCGGCCCCCACAGCTTGATGGCTTTTTTCAGCTTCTCGATCGACATCGGTGCGGCGCCGTACATCAGGTACTTCACCGAGGAGAAATCCGCCTGCTCGATCCCCGGCAGTTCCAGCAGCTTGTAGATCACCGTCGGTGGCAGGAAAAATTCGCTGACCCGGTAGCTGGCGATTGCCGCCAGCATCAGCGCGGGCTCCGGTTTGCCGAGAATCACGACCGTACCACCCTGCGCGGTACACGGCAGCGACAGCAGGCCCGCGGTATGCGTCATCGGCGCAGCGGCAAGATTGACCGGTTTCTCGCTTGCCGTATAGCTGCAGGTGAGCAGGTAGTGCGCGACAAAGGTCTGCAGGCTGCGGTGCGTGTTCATCACGCCCTTGGGTTTGCCGCTGGTACCACCGGTCGGTGACAGCCACACGACATCATCCATGTCCACCGGCTGCTCGGGCCGCGTCGCGGGCGTGCCGGTGAGCCAGCGTTCCAGCGCCGGCGCATCCGCGCCTTCGGCATCGATGCAGATCCACAACCGAATCCTGCCCAGGCGCGGGCGCAGCGCCGCGATCACATCGGCGAACGCACTCTGGTAGAACAGCACATCGCAATCGAAGCCGTCGAGGACTAAGAGATTGTCCTCGGCCGAATTGCGCGGGTTCATCGGGATGCAGCTCATGTTGGCGCGCCACAGGCCGAGCGTGCAGATCCAGGCTGTCACATCATTCCCCGACCACACCGCACCCTTGGTCTCTTTCGGCAAGCCCAGTGCCAGCAGCCGGTTGGCGATGCGGCAGGACAGCTCGCCGACCTCATCGAAGCTGTGGGCGTGATCGTCCTGGATGTAGGCGGCGCCGCCCGGGTTGATGCGCCAGCCGCGGTCGAAAAAATCAATGATGGCCACGAGGCTGCCTCCTGCGCGGACTCAGAGTTGGGTGACCGATGCCCGAGCCAGACCGCGCTGCTCGAGGAAACCGAGCAGGTAGCGATGCCCGAAGGCCTTGGAGCCGGAAGCGAAGCCGACCTTGGCGGTCTCGCCATCGAGCAGCTTGAGCACCGCGGCGGCCTGCAACGCGCCGGTCGAGATATACGGCGTCACGCCATGCACGGTCGCACGCACCGCGCACAGCTGACCGCGCCCGATCGCGACATCGACACTGCGCTGAAGCGTGGTGCGCTCGCGCGGCGGCATGCTCGGCGTGGTGGTTTCGGCCAGGCTCTTGATTACCGCGTCCTGCTGCTCCTCGGGCAGATCCTTGTATTCCGCTTCCCACTTGCAGGCGAGTCCGTGCACCATGCGCATCATCGGTTCGGCGTCGTAGAAGCCGACCGCGGACAGGCAGCTGCGTACCCGTGCATCGTCCTGGAAATACACCGGCAGCGAAGTCCCGCTCCACGGCAACGCGAAAACCGGCTGGATGAATTCGGGCGCCACGATATTGAACGAGGCATCGACCGCATGCGCTACCAGCTCCTTCTCCCACAGGTAGAACGCCGGAGAACGCAGCAGTTCGAAAATCGACGCCGCCGAGCCCACGCTGACACCCGCCGAGCCGCCGCGCGGACCGCGGACCAGGGTCGCGGTTTCCAGCGCATCCACACCCTGGGTTTCCAGCGCCAGCTCGCAGGCAATCTCGGCAAAGCTGTACATATAGGAAACGGACGGCGCCACCAGCAGGCCGGCCTGGCGATACAGCTCACCGAACTGCTCGCGCACATTGCGCACATAGGACTGCTCGCCGGTGGTGTCGAGATGGTGACAGCCCGCCTTCAGCGCGGCCTCCACCGCGAGCAGACCGAACTTCACGAACGGGCCGACGGTGTTGCAGACGATCTTCGCGCCCTTGAATGCCTTGACCAGCGACTCGACCGTGTTCTCGGCCTCGATGATCTCGTAGGTCGCAGACTCGAGCCGTACCACGCGCTGCGCCATCATTTCCCTGGTGCGCTGCACATTGCGGGCAACCGCCGTGAACGGGATGTTCTGATCGATCAGCCAATCCATGATGAGCATGCCGGTATAGCCACTGGCGCCATAGATGACCACGGGATACTTTGCCATTTGAATTCTCCTTGAATCGAGCGGTGTTTGGCGGATTGCCGTCAGTGGGCTTGCTGCTCAGTTCCGGGCCCAGCCGTCTTCGTACAGTTGCTGGCAGAGGAAGCCGAGCCGGGTCGTGAGCATGGTGTTCTCGCCGTCCTCGATCAGCGCCGCGCGGACATCGCGCACCAGTTTTTCGATGGGGTATTCGCGCGTGGTGCCATTGCCGCCGAACAGCCGGAACGCATCGGCGACGATTTTCTCGGCTTCCTCGGTGACCGTGACCTTGGCGGAAGCCGTCGCCCAGGGATGGCCCGCGGGGGTCAGTCTCGCGTAGGCGAGAGAGCGCCGGGCAACGGAGCGACAGAGCTCGACACGACGCATCATGTCGCCCAGGCGGTAACGCGTCAGCTGCTGATCGATCAGCAGCTGGCCGCCCTGCTTGCGTTCGTGACAGTACTGCAAAGCCATCTCGAACGCGGCGCGCGCCACCCCGGTGAATATCTGGCTCATATGGGTCCCGGCAAAGGACCATGCCGATGCGACGTTGCCGTAGTACTCCTCGCGCAGCGCGACCGCGAAACGCTTCGGGATCCTGACATTGTCGAAATAGACTTCGCCCTGGGGCAGGGCACGCTGGCCGATCTTTTCCAGCGGCTTGCCTTTCGAGACACCAGGCAGATCGAGCGGCACGATCGCACAGACGCCGTTGGGGCGGCCATCGGCATCGAAATATCCGTCACCGTAGTCGGCGCTCATATAGGTCAGCGCAACCTGAGCGACCGCGCCGTTGGAGACCCAGGCCGAGCACTGGCCGTTGATCACGATCTCGTCCTTGCCGACCTTGGCCAGCAGACTGCCCTTGTTGCCCTGTTGCCGGGGCGCCCATTCGCGCTTCATGTCGAAGGCACCGACATCCGTGCCCTTGTCAGGATGGGTGATCATCCAGCAGCCGATCTTGCCGGTGCTCAACTCGATGAGCTCCTGGTTGCCGGCAGCCCTGGCCATTTCCAGCGGGAACTGCGTGACGACGAGCGAAACCGCGAGCCCCGCGTCGCCCCAGCCCATTTCCTCGCCGATCATCGATTCGACACGAATCGCCATCTCGGGCGGCAACTGCTCGAGCAGGCCAGGGTCCATGCCGAGCTTGGCCGCTTCCGCGAACAGCGTGTAATAAGGCGAGCCGGGGGCAACGACCTGCTCGGCGGTCAATTTGTCCAGCTCCCGACCCAGCGGGCGCAGCACATCCCTGGCAAACTGGTGCGCCGCGGACTGGATCGCGCGCTCTTCCTCCGCAAGCGGAGTTTCGAATCCGGTCAATGACACCGAGGGCAGGCTCAATTTGGATCCCAGCTTGAGCATGGCGACATCTCCTCTGGCTGACGTGGTGGCGAGGCGTGGAATCATGCGTCGTAATGACCACGATTGATTGCGCCGATCGCGCCATCTTTATCAAATTCCGCTCACCGCTGTTACACACGCTGACGGGCGCCCAATTCGCATTCGCCTGTTCGATGGATCGCCGCTGGACAGGGTGGCAACCCCGGAATATGGTTAGCGCCCTGCTTCCCCGGAAAGGCGCGCATGAGACCGCTTTACCCAAAGTCATTGTCGCGTGCCGCCATCTGCCTGCTGTTGTGGGCCAGTCACGTCGCAAGCGTCGTCGCCCAGGACATCGAACCCCGACGCTGGAGCCAGTTCCCGACCGGCAGCCGCTTCTCCGGCATCGGCTACATGTACACTTCCGGAGACGTCGAGTTCGACCCGGTGCTGCGTATCGACGAGGCAAAAGCCGACACCCACACGGTCGCGCTCTCGTATATCCAGTATTTCTCGCTGTTCGCACAAACGGCACGATTCGACCTGCAACTGCCACTGCACAACAGCGAGTGGGACGGCCTGGTCGATGGCGCGCCGACCTCGGTCGGCCGCAATGGACCGGGCGACCCGCACGCGCGCCTGTCATTCAACTTCGCCGGCGCGCCGGCACTCAACGGCAAGGAATTCCTGGCCTGGCGCGCCGCACACCCCGTCGGCACCTCGGCGGGAATCGCGCTCGACGTGCAGTTGCCGCTGGGCCGCTACGATGAAGACAAGCTGATCAACCTGGGCCAGAATCGCTATGTGTTCCGACCCCAGCTGGGCGTACTCCACACACGCGGGCCCTGGTCCTTCGAACTCACCGGGTCCGCGTACTACTTCGGGAAAAATGACGAGTTCTACGGCGACAACACCCTGGAACAGGATCCGCTCTATGCGCTGCAGACGCATGCGGTACGAAGCTTTTCCACAGGCTGGTGGGTCTCCACGGGTGTGGCCTACGGCTGGGGCGGGCGCTCGCAGATCAGCGGCGTGCGCAAGGACGACAGCAAGCGCAACCTGCTGTATGGTGCATCGTTCGGGATGCCGCTGGGCCGCAAGCTATCGGCCCGCTTTGGCTATAACCGGGGGCGTCCGCTGGAAGACGTCGGGACCGACAGTCACAACCTGTTTGTCACCTGGACTCTGCGCTGGTGAACTCGCCCACCGTGGGAATCAGCGGATAGCGGGCGCGAGTACTGCCGGCGATCGCCCTGCATTGTTGGCAAATTCCGCTCATGGCAGGACGGCATGGAACGTTGGCGACGCGTACGCAAGGATCTGGGTACCGCACCGATCGTCGAAGGCATGATCAACGGCGCAACCCCGCTATATATGGAGCGTTATCTTTTCAGCACGCGCGAGCGCAGCGTGGCCGGCGTCAGCAGTCTGGTGCTGACGGTCCAGCTCGGTGGCATGCGCGTCAAGGAGGGAGAGGAGGGGCACTGGCGGATCAACAGCTTGCCGAGCCAGTCGGTGCTGATCCCGCCGCGCTGCCCGACGCACTGGCACTACAACGGAATCGCCGACTTCGCGGTATTTTATTTTCCCGAACACCTCTGCGGGGTCGGCGACCGGCTCGCGCGGCTCGCCAGTGCCAGGGGCGGGCCGCTCCAGTTCAATGATGCGCTGGTCGCCGCAAGCGCGGTGCAGATGGCGGACGAGCTGCAGAAGGGGGGTGGTGCGGATGATCGCTTCCTGTCAATGCTGGCCGCCGTGATGCTCGAACAGGTGTACCGCGCACTCACCGGCCCGGTAACCGGCGGTATCCGCCCGCAACACATCCACGCGCTGCGCCTGCAGGTGGTTCTCGACCATATCCGCGAGCACCTGGCGGACAGCTTGCCGGTGGAAAAGCTCGCAGAGCTGGCCGCCCTCAGCGTGGCGCATTTCCGGCGCCTGTTCCGGGAAGCGATGGGCGTACCACCGCACCGCTACATCCAGGCCGCGCGACTGCAGCAGGCGCGCAAGCTGCTGGCGACCACCGGCCTGCCGATCGCGCGTATTGCCGAGGATTGCGGTTACAGCAGCCAAAGCCATCTCAGCGCGAGTTTCCGCGCGGCCCACGCGGCAACACCTGCCGAGTTCCGCGCGGGCGCCAAACCGTAACAGGTCGCAATCCAGGTGAAGCCGGTTTATTTGCGGGCCCGGTATTCGCTGGGGGAATTGCTGGTCCAGCGCCTGAAGGCCCGGGTAAACGTGGCGGTGTCGGCAAATCCGAGCAAGTAAGTGATCTCCTTGATGGCCAGGGACCGCTGTTCGATGTAACCGAGCGCGAGCTGGCTCCGGGTGCTGTCGAGCACCTCCTGAAACGTGGTACCACGCGCCGCGAGCCTGGCCTGCAGGTTGCGCGCGCTCATATGCAGCCGCTCGGCAACGCTCTGCCTGTTCACGGCCCCCGCCGACAGATCGGCAATGATCATGCCGCGTACCGAGGTCACGATATCGGATTTGTCCAGGCGCGCCAGGTAGCGGATCACGACCTGGTCATTCTGCAGCGCCAGCTCCGGATTGGAGCCCGGCAGCGGTTCATCCATGTGCCGCTCCTCGATCGCAACGCGCAGCACGGGTGCAGCAAAGCGCACCGGGCAACGGAAATATTCGAGAAATGGCTGGGCATCGGGATGCGGGCAGGGACGCACCAGTTCCATCCACAAGGGGTCGAGCTCGCGCTGATAAAGGAACCGCATGTAGCGCACCATGAGCACCGCGAACACGTCCTGGCTTTCATGACAGACACTGGCGCGGACATTGCTCGCTTCCAGGATACAGGCACCGTCCTGCGAGAAGTGGCGAAAATCCGCATTCGGCGAGGCCAGGCGGTAATAATTGCAGACGCGCTGATAGAAATCGCGCAAGGTCGCGCTCGCCATCAGGCCGTAGCCAAGCGCATGCAAGTAGCTGAACTGCAGCAGATTGCCTACCGCGATGCCGAAATACGGATCACCGGTAGTCCGCGTGGCCACCTCGAACAGGCGACTGACCTCCTCGTTGCGCAGCCGTGCCAGCGGATCGGGCGACGCCTGGAATTCGACGCCGGCTTCACGGAATACGGCGCGCGCATCGACACCCCGGCTGTCCAGCGCCGAGGAAATCGCATGCACATAGGATGCGATGACGGAATACTGTTGTGCTTCGCGTGTCACGACGGCTGACGGTCCCACAAGATCGTCGCAGTCTAGCATGCACTCCGCGGAACGCCGCGCCAGGCACGAAGCCGCCCGTCAGGCGGTTTCGTGCACCACAAGAACGGGACTCAGAAGTTGTATTGCCCCTGCAAACCCCACACGCGCGGTTCTTCCACCCAGCCCGCATAGATCCCGGCGCTCAACGGCGCGTCCACCATGAAGGTGTAGGTAGTCTCGTCGGTGAGGTTGCGCCCGTACAGCGCCACTTCCCAGCGATCGTCGGCGGCAGCGAGCGCTATGCGCGCGTTGACCTTGACATAGTCATCCTGCAGCGTGTTCGGATCCAGGTCGCTGTCGAGGTACATCTCGTCCTTGTACATGCCATCGACACGCAGCCGCAACAGCAGATTCTGGCCAACTGCGTGCTCGTAGCCGGCGTAGACCGTGCCGCTCCATTCCGGGGCGTAGGGTCCACGCTCGCCCTCGAGGTCCTGGGTACAGGCCTTGCCCACCGCGGCAACCTGGTCGATCGTGCACGAGGCGTTCGCGAACGAATCAAACTGGCTATCGAGGTATGCCAAGGAACCACCGATCTCGATCTCGTCGGTGAGCGCGATCTGGGTTTCCAGCTCGACACCACTGCTGGTGAGTTCGGCGGCATTGCCGACCTGGAAGGTGGTGCCCCGGAACGAGGTGACCTGCAGATCCTGGATTTCGGTCTGGAACACTGCCGCGCTGATGCGCATGCGCCCATCCCACTGGGTGGTCTTGATGCCCAGTTCCCAGGCTTCCGCGGATTCATCCCCGAACGTGGTGCCGGGCCCCGGCGTGCCGTCCGGGTTCGAGGTGTCCGAAGAGGTGTTGAAGCCGCCGGATTTGTAACCCTCCGACCAGCTGAGGTAGACCATGGTGTCGTCGCCGACCTGCCAGCGCAGGCGCGCCGAGGGATCGAAATGCTCTTCGTCGCGCTCGAGCTGCTGATCATGCGCCCAGGTGCCCAACAGCGGCCCAAAGACCAAGCGCACCAGTTGACTGTTCAGCGGATCGAGATTGCCGGTGAAGCTGCCGTCGGGATTCTGTACCAGAACCGGGGAAGTCGGCGCACCGGCGCCAAGCGAGTTTCGTTTATGGTCTTTCTTGGAATCCTCGGAATAACGCCCGCCGACATCCAGCGCCAGCTCCTCGGTCAGGTCGAAGGTGAGTTCGAGAAAAGCCGCCATCGTGTCATTATCGAAATCGTTGGTCGGGTTACGGTAGATTGTGCCCTGCTCAGCCCCGATCAGCGGCGCGTACGCCGGATTCTGCGCGGCCAGCACGCGTCCATTCCAGAGACTGTTGATACCAAGCGCCGAGAGCGGCACCGGCGGCAGCGCCGGGTTCAGTGCGCTGGCCGGCAGCTGGCCAAATACCCCGCCAAGGGTTCCATCGACAAAGGTCTGCTGATCGCTCGAGAGCTCCTGCTCTTCGTAGTAGAGTCCGGCAACGAAATTGAGCCGGCCCTCGAAATCACTGCTCAGGCGGAATTCCTGGCTGTACAGGTCATGTGATTCCTCCTCCAGGGCGTGCACCACGTTGCCGCTCTGGAAGTCCACGTCGTGATTCTGATCGAACGAGAAATCGGAGTAAGCGCTGAGAGAAGTCAGGGTCAGATCGCCGATTTCCCAGTCCACGCGCACCGAGACATCAGTGGATTTGGTGCTTTCGGTGTCCGTGCCGCCCGGATAATAGGCTTCGTTGGCGACCCATGAATCGTATTCCTTGCTGCCGCTCGAGGCTTGGTAGCCGGGCACGGACAGCGCGGCAATCGTGCCCATCACATCGGTCAGGCCGAGCATGTTGGTCTTGGCTTGCATGCCGGCAAGCAGGCTGCGGTCGACGACCGGGTTGGTCATCTCGACGCCGTCGGCATCCATGTCGACGTGGCTGAGCTTGGCCGTGACCTGCACGGAATCGCTCGGCGCCCATACCAGGGTCAGACGCGCCAGCTGGTCTTCTTTCTTCTGCTCGTCGCCACGCTGGTGATTGTCGACATAGCCATCGGACTCCTGGTAGCGCAGCGCAACGCGCGCCGCAAGGGTGTCGGTCAACCCGCCGGAAAACACCGCGGTGCCGCGCGCCGTCGCCTGGTCCGGCTCGTAGTCGGCGGTGAGCGAGCCATTGAACTCATCACCGATTCGGACTCGCCGTCTCTACCTTGATCGCACCGGCGATGGTGTTCTTGCCAAACAGGATGCCCTGCGGTCCGCGCAGCACTTCCACCCGCTGCAAATCGACCAGCGAGGCAGTGAACTGGCGGCTGCGCAGCTGGTAGACGCCATCGACGTACATCCCTGCCGATTGCTCGAAGCCCTTGTTGATACCGGAGCCAATGCCGCGGATATAGATGGCGCTGGTCTGTGCGGCACGACCAACCTGCAGGCCTGGCACCTGGGAACTCAGCTGCTCGAGGTTGGTCACCCCAACCTCGTCCATGGCTTTACCCTGCACCGCGGTGAGCGATAGCGGGGCGTCCATCAGGCTCTCTTCGCGCTTGCGCGCGGTAACAATTATTTCATCGAGCTTCTGCGCCTGTGCCGGGGCGACATCGGCAACGACAAATTCCACGGCCGCTACCGCAACCGCCAGCATGGTGCGCTTGAATCCGGATTGAATCATCTGTTGTTCCTCCATCTGTTTTTTAGAAGTCGATTCGAATGATTCGAATCGGCACCGTCACCGGCCGGAAATCCGGCAGATTGAACTGCGCAGACTAGCGGCGACCGGCCCGACAGTCCCGTCCCTGCGAGCAAACCCGTTGACTTTGCGGACGGATATCGGCGAATTGCATCAAATCGGGGGCTCGCAAGACCGGCACGCCGGGACCGAAGTGCCGGTTCAGGCGCCGACGGCAGATTGCCGCGTCGCCCGGTGCAACTTCAGGTAGATCAGCATCGCAAGCAGGGTGATCACATCCGCCCCGAGCAGCGTCCTGGTCATCGGCGCGGTTATTTGCCCTGCCTCGAGCAGATCGGCGAACAGGCCTATCGCATAGGTTCCACTGCCGATTACCAGCACATTGGCGACGAACATCGTGAAGCCGACCGCGGTCGACTGGATACTGGCCGGTGCATGATCCAGCACCAGCGAGAAAATCGCACCGTAGGGAAAGGCGAGGAGGAACACCGCCGCGATCATGCCCAACTGAAACATCATGGAGCCGGGAGGCGAGAGGCGAAACACAATCAGCAACGGGCCGCTGAGCGCCATCACCAGCACCACGAACAGTGCCCGCGTGGTGGCAAAACGCCGCGTAAACCAGTCGGCCGCGATACCGCCGAGCAGCGATGAGGGAATCGCGCACATCAGGTAGACACTGCCGTAGAGCGATGAAGCCGCCGACTGCTCCATTGCCTTCTCCGCCACCAGCCACAACTGCGTGAACTGACCGCTGGCGTAGATCATGTGGATCAGCGACATGGCCAGCACCGCATGGCGGAAATTCGCGTTGCCGCGAAACGCCTCGATCAGTTCGCCCAGCATCTCGCGCACGGATCGCCGTTCGTCGCCATGAGCCCCAAGTCCGGGCTTGTCCAAATCCGCGACTGTCGTTCGCGCTGCAAGCAACATCAGGGCGCTCAGCACGATACCGATCACGCCGAGAACATGAAACATGCTGCGCCAGCCAATCGTCTCGCCCAGGGTGCCCGCAAGCCAGTACGCAAGCCCCAACCCTATCTGGCTTCCCATGAAGAACAGCCCGAACACGGTCGCCCGGTACCGCGGCGTGAACAGCCGCCCAAGAATGCTGGCGGCAGCCGGATGCAGCGTGGCCTCGCCTACGCCGATCGCCATGCGCGGCAGCAATATTTGCAGAAAACTCTTTGCCATGCCGGTAAAAACGGTCATGACGCTCCACAGCAGGATGCCGCAGGCAATGACCTTTGCCGCATTGAGCCGGTCGGCGAGCACGCCCATCAGCGGGCCGCTCAGCGCATACACGGTCACGAAGGCGAAGCCCGTCAGCAGGCCGAACTGTTGCCGCGAAAGATCGAGATCCGCGGATATCTGGCTGGCAAAGGCCGGCAACAGGTGACGATCCACATAGCTCAGTATGTTGATTGCCACCAGCAGCAGGAACAGGGTGTAGCGGTGCAAGGGTTTCGGTCTCCCGGGGCTGGTGCGCGCAGGCCGCGCTCACCGCGGTGACGTGCTGCCACGATCATTCGCGGCAGCACCGCGACATGGCAAGGTGTTGTTTTCAGGATTGCTGCCACGGCAGGCCGGCGGCACGCCAGCCACCGATCCGGTTGCGCTGGCCATGGGCGTCCTTGTCACCCTCGAAACCCTCCAGCACGTTATAGCAGCGGCCAAAACCGGCGCTCGTGACGGCGGTCGCGGCAAGATGGGATCGTCCACCGGAGCGGCAGATGAACAGCAAGGGGCTGTCCTTGGCCGCAACCGCTTCGAGCATATGGACGAAAAGCGCGTTGAGCGCGTTGCCGGGGTAGCCCATGAATTCAACTTCTATCGCGCCGGGAATTCTTCCCACCCAGTCCCATTCGGCCCTGGTGCGCACATCGACCAGCTTTGCTTCGGGCATCAGCGTCAGCAGCTGATGGGCCTCCGCGGGCGTGAATACTCCGGCGTAGGGTGCTTTGAATTCGGTGGCGCGCTGACCGGCCATTGCCAGCAGTTCGTTCAAACGATCCATTGATTTCTCTCCCTTCGATTATCGAATCTTCAAAACGCGACGGCCCTGGAACGAGCGCCCGCAAACACCAGACCATCCGCAGCTGCGCCCGCATATCATGACCAAACTCCAAGGTGGAGCTTACTGATACCCGGGCGCTGTTTCCCCCCCTTTGTCGGGGGGCGGTCCCGTGTTTTGGGCGCGGGGTGCCCGCTCATTATTTTGGTATATTGAACGCGCAGTTCCCTGATTGCGGAAATCGTCGGCTTCGTCGGCAAATATAATGGAGGCAGCGCCCGATGGCGCTCGGAGCGACCGATCCACAGCTGGTATTGAAAACCACCCCGCCGCGAATTCCAAAAACCGTGCTGGAGCGCACTCGCCTCGGCAGCGGGCTGGCCGAATTCGCCGAAAAGTCGGTCATCACCCTGCAGGCCGCCGCCGGCTCCGGCAAGACATCGCTGCTGGCGCAATGGCGCAAGGAAGCCCTGGTGGCCGGAGCCATAGTGGCGTGGCTTACGCTCGACGACGGGGACAACGACAGCCAGCTTGCGCGCGGACTGACCGTCGCGATGCGGGCGAGCAGCGGCCGGCCGGGCTTCGGACAGGAATGCCTGCGCGCGGCCGAGTCGGAACAGCGTTCGCTGGAGGCGATCACCGAATGGCTGGCGGAAGTTGCCGCAATGGCGACTGAATCGCTGCTGATACTCGACGATGTGCATGCGCTGCCCGAATCCACGCTGAACAGCTCGCTGGTCTATTTGCTGCTCAATGCGCCGGCGAATCTGAAAATCGTTCTTGCCTCGCGCAGGCCAATCAAATTGCCGGTCTCCGGTCTGCCCGGTCGCGGCCGCTTTGTTTCACTGTCCACTACCGATCTGCGCTTTGACCAGGCCGAGACAGTGGCGCTGCTCAAGGATCGTTTTGGCCGGCGCATCGACCCGGATTCGTGTGTGCGCCTTCACCAGCTGACAGAGGGCTGGGCGCTCGGCCTGCAGCTGGCGATTTCGACGATCGAGCGCAGCCCCGACATACCCGGGGCAATTGCCGGCTTCTCGGTACTATCGAGCGATGTACATCGCTATTTCGTCGAATGCCTGATCGATCAGCTGCCACCGGCATTGGCACGCTTTCTCGTTTGCATATCGATCGTGGATGACCTGTCGCCGTCGCTGTGCAAAGCCATGACCAAGCAGAACAGCAGCACCGCCAAGCTGCGTCGTCTGCACCAGCAGACCCCCGTTTTCACCGAAGCCGCGCATACCTCCTGGCTACGGATTCATCCCCTGGCACGGGAATTCCTGCAGGAACGTTTCGCAAAACTGCCGCGGGTCGAGCAGCTCGAATACCACACGCGAGCCGGCGACTGGCTGGCGGAGCATCAGCTGTTCGAGGAGGCAGCGCGACACCTGCTCGAAGCCGGGCTCGAGGACCGGGCCTACGGGCTGATCGAGCGCTCGCTGCATGAGCTCATGGTCAAAGGGCAGGTCTCCAGGGTCGCCGACTGGGCCGAGCGGCTGCCATCCTCCGAAATCGAGCGCCGCACCAGCCTGCGCCTGACCGTCGGCTGGATGCTCGCGCAAAGCGAGCGGCACACCGAGGCAGCCAAGCTGGTGGCTTCGATCATCGATGACGCAAGCGCGAGTGCCGGCGAGCGCTGCGAGAGTGCCGAAATTTGCGCGACCGCCGCTGTTTTTGCCGATGACATCGATCACATGGGTCAAATCGTCGCTTCCTGGTACGAGGCTCTACCAACCCACTCGCCGTTGCTTCACCTGGTTGGCATCAACCAGCTGGCGCTGCTGACGCTCTACCGCGGTTCGCCCGAGCAGGCCCGCTACGGCTACGCACAGATTGATTCAGGCGATGAGCAGGCTGGCGGCTATGCGCTCGGTTGGCGCGACTGGATCGTCGGCATCAGCTATATCTGGGAAGGTCATGTCGAGCTGGCGGCACAAAAGCTGCGGGTCGGACTCGGCCGCGCCGAAGTGCAGTCCGGACGGCGCAGCCCGATTGCGGTGATGCTTGCTTCCGCGCTGGCCACCGCCTTGCTCGAGTGCGACCGGCCCGAAGAGGCCGCCGCGCTGCTTGCCGATCGTCTCGACATCCTCGAAAGACGAGCCCCCCCAGATGCGATCGAAATGGGTTTCGTGACTGCCGTGCGCCTCGCGCTGATCCATGGCGAAGAACGCCGCGCCTTCGATTTGCTCGATCATCTGCTGGCACTGGGCGAGGCGCGCAAGCTGCCGCGATTGTGCATTGCCAGCCTGGCCGAGCGTATCCGGGTGCACGTCCAGCGCGGACGCGGCGATGTCTGTGCGGTGGCGGAGCGCAAGCTGGTCGAGTTGATGGCAACGCTGGAAAATCATTCCTGGGGACTGCTGCGGCCGGTGGTCGAATCGCAAACCGGCCTGGCCCATGCCTACGCGGCGGTGGCGCGTCGCGACTGGCAAAGCGCGCTCGAACGGCTCGACACGCTGGTCCCGCAGGCGGAACGGTTGCGCCGCGGGCGCGAAGCCCTCCAGAGCTACCTGCTGCGGGCCCTGGCCAGGGAGCAAAGCGGCGAGAATGGTGCTGCGTTGCTGGAAGAAGCGCTGAGCATGGCCGGCATGTGGGGGCTGGCGCGGATCGTCGCCGACACGCACCCCGAGCTCGCGCCATGGCGAAACCGTTTGCATGGAACTGTACCGGCAGCCCGTGAGGACGCCCGGGGGCGGCTCACGGACCGGATTCCGGCGACCCGTGTTCGCGTGGCAGGCAGTTCGTTGCTGTCTCCAAAGGAGCGCGAAGTACTGGAGTTGCTTGCCGGCAATATGTCGAACAAGCAAATCGCGCTGGCGATGGACGTCAGCAGCGAGACCGTCAAGTGGCATCTCAAGAACCTGTTCGGCAAGCTCAACGCCGGAACCCGCAAGCACCTGCTCGACCGCGCCCGGATGATGGGCATACTCGACACGCCTGGCTGAAACCCGGCACCCGGGCGAGTCCGTCACGGCGACTGTGCAATCCCGTCGGCGACATGATGCGCCCATGCCGCGATCGCTACCGACGGTGGCCCGCCGGGTGCCGACGGCAATGCAGCCCCGTCGGCGATGTACAACCCCGGGTTGCCATAAACTTCGCCACGTTGATCGACAACACCGTGATCGGCATCCGCACCGAGGCAGGCGCCTCCCCACGGGTGCACGCTGAGCGGCTTTCCCAATACCCGGACCTTGTCGCCAGACTCGCTGGCGAGTATCCGGAGGCCGCTGCGGATTGCGTCGTAAATGGCTTCCTTGCGGTGGTCATAGCCGAGCTGCAGATGGTCATTTTCGAAGGTGACCGCGGCCTTGCCGCTATCGGCTCCCATTCCATAAAGGAAGAACATCCTTGCCAGCCTGCGCTTGACGAACATGGGCAGGGGCAAGCTCTGGACGCCGGGAAAGCCGCCGAGGCCAAAGCTCACGGCCTCGTGCCCGTCCACCTCGAACGCCCCTTGCGAAGGTGTCGATGTGAAACTCGAAACCGCCGCGGTTGGCCTGCTCCAGGCGGCCATCAGATCGCCGTTGCCGCCAAAAGTCCTGCCCAGGGACGGCATCGGCACCAGGCCGGAGGGCATTCGCGAACTGGTAAATAGCAAGCGCACACTATTCATGGTACCTGCGGCGAGAACGACCCGCCCGGCCCGAACCGCTGCGTTCTCTCCGGTTGTCAGATCGGAGAAATGCACCAGGTAGCCTGCGCCGTCGGCGGCTCGCAGGGGCTGAATCGTGTTCGCCCGGCAAAGATCGCGAACGGTGACCCCTTTGCCGAGAACCGGAGCCAGGTAGACGAAATCGACCGACGCCTTGGCGCCGCCCCGCGAACCCAGGAAGCTGTCGCCGTCGAACGCACAGTATTGCCGCTCCAAACCTGCGGAAACCGTGACCGTGCGCCCGGCTTCAGCCGGCGATGGCGGCAGCAACAATGCCATGCAGGGTTGCGGATCGGCCGGGTGGCAACGGTCGCCTGTGGCATCGGGGAAATGGGTCCACACGGATTGCGGCAATGTTTGTTCCGGAACGAGCCGCACGCCGCCCATATCGGCGCGTATCTTTCCGTAGTAACGCTCGATGCTCGCCGGGTCGAGTTGCGGGTGACGGTCGTGCCAGAATGCGGGCTCACGTGGCGGCTCGAGCAGACCGCCGAACGCCATACTGCCACCACCCACTGCCGAGGTGCTGAGCACATTCAGTCCGGGGAACGAGAACAGTTCGTACATGCCGGCCTTGTTCAGGCGCAGGTCCCACCGCCCCCGGTGCAGCGAATGCAGCAGGTGGGTGAGTGCCTTCACGCCATATGGAAAGGGCGAGCGCCGCTCGACGCCCATGGAGCGCACCGGCAGCGAATCACGCCAGGGCCCCCGCTCCAGCACCAGCACCCGCTGCCCGGCCAGCGCCAGGCGATTCGCCGTGACACTGCCGCCAAAGCCGCTGCCGATGACTACGATATCGAATTGAGCCGAATCAGGCGGGAGTGGCATGGTCAGCCCGGCGCAGGATACGGTTCGGGTGCCAGATCCAGAGCACCACGACAATTATCAGAAGCGTCGGTATGTCTGCCCACAGGTGGGCGTGCTCGTTGGGGTAATAGAACGACTGCGGAAACATCACCAGCGCATGCAGCACGCTGGAGAGTATGCCGAAATCGAACAGCGCGGCATTCGCCTTCGGATCCCGTGCCCCCCGGATCATCAGGATGCCATAGGCGACGTAGAGCGCAGCGAGCATGAAGAGATAGGGGTGCAGGGCATCATGGGGCGAGGGCGGGTGCGCGGGCCCGATGTGCGGGAAAGCGCTATCCGGCGAGACCGCACCCCAGAGAAAACCCGGTGGGTAGACAAACAACAACGCGATCAACCCGACCGACAACCCCCATCCAATCAGCCTCATGACCAGCGCTGCCTGGCGCAGCCGTGTTTCCGACCTGTTCATGTCTTTCAGCCTCGTTCCGGAAAATATGTGCCCGACGCCCTTGCGATATAGATTATGGCCTGACCCCTCGGCGATGCCCCCCCCCGTTCATGGGGGGGGATGTCACGAGCGGATTCTCCAACATGCCCTCACTGGAGCCAGAAACCTGTAGGGCGTGGCCGTCCGTAGCGTGAGGAATGGCTACAGCCGGCACTTCCGAGGAACGACTGTATGCAGATCGATTTTTCCATCATCAGCGAAAACCTGGCCAACACCTATGGCGACGCTGCGTGCATCGTCAATATCGAACGTGAGCGCCGCTACAGCTTTCGCGAGTATCACCTGTTGACCAACCGTATCGTCAACATGATGCACACACGACTCGATCTGAAGCGTGGCGATACCTGGCTCGGCATACTCAACAATGACAACCTCTCGTTGCTGAGCCAGTTCGTGGCGTTCAAGGGCGAAGCTTGTGCCTGTTATACCAACACCACCGATACGCTGGAGGATCAGGCGCGCCAGCTCGACCTGGTCAAACCGAAGGTCGTGTTCATCGAAGCGGACCTGCTGGCTACGCATTATGCACTGCTGAAGGAGCGCGGCCTGCGCATCGTCAGCATGGATCCGGCGCCGCGCGGATTCCCCGGTGTGCTCGATTTCTGGACCCTGATGAAGCGCGCGAGCGCGGCCAATCCCAACGTGCTTCATGACGATCGCGATGATTGCGTCTACCTGCGCTTTACCGGTGGCACCACGGGTGCCGCCAAGGCGGTGATGTACAGCATCGACAACTGGATGGCGACCAAGGATCTGCATTACGCGACGCCTGATTGCATTCCGGTAGGGGCGGCGCGCCTGCTGCATTTCGGCATGATCAGCCACGCCAGCGGAATCGTGGTTCCCCCGATCATGTTCAAGGGCGGCTGCAATATCACGATGAACGATCGCAATCTTGTGACCTGGTGCCGCGCGGTCGAGCGCGAAAAGGTGAGCGCCTCGCTGATGGTACCGTCGATGCTGTACCGTTTGCTCGAAGCGCCCGAAGCCCGCGACTTCGACCTGTCGTCGCTGCAGACGATGTATTACGGCGCATCGCCGATCAGCCCGTCCAAGCTGAAACAGCTGATCGCGCGTTTCGGCAACATCTTCGTGCAGCTCTACGGCAGCTCGGAGCACTCGTCCGCGGTGGCCTTTCTGGCCCGCGAGGATCACCTGATCGATGAAGGCGGCGACGAATCGCACCTGGCTTCGGCCGGACACGTCACGCCCGGTGTCGAGGTCCAGATTGTTGACGGCCAAGGGCGTCCGGTGCCGCAAGGGCGGGATGGCGAAATCTGGATCCGTTCGCGAGCGATATCGATGGGCTATCTGCACGCACCGGAAAAAACGGCCGCGGAATTCTGCAATGGTTACTGGAAGTCGGGTGATTTCGGCCGTATTGACGCCAATGGCTATCTCTACGTTCTGGACCGCGTGAAAGACACGATCATCTGCAATGACAGGAAGGTTTATCCCTCGCAGGTGGAAGCGGCACTGAGCTCGCATCCACAGGTGCTGATGGCGGCGGTAGTCGGCATCCCCGATGCGCGTTGCGGCGAATCGGTGCACGCCGAGGTGCTGGCGCTCCCCGGCGAGTCCATCGAGCTCGAGGAGTTGCGGGGCTTTCTGGCAAAGCGGCTGCCGCGCAACAGCTTGCCGCGTACAATCACCATTGCGACTTCGATTCCGCTCAGCCCGGTGGGCAAGGTTCTGCGCCGCGCGGTTCGCGAGTCCTGCCTGCGCAGCGGCAGCGCAGCCGCAGCGAAAAAATCCGGCCCCTCCACCAAGCGAGCACCAGCGATGCCGAAGAAACCGGCCGTCGGAAAGCACTGAGCGACACCATGCAGGCGCAACGCCAAGCCTTGCGGACGGGTCACGATATAACGAGGAATCCTGATGTCCAGCGTCAGCAACCGCAACGCAAGGCCGAAGTCGCACGCGGGACTCGCAAAGAAACCGCAGCGGGCTTTTGGTGGCTATCGCAAGAGAACCATCACGGCACGGCAGTTTGTTGCCAGCATGGTGGCCTTGGCGCCTGAAGCGTGTTCAATTTACCAGGTATGGGCCAAGCACGATCTCGATCCGGCTTTTCGCGAGGAGCTCATGGTCGCCGTGTCGCGACTCAACGATTGCCGCTATTGCACCTGGGGACACCACGAGTGGGCCAATACGCTGGGTGTTTCCGATGAGGAACTGGCCCATATCGAACAAATGGATCCGTCCGGATTCGACCGCCGCAAATGGATCGCGATTTCCTACGTGCGGGCGCTGGTGTCCGCCGACTTCGCGGAGGTCGCGGTGGATCTCGGCAAGGAAATGCGGGCCAATTACACCGCCAGGGAAGTCAAGGACATCGATCTGGTCGCCCGGGTCATGAATATTGCCAATCGCGGCGGCAACACCTGGGACGCGATGTTGTCGCGGTTGAGAGGCGCACCATCGGCCGACAGCCGGGTGTTCGATGAAATCGTGCTGAGCGGTGCCTTCCTGGTGACGGTGCCGATTGTTTTGCTGCTGCTGTCGCGCGCATCGCACCGCTCCTTCTTCGGAATGGCCCGTAGCCTGATCGATTACACCAAGCATTATGAGGAGAAGAATGCGGTGCCGGCGCAGTCGGAATAACTGCATGGTGCTGCGACCTGCGCGATATCCGGTAAATCTGTCGGACGAACACCTGGCCATCGCGTATCCTGCGTGTTCAACCGGTGCTGGAGACAAGAATGCAAGCGTTCGACGCGGACCTGTTCGTTATTGGCGGTGGTAGCGGCGGAGTGCGCGCGGCACGAACAGCGGTGCAACGCGGGGCTCGCGTGATGCTGGCCGAGGTCGGTGGCCTGGATGGCCTGGGCGGGACCTGCGTGAATGTCGGCTGTATTCCCAAAAAGCTGTACAGCTATGCCGCGCACTACGCGGAGGGCTTCGGGGAAGCGCGTGGTTTTGGCTGGGAAGGAAACTCGGCGACACTGAACTGGACCACACTCAAGAACAATCGGCGCAACGAAATCTCCCGCCTCAACGGCGTGTATCACAAGCTGCTCGAGGGCAGTGGCGTGCATGTCATTACCGGGTATGCGCGCCTGGTGGATGCACATACGCTCGAGGTCACTGGCGGGACCGGGGGCCAGACCGAAACACGGCGTTTCAGGGCCCGTCATATCCTGATTGCAACGGGTGGACGACCACATATCCCCGAATTCCCCGGCAACCAGCACGTGCTGAGTTCGAACGAGATCTTCGACATCGATCCGTTCCCCAGGCGGCTGCTGGTGGTCGGTGGCGGCTACATCGCCTGCGAGTTCGCATCCATCTTCAACGGCCTGGGTTCCCGGGTTACCCAGCTTTACCGGGGCGTGCAGGTGCTGCGCGGTTTCGATGACGATGTGCGGCATTTTCTGGCCGCGGAAATGCTCAAGAAAGGTGTCGACCTGCGCCTGGACAGCAGCGTTGCATCGGTCGAACACACGCCCGGCGGCCTGCGGGCAAGCTTGCAGGACGGTGACAGCATGGTGGTCGATGCGGTGCTCTATGCCACCGGTCGTGTGCCCAACGTCGAAAGGCTCACCCTGGACAGCGCGGGCGTGGCACAAGCCAGCGACGGCGCGGTGCTGGTCGACGAGTTCTATCGCAGCAGTGTGCCTTCCGTGTTTGCAGTGGGTGACGTGACCTCGCGGGTCCAACTCACCCCGGTCGCGCTGGGCGAGGCGATGATGGTTGTCGATCAGTTGTTCGGCCCGGCGGCCGGCAAGACTCCGCGCACGATGAACTACGAGTTCATTCCAACGGCGGTTTTTACCCATCCCTGCATCGGCACGGTCGGATTTTCCGAAGCCGACGCGCGCAGGGAATTCGGGGACGTCAGCATTTATCGCAGCGAGTTCAGGGCGCTCAGGCATACCCTGAGTGGCAGCAGCGAACGCACGCTGATGAAGCTGGTGGTGGACAACGCGAGCGATCGCGTCGTCGGATTGCACATGGTGGGTGCCGATGCCGGCGAGATCGTCCAGGGATTTGCCGTCGCCATGAAGGCCGGCGCAACCAAGAGCGTGTTCGACAACACCATCGGCATCCATCCGACCGCCGCCGAGGAATTCGTGACCATGAGGGAGCCGGTGGCACCCCGCTCCTGAGGCCGCGTTCCGGATTCGGCCCCCGCTGTCCGGGCAGGCCATGCCTGCCCGTCGCGACGTGCGCGGCGACCTCAGGCGCCGTAGGTTTTCCTGAGGTATTCCTTGATGTCCCGGGTCTGGAACATCTGTTTCCTGGTGTTCGGATCCACGATGAAAGGCACCATCATCTTGCCAGCCCGGGCAATCAGTTTTTTGCGGTTCTCGGTGGCGGGCATGTAGTTCTTCATCTTGTTATGGCGAATGATCGGAGGGAAAAATTCGGCATAGGCGCCCGGGCTCTTGCCCACGTTGCGCACGATGTAGGTCGTTTCCAGCTCGCAAAGAACTTCCCTCACCAGCCGTACATAGGGGCTGCCTTCGAAGGAATATAATTCCAGCGGCCTTGTGGCGGCCTTGCTGGGAGCCGCGAACATCCCGCTCCTGCCGCGAGTGGCCGTCGCCAGCGTGGATGACCACAGCTTGCGTTCGGGCACTTCGATGCCTTCGATTCCATACTCCTTGTAGAGATACTTGACGATGGCTTCGGACTCGTAGAGTTTGGTGCCGGTGTTGGGGTCGTGCAGAAACGGGATCTTGGCCTTGCCGCCGGCCTTGATGAGGCGCTGCTGGTAACGCTTGCCATTCTTGGGCACCGGAAAGATGCGCGCATCGAGGTCCAGCTCGGTCAGCGCTTCGCGAACGTGGCGGCAGAACGGGCAATATTCGGCCTCGTAGAGCTCGAGCAATTTCGCCGGCTCCTTGCGATGACCGCTGACAACCACGCCGCGATCCGCCCGCAGCAGGCTGGTACCAAACGATGCAAGCGCGGCGACAACGGTTTTCGGATCGTGCCTGGTTTTTTCGACTTTCATTTTCATCTCCTTTGCAGATGATCGGATGATTTTGGGGCATGCGCAGCAATGCTCATGCGCATGCCCTGCTCAGAATGTGAATGGCCACGGCAGCGTCCTCGATACCCTGCAGACCGCCACCGTTTTGCTGAATGGCGTGGCGCGCTCGCGGAACCTGGCGCGCTCCGGCTTCGCCGCGCAATTGGGTGGTCAGTTCGTACAACTGACCAATCCCCGTCGCACCGAGCGGGTTGCCTTTTGATTCGGAACCGCCCGAGGGGTTGACCGGAAGGCGCCCGCCGAGGGAAAACTCGCCGCGCTCCGCGGCCACGCCACCTTCCCCAAGATAGGCAAAACCGAGATTCTCGACCTGTATGATCTCGCCCATCGACGAGGCTTCATGCACCTCGGCCACATCCATGTCCCGCGGACCGAGACCCGCTTGCTCGTATGCCTGATTCGCCGCAAGCCGACCCACGTCCAATTCAGGTTGATCGATCCGGCGATGCCCGAAGCTGCGCATCACGCTCGCGGCAATGCGGATACAGCGCTTGCGATCGGCGCCGATGCGCTCGAGCCCATCCTCGGTACACAGGATCGCAGCGGCGGCGCCGTCGGCCAGCGACGCGCACATCGGACGCGTCAGCGGGTAACTGACCGGGGGCGCGGCGAGGATTTCCTCGACGGTGTAGCTCTTTCGAAGCTGCGAGCAGGGGTTGTGCACTGAGTGAGCGTGGTTCTTTGCGGCGACGGCCGCGATCTGTCGTTGCGTGGTTCCGCGTGTCTTCATGTACAGGCGGCAGAGACCGGCATAGAGGGCCATGAATTGGCCTTGAACGCCGGTCGGCTCCGGGTCTGGCGCCATCGCGGCAAGCTCGCCCATGCGCAGCAGCGCCTGGCAGTGTTCCTCGGTGCGCGAAACATCCCAACCCGACTCGAACAACGACAGCGCCATTGCCTTGTCCAGCACATTCATTTTCTCGGCCCCCAGGGCCAGTGCGACATCGGTACTGCCCGCGCGCAGGCTCTGGATCGCCAGATGAACGGCCGTGCTACCCGAGGCGCAGGCGTTCTCGACATTGAAAATCGGGATCGAATCGATGCCAATCCGGCTGAATACCACCTGCCCAGGGATCGAACGCTGTCCTTGCAGGCAACCCTGCGTCATGCCGGAATATATCGCGACCCCGATGTCGGAAGCCGCGCAGCAAGCGTCCCGCAGAGCGCCTTCGAGCGCCTCGCGTGCCAGGTCGTGTACCGGGCGCTCGAGATGGCGGCCAAATGCCGTCATGGAGATGCCCGCTATATAGACGGGGATCGTGGTCATCTGGCTTCCCGCGTGGACTCAAGTTCACGTTCGAAGAATAACGCCGCGGCCCGCGGCTTGACCCCCCCGCGACAGGGGGTCGGTTCGCGGTATTCGCGCTTCAGGGTGAAACTGACAGTAGGCCCGACCCGCCCGATCAGGAGGGAGCGACGGCGCGAGGTCCGGACGGATTCGTGATCCTACTCGAGGCTGGAGTTTTCGGTCTGGAAGCGCTTCGCATCGGCGGCATAGTGACGACGGGCAAGCAGAAAACTAAGGCACGCCAGCAGGCTCGCTGCCGGCATGACGGTCATCGCCTGCTGCAGGCTGCTGCTGTCGGCAATGAGCCCGGTGATGAACGGTCCCGGTGCCATTCCCAGCAGGCTGATCGCCAGCGCAACGGTTGCCATGACCGTGGCACGGATACGCGGATCATTGACCTCGGTGGCGATCGCGGTCGAGGGTCCGCTGTGAGCACCCGAGAGAAACATGCCGAGCGTGATCAACACCATCTGCACAGCACCGGGTGCCAGCGAGAACGCGATGATAAACAACAGCGTGGTGCCACCGGCATAGCCGGCGGTGATGCCCAGCTTGCGACCGGGCGCAGCACGCGAAAGCCAGTCAACGATCCCGCCCCCGAGACTCATGCCGACCGCGGAGACCAGCACCAGCATGCCGGCCTTGAGGCCCGCTTCGCCGGGGTCCATGCCGTAGTAGCGATTGAGGAAGCTCGGTATCCACGCCAGCGTCGCGCCGACCGTGAACATTTGCAGTCCGCAACCGAGGTACAGGTATATTGCGGTGCGAGCGGAAAACAGCGCGCGTACCACCTCGCCCAGTGCCATCCGCGAAGGTGCGGGTTCAGCATTCGCGGCGCCTGATTGCCTTGCCTCTCGCACCACCAGCCGGAACAGCACCGCGAGCAGCAAACCTATGGCGCCGATCACGAAGAAAGCGCTGCGCCAGCCATAACTGCTCGCAACCAGGCCGCCAAGCGCGACACCCAGCACCGATCCAAACAAACCCGCGGCAAGAAAGGCGCCCATCACGGTGGAATGCAGACGGGGCGGAAATACGCCCAGCAGGATCGCACCACCGGCACTGCCAAAACCTGCCTGAGCAACCCCGAGCAGTATTCTCGCCAACAGCAACAGCATGAAACTGGCTGCCATGCCACCGACGATGGTGGCGGCGCTCCACACCAGGGCCATCAGGGTTGCCCCGATCACCCGCCCGTGACGATCCACCAGCAGCGAGATCGGCACGGTCAGCACGCCGACCGTCAGTGCCACGATGCTGACCAGCGAACCGAGCTGGGTATCCGACAGTCCCCACAGCGCCTTCAGGAACGGAAATACCGCAGTGACGACCTGCCGCGACATGTAGTTCGAGAGCATCAACCCGAAGACCAGGGCAAACACCAGCCACACGTACGCCCGACTCAAACCTGGACTCGAAACCGGCGCTTGCTCGCGCGTATTGTGTTGTCCGCTCAAGGGTTGTGCTTCCGGTGTTGGGTGGTGGTTGCGCTTCGCGCCCGCAGAATCGTCGATCAGGCTTGCATCTGCATCAGTTCGCGAACAGCTCTTTCCCGGTCCAGTGTTGGGGTGACGTTTTTGACCAGGCCGCCACGCGGTGCAGACGGCGCGCCTGGTTACCCAGATCCGCGGTGACGCCATAGTGCGTGGTTCCAAAATTGTCCCATATGGCCACATCACCCTTGCCCCACTGATAACGCACCTGGAACTCGGGGATTTTCGGCAATTCGTTGGCGATTTTCAGAATCAGCTCGCTCATTTCCGCCGTGTATCCGTGCACTCTTTTGGGATAAGCATTGCCGACAAGAAGACCAAGTCGGCCGGTGAACGGATGGTTGACGACGGCCGGATGGGTATTCGATTCGCCGAGCTTCAGCATTTTTTCCGCGGCGGTGCTGGCGTCACCGAAATCGTGGCGCAATACCAAGTAGGCAGCGTCATGGTCGATATCGAGATTCAGGAACAGCAGTTTCAGCGCATAAGGCAGGCTGTCGTAGGCGGCCGTGGCGCTCGACCACATGGTATCGCCACCAAACGGTACTTCTACGGCCTGCAGAATGGACATGATGTTCGGGTGCTTGCGCGCGGTCACGTCGTGGTGCCAGATATCCGTGGTGGTCTTGGCCTTGTCCGACGCGTACTTCTCGATCAGCAGCACCTCCGGGTGCCCCTGGTCCGCAAGCGTCGGGGCGAAGGAATGTTTCTCCAGCTCTTCACCGAAGTACAAGGCCACCTTCTTCTGCTGGTCCGGCGTCAGGTTCTGCCTGCGCGCAAACAGCACGCCGTAATGCCACAACGCCTGACGCAGCTCTTCTGCCGACTCGTCGTTCAGTTCGGACAGGTGCAGGCCCTCGATCATCCCGCCGATCCGCGGCGTCACCGCGGTTACCGCGAAATGCCTGAATACCGGCGCGTCAGCCCGAGCCGTGGTCGATGGTGTGTTCATCGAATACTCCTGGTGTTGATCCTGCGTGGCCGATTTGCCGGGTGATTCGCGGCCCGCGTAGCCGGCTTTGCGTCGTGCGCGGAAAAGACGCACGAGATGGTCACATCGTGACCCCGGCTCTTGTTGAAATTTTGACGATGCTAGCGCAAGCGGCCTTCATAAACAACGTATTCACGCTGTATGTGCCGAACCCTTGGCGTTGTGCCTGGTCGGCGGGAATTCACGACAGCCTGCCGCTCGACGTGATGCGCGCTAGAATGCCCATGTCGCAACTGATGCAACGTCGTCCCATGCCGAACCAGACCCTCGATGTAGAGAACAGCTTCCTGCGCCGTGCGCGCTACCCGAAGGGCCGCAGGACCCTGCAGGCGATCATGAATGCAACTTACGAGATCGTGATCTCGGAAGGGATTGGTGCCGCATCGCAGGAGGCGATAGCGAAACGCGCCAAGGTCACGCAAAGCGCGGTACGGCATTATTTTCCTACCAAGGAGGAACTGCTTTTCGCATTTTTCTCGACCGGCATCGAGCGCCTGCAGCATTTGCTCAACATCAGGATGGCGGCCACCTCGTCGGATCCACGCACGCTGCTGATCGACAGCGTCGCGCTGCATTACCAGCAGATACTCGATGTGGAAGACGTCTATTATTTCGAGGCTGCGGCCTACGGGGCGCGCAGCCCGCAATTTCGCGCCCTGCGCGACCGCTGGTACCAAAGCGTGAACCTTTACTACACCGGCCTGATCGGAGCCATTCACCCGGACTGGGACGCGAATCGCTGCACCGCCACCGCCTTCCAGGTTCTCACCCTGATCCTCGGCGGATGGATCACGCTGGGCAATTCACGCGGGGTCCACAAACGGCGATCGCGCACAACCCTGAAGGCGATGTTGCTGGACGGGGTCGAGCGGTTGATTGCCTAGCAAGCGATGAGGCGCTTTCTTCAGAAAGCGCACATCCCCTATTATTTTCTTTAAAATCAATATGTTATTATTTTTTTAGGAACAAGCACTCCTCCGTGGAGCGCTTGTTTGTGCTTTGAGGCGCCCGGCAAATGACTCAAATATCCAGATTCGAAACCGCCAAAGCGTTTTTCTCGATGAACTCGCGCCGCGGTTCCACGTGATCACCCATCAGGGTGGTGAACATCTGGTCCGCGGTAAAGGCATCTTCGATCGTGACGCGCAGCAGCCGCCGTGACTCGGGGTCCATGGTGGTTTCCCAGAGCTGCGAGGGGTTCATCTCGCCGAGACCCTTGTAGCGCTGTATCGAGTAGCCCTTGCGCGCCTCTCCCATCAGCCATTCCAGCGCATCGCCAAAGGTCTCGACCGCCTGCTCGCGTTCGCCGCGACGCACGAAGCCGTCAGCCTCGATCAGGCCAGCCAGGGTTTGGCCCAGACCAGTAATTTCGCGGTATTCGCCCGACATCAAGAAATCGCGGGAAAACACATAATGCGTTCCGACGCCATGGCTGATCACTTCCACGGCCGGCAGCGATTGATGACGTTCCTCGTCCTCGTGGGAATAGAAATGAAAGCGATCATCGCCCGAGCGATGATCCCCGCTGAAACGCTCGCCCATCGCCAGCAGCCACTCGTCCAGTCGCGCGCGATCGCCGAGATACTCCAGGTCGAGATGCGGCATATGCATCATTTCTTCGAGCACGCGGTACGGGTAAATGCGTGACATGCGCTCGATGATGCGAATCACCCGGCGGAAGTTGCTCACCAGCGACTCGAGCGCCTCTGCGCTGATGCCAGGCGCTTCACGATTTACGTGCAGCGCGGCGTTTTCCAGCGCGGACTGGGTCAGGTTCTGGTTCAGCGCATCGTCGTCCTTGAGATACTGCTGCTGCTTGCCCTTGCTGATCTTGTAGAGCGGCGGCTGGGCGATGTAGATATAGCCGCGCTCGATCAACTCGCGCATCTGGCGGAAGAAAAAGGTCAGCAGCAGGGTGCGGATGTGCGAGCCATCCACATCGGCGTCTGTCATGATGATGATGCGGTGATAACGCATCTTGTCGGCGTTGAATTCGTCACTACCGATGCCGCAACCCATCGCGGTAACCAGCGTGCCGATTTCCTGTGAACCGAGCATCTTGTCGAAGCGCGCTTTCTCGACGTTCAGGATCTTGCCTTTCAGCGGCAGGATGGCCTGGGTACGCCGGTCACGGCCCTGCTTTGCCGAGCCGCCAGCCGAATCACCCTCGACCAGGAACAATTCGGACTGGGCCGGGTCCTTTTCCTGGCAATCGGCCAGTTTGCCGGGCAAGCCGGCAATATCGAGCGCACCCTTGCGGCGGGTCAGTTCGCGCGCCTTGCGCGCCGCCTCGCGGGCGCGGGCCGCGTCAATCATCTTGCCCACCACCGCCTTGGCCTCGGCCGGGTTTTCCAGCAGATAGGCGCCAAATTCCTCGTTCATGGCCTGTTCGACCGCGTTCTTCACCTCCGAGGAGACCAGCTTCTCCTTGGTCTGCGAGGAAAACTTCGGGTCCGGCACCTTGACTGAAATGACTGCGGTCAACCCTTCGCGGGCGTCATCGCCGGTGGTCGAGATCTTGGCCTTGGCGGCAATCCCTTCCTTTTCGATATAGGTGTTGAGGTTGCGGGTCAACGAGGCACGAAAGCCGGCCAGATGGGTTCCACCGTCGCGCTGCGGGATATTGTTGGTGTAACAGAATACGTTTTCCTGGTAAGAATCATTCCACTGCATCGAGATTTCCACCCCGATGCCGTTTTGTTCGCTGCGAAAATGCAGCGGGCGATTGATGGGGTTCTTGTTCAGGTTCAGAAACTCGACGAATGCGAGCACCCCGCCGTCGTATTTGTAGCGCACCTCCTCGCCCGAGCGCTCGTCTTTCATGAGGATCTCGAGGCCGGAGTTCAGGAAAGCGAGCTCACGCAGGCGCTTGGCCAGAATATCAAAGTGAAATTCGATGTTGTGGAAGGTCTCGGCACTGGGATGGAAACGGATCTGGGTGCCGCGCGACGTGGTATCGCCAACCACCGTCAGCGGCGAATCCGCCACACCGTGGCGGTATATCTGCTCATAAACCTTGCCGCCACGGCGAATACGCAGCACAAGTTCCTTCGACAAGGCGTTCACAACCGAGGCCCCGACACCGTGCAGACCGCCTGAAACCTTGTAACCGCCCGTTTCCTCACCGAACTTACCGCCGGCATGCAGGGTTGTCATGATCAACTCGGCTGCGGATACACCCTCTTCGTGCATATCCGTGGGAATTCCACGGCCGTTATCGGCCACGGTTACCGATTCATCGGGGTGCAGAATGACCTGGATCTGGTTGCAATGGCCGGCCAGCGCCTCGTCGATCGAGTTATCGACCAGCTCGAACACCATATGATGCAGGCCGGTGCCATCGTCGGTATCGCCTATGTACATTCCCGGACGCTTGCGCACCGCGTCGAGCCCTTTCAGCACCTTGATGCTTTCGGCACCGTAATTTGCTTCGATTGCGTTCTCCGACGCCCCCATCTGCTCCATTTCTTCCATTTTCAGTCCTTTATCCTTGATTCAATCTGGCGTGGCGAAACGGCCCTGTTCCACGTGAAACACTTTGGTGACCCCACCCGGCAGTCCTTCCCAGCAACCGTCGAGGTCCGTGGCATCGACACAGCTCACAAAAACCTGGCATTCCAGCGCTCCGAGCAACTGGCACAACACCCGTCGATGACGACGATCGAGCTCGGAAGGCAGATCATCGACCAGAAACACGCAATCCTGACCATTGGCGGCCGCAAACACGCGTCCCTGGGCCAGCTTCATCGCGCAAACCACCAGCTTCTGCTGGCCTCGCGACAGTACCTCGTCCGCACTCAGGCCGCGCACTCGTACCCGCAGATCGGCCCTGTGCGGTCCGGCTTGGGTAAAACCACGATCGCGATCGCGCTCGAATTGGTCGTCGAGCACCTGAAACAACTCGCGGCCCTTGTCCCAGCCCCTTAAATAGCCGAGTTCGAGACCTTCGATATCGGTCAACTCTCCCAGTGTGCGACGAAACACCGGCAGGAAGGCTTCGAAATAACGATGCCGCAACAGGTCGAGCTGCGTCGCGGCCGCTGCCAATCGGAGGCTCCATGCCTGCAGCTGATCGGCGGGAATTCTAGCATGCCGCAGCAGGCTGTTGCGCTGGCGCAGGCACCGGTGCACATCTATCCACAACTGGTGGAAACCCTGTTCCACGTGGAACACGCCCCAATCCAGAAACTGCCGACGAACCCGCGGTCCGCCCTCGAGCAGATCAAACGTCGATGAGTTGATCAGCTGTATCGGCAGTTTGCGCGCGAGGTCTGCCGAACTGCGTACTGCTTGCCCCTGAATCCGCCCCTCAAATCCGCCGTCGCGGTGTCGCGACAAGCCCATCGCCACCGGAGCGCCACCGCCTTTTGCTTCGATTGAAGCGAAAACCGTGCATTGGCTTGCGCCGTGATTTATGACGGGCTCCAGCCGTGTCGCCCTGAACGAACGTCCCGAACCAAGCAGAAACACGGCTTCCAACACGCTGGTCTTGCCGCTGCCATTGGGGCCGCAGATCAGGTTGATCCGCGCAGGGTCGAGTTCGGCATCAAGAATATTCCTGAGCTGACTGATCCGCAGGCGACGTATGGACATCCGGCGTGTCGCAGACCTCAGAGGCGCATCGGCATCACGACATAAACAGCGCCTTCGCTGCCGGGTTCGTCGATGAGCACGCTGCTGTTCCCATCGGAAAGCAACACTCGCACCTCGTTGCCGCCGAGCACCCCGAGAACATCGATCAGGTAGCCTACGTTGAAGCCAATCTCGACACGCTCACCACCGTACTCAACCCCAACGGTCTCCTCGGCTTCTTCCTGCTCGGGATTGTTGGCCAGGACCTGCAGGTTATCCCCGCTCAATACCAGGCGAACACCGCGGAATTTCTCGTTCGAGAGGATCGAGGCGCGCATCAGCGCAGCGCGAATATCGTCGCGCGCGCCCAGCATGGTTTTGTTGGTACCGCGCGGCAACACCCGCTCGTAGTCCGGAAACTTGCCATCCACGAGCTTCGAGGTAAACGTGAAATCGCTGGTGGAGGCCCGGAACAGGCTGTTGCCCAGCACCAATTTCACCTCTGCATCGGGGTCCTGCAGCAGGCGCTGCAATTCGACCACGCCCTTGCGCGGCAGGATCACCTGCAGCTCGGAGCGCACCCCGGGCAACTCGCCATCCAACGTAGCCATCGCGAGCCGGTGACCGTCGGTTGCTACCGCGCGCAAGCGCTTCGGTGTCACCTCGAACAGCATGCCGTTGAGGTAGTAACGCACATCCTGCTGTGCCATCGAAAAGGCCGTGCGATCGATCAGGCGCCGTAACTGTCCCTGGTTGACGCTGAATTCGAGCACCCCGGCAGCCGGCTCGATGTTCGGGAAATCGCTGGCCGGAAGCGTCGACAGCGTGAACCGGCTGCGGCCGCAGCGTAGCAGGAGGCGCTGCTCATCGAGCGAAAAATCGAGCCGGCTGGCTTCCGGCAGTGACTTGCAGATATCGGCGAGCTTGCGCGCCGGCACCGTGACTTCGCCGCTTTCGGCCGCCTCGGGGAGCGTGATGCGCCCGACCAGTTCGACCTCGAGATCGGTGCCGGTCAAGGACAACGCATCACCATCGAGACTCACCAGCACGTTGGACAGCACCGGCAGGGTCTGGCGCCGTTCGACCACGCCTGCCACCAGGTTGAGCGGCTTGAGCAACGCGTCTCGCGAAATCGAAAATTTCATCCGTCAATTCTCCGCCTTGATATTCATCGGTACCGACTTCATGTCTGCCGATCAGGTAGACAGCGAGCGATACAAATTCTTGTGGTCTTCGCGAATATCCGAGTCGTATTCGCGTAACTCCTTGATTTTCCTGCAAGCGTGCAAGACCGTCGTGTGGTCCCTGCCACCAAAGCCCTCACCGATCTCCGGCAGACTGTGATTGGTCAATTCCTTCGCCAGTGCCATTGCCAGCTGTCGCGGCCGCGCAACCGAGCGGCTGCGCCGTTTGGACAGCAGGTCTGACAACTTGATCTTGTAATACTCGGCCACGGTGCGCTGGATATTGTCGAGGCTCACCTGCTTGTCCTGCAATGCCAAGAGATCGCGCAGCGATTCCTTGATCAGATCGATATCGATACGCCGGTGCATGAACTGCGAGCTGGCGATCACGCGCTTCAGCGCCCCCTCGAGTTCGCGCACATTGGACTTGATGCGCTGTGCGACGAAGAACGCCGCCTCTCGCGGCAGATCGATATTGGCCTGCTCGGCCTTTTTCATCAGGATCGCAACCCGGGTTTCGAGCTCGGGCGGCTCGACGGCCACGGTAAGTCCCCAACCAAATCGTGATTTCAGACGCTCTTCGAGACCATCGATCTCCTTGGGATAGCGATCACAGGTCAGGATCATCTGCTGCCCGCCTTCGAGCAGTGCGTTGAACGTGTGGAAGAATTCCTCCTGCGAGCGCTCCTTGCCGGCAAAGAACTGGATGTCATCGATCAGCAGCGCATCGACGCCGCGGTAATAACGCTTGAAGTCATTGATCGCATTCAGCTGCAGGGCCTTGACCATATCGGCGACAAAACGCTCGGAGTGCAGATATACCACCCGCGCGTTTGGCTTGCTGTCGAGCAAGGCATTGCCAACCGCATGCATCAGGTGCGTTTTGCCCAGACCCACCCCACCATAGATGAACAGCGGGTTGTAGGAACCACCGGGATTCTGTGCCACCTGCTGCGCGGCGGCTCGCGCGAGCTGGTTGCTCTTGCCTTCCACGAAACTCTGGAAGGTGTGGTTTTCCATCAGAAAATTATTGTGTTTTGGACCGTTTTCGGTATCGGTCCTGCGCCCAACCGGTACCATCGGTCGCGAGTGCCGTGGTTCCCTGGGTGTTGTTTCCACGGCAAGAGGGGCGCGCTGCAAGGTGTCGCTGCGCGGTGTCTCGAGTTGCACTTCCGCGATGCGTCCGCCCGAGACCTCGGCCACCAACTGCCTGATCCGATCGAAATACTTGTCACGCACCCACTCCTTTACGAAGCGATTGGGAGCGGTCAATTGCAAAGCGCCGGCGGATTCCTCGGCACGCAGCGGGCGGATCCAAGTATTGAACTGTTGCGGTGGCATTTCGTCACGCAAAAAGCTGCTGCAGCGCTGCCAGGTTACATCCATTTCGTTCTATATCCCGAATTCGCCGCGAAAGGGGCCACCGCCGACCCCTGAATTTATAGATTCTGGTGCTTTGAAAATATTCTCTGCCCCGGCAAGCAAGGAGCGGGCGCATTCTAGCCTTTTTCCACAAATGTTATCCACATGCACTAAAAAACTTTTTATGATTATAGTGTTTTATTCTTTATAATCAATGTGTTATAAATTCGTCTCACATGCAAAACCAGGCTGTATAAAAAACGTCCATCTATGAAGCTCTGTGGATAACTTGTGATTATCTGTTTGAAAAGATGTTGGTTCAGGGTAGAAAAGCGGGTATCGAAACGTAGCACTACACCTCATTTCCAGACCTGTATACACCGGGATTCAACAACATGTGCTTTGGCCAAGCACATGATCGACGAGTAGTTTTTCGAGTTATCCACAGATGTGTCAACGCTCATCAAGACACGGTTTAGCACCCCTGCAAATATTCCTGTGACGACGCAGGCTGCGCGGGGAGTCGTCATATTCCCGCTGCTTTGATCCGCGCCGTGTTTGCTCCTGCGCGCAGTTTTCTCTAGAATCCCGCGTCTTTTTCGGCACTTCCGGGTTCAACCCCGGCTCACAGGCGATACCACCATGAAAAGAACTTTCCAGCCCAGCAATCTGAAGCGCAAGCGCACCCACGGATTCCGCGCCCGCATGGCGACCCGTAATGGTCGCCTGGTATTGAAGCGCCGCCGCGCCAAGGGCCGCAAGCGTCTTTCCGCCTGAGCTGGACGCGAGCCGCGTATGTATGGCGGAGGCCACATTTTCGCGGCGCGTGCGCTTGCTCGATGCACAGCAATACAAGGCCGTATTCGACGACGCACCGTTTCGCGTATCTACCCGGGAACTCCTGTTCCTGTCGCGGCCGAACAGCCTGCCGGTGCCGCGGCTTGGATTGGTAATCAGCAAGAAGAGTTGTCGGCTCGCCGTGCAGCGCAACCGCGTGAAACGTCTGGTGCGGGAATCATTCCGGCAGCATCAGGGCAGTCTGACGGGCCTGGATATCATCGTTCTCAGTCGGCGCGGCATTGCCGAGCTGGATAATCACACGCTGACGCAGCTCATCACGCAATCATGGACTCGGCTCCTCAAACGCTCGCAAACCGCGGCACCAGGCAACTCCGACGCCAGCTCGGCGTCCTGATGATCGGCATGATCGATGCCTATCGATTTTTTCTGAGCCCGCTGATCGGCCCGCACTGCCGCTTCTATCCGAGCTGCTCCGCCTATGCACGCCACGCCATCAGCGCGCACGGCCCGTTCAAGGGAGCCTGGTTCGCAGTTCGCCGATTGCTGCGTTGCCACCCTTGGTGCGCCGGTGGGCATGATCCGGTTCCCGGCCTGGCAACAACCTGTGCGCACCGCGCGCCCCCACCAACGGACACCGCCACCTGATGGATATCCAACGTAACTTGTTGATCGCCGCGCTCGTCCTGGTATCGGTCATGTTGCTCACCGAATGGGTAAAGTTTCGTGACGCCCACCCCACGGTCGCAGTGGCAACAAGCAGGCAGGCTCCAGCAACACCTGTGACCAATTCTGCCCAATCTTTCGAACTTCCGGCCCCGCAAAGCGCATCCGGTGCCGACCTGCCGCAGGTTGGCGTCGGCCAATCGAGCACTGCCGCGGCGGTCTCGGCACCGACGCAGGATCGAATTCGCGTCAGTACCGATACCCTGATCGTCGAAATTTCCCTGGTAGGTGGTGATATCACGTCGGTGGAATTGCCGCGCCATCTGGCAGAACTCGGCAATTCGTCTATCCCCTTCCAGCTTCTCGAGCAGGGCGCCGAACGCAGTTACATCGCGCAAAGCGGCCTGATCGGCCCCAATGGCACCGATACCTCCGCCGGCAGGCCCCGCTTCCGGAGCAAAGTCAGCGACGCCGCCATGCTGCCTGATCAGAATGAGCTGCTCGTGGATCTGAGCTATGAAACGCCCGATGCCGTGACGATCACCAAACGTTTTCACTTCACCCGCGGCGAATACCTGGTTGGAGTCGAGTACCTGATCGCAAACCATGGCAGCCAGAACTGGCAGGCGGCGCTGTTTGGCCAGCTGGTGCGTGACAACAATCCGGATCCTGGTGCCAACGGCGGCTCGCTTGGCATCAAGCCATTCATCGGCTTTGCGACCCACACCACGGAAGAGCCGTATCACAAGTTCACGTTCAAGAAAATCGAGGAAACCCCATACCAGGGCAAGACCATGGGTGGGTGGATTGCGCTGGTACAGCATTACTTCATCAGTGCCTGGATACCAGATGCCGGGCAGGAAAACAGCTACGAGATGCTGAAGTCCAGCACCTCGCAGAATATCGGGCGTTTCACGACCCCCACGCTGAGCGTAGCTCCGAATACCAGTGGCAGCTTTGGGGCCGGGTTCTACGCGGGTCCAAAGGATCAGTACCGGCTGCGTGATATCTCTCCTGGTCTCGACCTGACAGTCGACTATGGCTGGTTATGGTGGATTGCCCAGCCATTGTTCGCCCTGCTTTACTTCTTCGCCACCGGCCAGCTGCACATCGCTGGCTGGGAGATGAGTCTCGGCACCGGCATAGGCAACTGGGGTGTCGCGATCATCCTGCTGACGGTACTGGTCAAGCTGGCTTTCTTCCACCTGTCCGCGACCAGCTACAAGTCGATGGCCAAGATGCGCAAGCTCCAGCCGAAAATGCTCGAGCTCAAGGAGCGCTTTGGAGAAGACCGGCAGAAACTCTCGCAGGAGACCATGGACCTGTACCGCAAGGAGAAGGTCAATCCGCTCGGCGGCTGCCTGCCGATCCTGATCCAGATGCCGGTGTTCCTGTCACTCTACTGGGTGCTGCTCGAGAGTGTCGAATTGCGCCACGCCCCGTTCATGGCCTGGATCCACGATCTGTCGGTGATGGACCCGTATTACGTGTTGCCGCTGCTGATGGGCGCTTCGATGTTCTTCCAGCAGAAGCTAAATCCGGCGCCACCCGATCCGATCCAGGCCAAGGTGTTTCAGTTCATGCCGATCATCTTTACGGTGTTTTTCCTGTTCTTCCCGGCTGGCCTGGTTCTTTACTGGCTGGTCAACAATGTTCTTTCCATAACCCAGCAATGGATCATCACACGCCAGATAGAAAGGGTGTCTTGAGCTGTGTGAGCACGCACTTACATCACGACACGATCGCGGCGATCGCTACCCCACCGGGTCGCGGCGGCATTGGAGTAATCAGGATATCCGGATCGCAGGCCCCGGCAGTTCTTGAAGCCATTTGCGGGCGCCTCCCGCCACCGCGCCAGGCAACGCTGCTGGATTTCCACGACTGTGTCACTCAAGAACCCATACCGGTTCTCGATCGCGGCATAGCCTTGTATTTCCCCGCGCCCAACAGCTTCACCGGTGAGGATGTCTGCGAACTTCAGGCGCACGGTGGTCCGATCGTTCTCGATATGCTGCTCCAGGCAATCATCCGTCTGGGTGCACGCCAGGCACGACCCGGTGAATTCAGCGAACGTGCCTACCTCAACAACAAGCTCGACCTGACCCAGGCCGAGGCGATCGCGGATCTGATAGACAGCTCCACCCGCCAGGCAGCCCGCAATGCGATGCGATCCTTGCAAGGTGCCTTTTCCCGCCGCATCGACGATCTGCTGGAGGAATTGATCGGTTTTCGCGTGTACGTCGAGGCAAGCATCGATTTTCCGGAAGAGGAAGTCGACTTCCTCGCCGAGCCGCAACTGACCGATCGCCTGGACGGCCTGCTCGAAAAAGTCGAGCACGTTCGCAGCAGCGCTCGCAATGGTGTCTTGCTGCGCGATGGCATGACGTTGGTGCTCGCTGGAAAGCCCAATGCCGGAAAATCGAGCCTGATGAACCAGCTGGCAGGACGCAATACTGCTATCGTCACGGCGATTCCCGGCACCACCCGTGATCTGCTGCGTGAACAGATCACGCTCGATGGACTACCCCTTCATATCATCGATACCGCCGGATTGCGCAGCACCACTGATGAAATCGAGCGCGAGGGGGTACGCCGCGCCATCGAGGAGATCCGCCGTGCCGATCGCCTGCTGCTGGTCGTCGATGCCAGTGGCACGGATAGCCCGCAACAGGTCCTGGAAGAGTATTTCGGTGCCTTCATCGATGAACTGCCGCCCATCACCGTATTGATGAACAAATGCGATCTCACGGCAACCGAACCAGCGATCGAACTCGACGGCAGCTACCCGCTAATCGCGCTGTCCGCGCGCAGCGGTGCCGGACTTGAACTGCTGCGCGATCACCTGAAGCAAAGCGTCGGATATCAATACGCGGACAGCGGCGATTTCTCCGCGCGTCGCCGTCATCTCGACGCCCTCGAACGTACCCTTTGTGCCTTACAGTCCGCGAAACAGCAATGCAATGCCGGTGAACTGCTGGCCGAACACCTGCGCATGGCGCAACAAGCACTCGGCGAAATCACCGGGGAGTTCACCCCGGACGATTTGCTTGACCAGATATTCTCGAGTTTCTGCATCGGCAAGTGAAATAACGTGTGCAAGCTGTGCACAACGGGTGCGCTCCAGTGTACGCATTGCGCCGCTCGTGCCCGCCTCCATATCCATCCCCAGGCAGACCGCAGGCACCGCACGGCTTGCGAGCACCGAACCCATGTACTTTCAGACACCGTAACTGTTTGTATTCGTTCTGTTAAATGAGCTTTTCCACAACATGGTACGTGCTCTATAACTACTGCTTAAGAATTCCTTTCTATATACAGATATATAAATATTCATCTGGAACAGATTTTGTACAGCCATCCAATGCGGCGATATACTTCGCGCCCTTTTCCGGAGGGTTCTCCGTGGAATACCCGAAACACTATGGTGTGATCGTCGTGGGTGGTGGTCATGCCGGCACCGAAGCTGCTCTTGCCAGCGCCCGCATGGGTGTTGCCACGTTGTTGCTGACCCAGAGCATTGAGCAACTCGGGCAGATGTCATGCAACCCGGCGATTGGCGGCATCGGCAAGAGTCATCTGGTCAAGGAAATCGATGCGCTGGGCGGGGCGATGGCCCGCGCAACCGATCGCGCCGGCATCCAGTTCCGGGTGTTGAATTCCCGCAAGGGTCCGGCGGTACGCGCGACCCGTGCCCAGGCAGACCGGGTGCTCTATCGTCACGCCATCCGTGCTCTCGTTGAAAGCCAACCCAAGCTCGATGTTTTCCAGCAACCGGTAATCGACCTGATTGTCGAAGGCGAGCAGGTACGCGGAGTGCTGACCCAGATGGGACTCCGCTTTCGCAGCGAAACCGTGGTGCTGGCAACCGGTACGTTTCTGGGTGGCAAGATCCATATAGGGCTCGAAAACTACGGTGGCGGGCGGGCGGGTGACCCGGCCGCAAATGCACTCGCCAGCCGGCTGCGCGAATTACCTTTCGCTGTTGCGCGTCTCAAGACAGGCACCCCGCCGCGTATCGACGCCCGCTCGGTGAACTTCGAGGGTCTGCAGGAACAGCCCGGCGACACCCCGGTTCCGGTCATGAGCTTTATCGGCGATGCAGCCGAGCACCCACGCCAGGTTTCGTGTCATATCACGTACACCAACGAGCGCACGCACGAGATCATCCGCGCGGCGCTCGATCGTTCGCCGATGTATACCGGCGTGATCGAAGGTGTCGGACCGCGCTATTGTCCGTCGGTGGAAGACAAGGTGATGCGCTTCGCGGACAAGAACGCGCATCAGGTATTTATCGAACCCGAAGGTCTCGACTGCAACGAACTCTATCCCAACGGAATTTCAACCAGCCTGCCTTTTGACGCGCAGCTACAACTCGTGCGGTCGATGCAGGGTTTCGAGAACGCCCATATCACGCGCCCGGGTTACGCAATCGAATACGACTTTTTCGATCCGCGCGGCCTGCAACACTCGCTGGAAACCCGGTTCGTTTCCGGGCTGTTTTTTGCTGGCCAGATCAATGGCACCACCGGCTACGAAGAGGCCGCGGCACAGGGTCTGCTCGCCGGGGTCAATGCTGCACGACGCGTGCAGCAGCGGGACGCCTGGTATCCGCAGCGCCACGAAGCCTATCTCGGCGTGCTGGTCGATGATCTGGTAACTCTGGGCACCAGCGAACCTTATCGGATGTTCACCAGTCGCGCGGAACACCGCTTGCTGTTGCGCGAGGATAATGCCGACCTGCGTCTGAGCCCGATTGGCAGGGAGCTCGGCCTGGTCGATGATCGACGCTGGTCCCATTTCTGCGCCAAGCGTGACGGCATTGCAGTCGAGAACGAACGTCTGCACAACACCTGGGTGCGCCCTGGCACGACCGAGGCCAATGCCTTTTCCGCTCTTGGCGACGGCCGCTGACCCGCGAATACCGGTTGCTCGAATTGCTGAAGCGCCCGGAGATCAACCACCGTCATATTTGCGAAATCTGTGCGTTTCACGACGTTTTGCCGGAAGTCGCGGAGCAAGTCGAGATCCAGGCGAAGTACGCCGGTTATATCGAGCGTCAGCAACAGGAGGTCGAGCGCCTGCGACATTTCGAGAACACACCGCTCGGCGCCGAATTCGATTATCGGCAAGTGGATGGCTTGTCCAACGAAGTGCGGCACAAGCTGCTGAGCGCCCGGCCGGTGACACTAGCCCATGCGCAGCGCATTCCGGGCGTGACGCCAGCGGCAATCTCGCTGCTGCTGATTCACCTGAAAAAGCGCGGATGGCTCGAGCGCCGCTCTGCCTGAGGCACCATGAGGAATTTTGATGTTCGCTCGATCGAGCAAAGCCTGGCGGCCGGCCTGACAGGACTCGGCATCGAAAGCGATCCTGTACTCTGTACCCGATTATGCGAGTATCTGCGATTGCTCGCACAATGGAACAGGGCGTACAACCTGACCGCGATCGAAGACCCTGTCGACATGGTGGCCTGTCACCTGCTCGACAGCCTGAGCATCGCTCCCTATTTGCACGGACAACGCATCCTTGATGTCGGCACTGGCGCCGGACTGCCAGGGATACCCCTGGCAGTCCGTTTTCCCGAGCGGGAGTTTCATCTGCTCGACAGCAATGGCAAGAAGATGCGCTTCCTGTTTCAGGTCAAACATACGCTCGCCCTGAACAACGTCGTTCTTCACCAGACACGGGCAGAGGACTTTCGCGAACCGCAGGGGTTCGATTGTATCGTGAGCCGTGCACTCGCCAGCCTGCGGCAGATCGTTGCTTCGAGCGCGCACCTGCTTGCACCCGGAGGATGTTTTATGGCAATGAAAGGACGCGTCGATGACAGCGAACTCGCGGGGCTTCCAAGCCCCTATAATGTCGCGGCGTTCATCCGCCTGGAGGTACCGGGCATCGATTCTCTGCGCCAGTTGCTGCGCATAGAGCGTGATCCAAGCTTCGCTGACAACATGGCACCCGTGTGACAATCATCGCGATAACCAATCAAAAAGGTGGCGTGGGCAAAACCACAACCTGTGTGAATCTCGCCGCCTCGCTCGCTGCCAACAAGCAGCGGGTACTGATGGTCGATCTCGATCCACAGGGCAACGCCACGATGGGTTCCGGCGTGGACAAGCACGTGATCGAGAGCAGCAGCTACGATGTGCTGATCCACAACGCGCGTATCGAGGACGTGCGCCAGCGCTCGCAGAGTGGCAGCTTCGACGTGGTACCGGCGAATGCCGACCTGACGGCGGCGGAAATCGAGCTGGTTACCGCTACCACCAAGGAAAACCGGCTGCGCTACGCGCTCGCCCGGGTCAAGCATGAATACGATTATGTGTTGATCGACTGCCCGCCCTCGCTCAACATGCTGACCATCAACGCACTGGTTGCTTCCGACAGCGTGCTGGTACCGGTGCAATGCGAATACTATGCGCTCGAGGGGCTCTCTTCGCTGCTCAACACGATCGCGCGGGTCCAGAAAGCACTGAACCCGGCCCTCAGGATCGAGGGCCTGTTGCGCACCATGTACGATGCGCGCAATACGCTGACCAATGAAGTGTCGATGCAGCTGATAGGACATTTCGGTTCCCGGGTCTACTCGACGCTGATCCCGCGCAATGTCCGTTTGGCCGAAGCACCCAGCCATGGCCAGCCCGCACTTGTGTACGATCCGACGTCGCGGGGCGCAATCGCCTATCTCGCCGCCGCATCCGAAATGCTGCGCCGTCATGGCAAACAGGCGAGCGTGCTGACACCCGATGTCGATACATCCTCGGCTACCGATTAATCACCGACACTCATTGCGGGGAATGCATATGACGGTAAAGAAGCGTGGCCTGGGGCGAGGGCTTGACGCGTTGATCGGTGCAACCGGCGTGGGACGCAGCGCCGAGGGTGAAGCAGGAGCAGCGCAGACGGATCTGCGTCAGCTGCCGATCGACCTGGTGCGGCGTGGGCGCTACCAGCCGCGGCGCGACTTCAACGAGGAGGCGCTGCAGGAGCTCGCCAATTCGATTCGTTCCCAAGGCCTCATCCAGCCGATCGTGGTGCGCCCGGTCGGAATCGATCAATACGAAATCGTCGCCGGTGAGCGTCGCTGGCGCGCCGCACAACTGGCTGGCATGAGCGAAATTCCTGCCCTGGTGCGCGACGTGCCCGATGAATCCGCGATCGCGATGGCGCTGATCGAGAATATCCAACGGGAGGATTTGAACGCGATCGAGGAGGCTGTCGCGCTGGCGCGCCTGCAGCAGGAGTTTGGCTTGACCCATGAGCAGATTGCCGAGGCGGTCGGGAAGTCGCGCACCACGGTGACGAATATCATGCGCTTGCTTGGCCTGCAGCCGGAAGTGCGCGGACATCTGGAAGCCCGCCGCCTGGAAATGGGACATGGCCGCGCCTTGCTCGCCCTGTCCCAGCACCAACAGATCGAAGCGGCCCGGGATATTGTTGAAAAAGGGCTTTCGGTGCGGGCTACGGAGGCGCTGGTACGGCGCCTGCTGAACCCGCCCGCGCCGGCGTTAAAACCGGCCGCGCAGAGCGCGGATATTCGTCGCCTCGAGCGCGAGTTGTCGGAAACGATCGGGGCAAAACTGGCGATCGAACACCGCAAGGGCGGCAAGGGTCGGCTGGTAATCGATTATTCGAGTCTTGAACAACTTGACGGAATACTTGGCTATTTTCGCGTTTCCTGAGCGTGTTTTCGCAGTTGAAGGGAGCGCTTCAACTGCCTATAATGCCGGCCCGGCCCGCAGTCGTGAGCTCTGATCCAAGTGCCACCTAGCCCTGGAACGAAGCGAACCGCGACCGGAAGTTCATTGCCGCGACCGCCGCTGAAGCGCGTGTTGCTGGCCGAGTCCGGACTACTAGCTTTGGCCGTCCTCGGGGCGGGAATCATGGATCCGGTGACGGGAAAATCCCTGCTGATCGGCGGGCTGATCTTCCTGATACCGCAGTCCTGGTTTGCCTGGCGAGTGTTCAGATTCAGTGGTGCTGGCGCCGCACGGGAGGTTGTGCAGGGCTTTTATCGCGGTGAGGCAGGCAAATTCCTGCTGACCACCGCAGGCTTCGCCAGCGCGTTTTTGATTGCCGGGCCGCTGCAGGCGGCGGCCCTGTTTGGTGCCTATATCGTTCTGCACGTCGTGCATTGGCTGCTGCTTTCCCGCTTTGCGGGCATCTGAGCGGCCATTGACGAACGAGAGGAGTTTTATGTCGGCTGAAGCCCAGACGTCGAGTGAGTACATACTCCACCACTTGACCAATATGACCTACGGCAAGTTGCCGGCGGGTTCCTATTGCGACGGCAGCCAGGTACTGAGCCATGATGCATGGGCCTTTGCGCACTGCAACGAGCAGATCGACGCGATGGGATTCCTTGCAATCCATCTCGACAGCATGGGCTGGGCAATCATCATAGGCCTGCTGTTCACGTTCCTGTTCAGCCGCGTGGCGCGCACAGCGGCGGGCAACGCCGGCGCGCCCAGCGGACTGCAGAATTTTGTCGAGATGGTGATCGAATTCGTCGATGGTACCGTCAATGATATTTTCCACCACAAGAACCGCATGGTCGCGCCGATGGCGCTGACGATATTCGTGTGGATCTTCATGATGAACCTCATGGACCTGCTGCCGGTCGACTGGCTGCCACATGCTGCCGGGTATCTGACGGGCAATACACACCTGTTCCTGAAGGCGGTGCCGACCACCGACCCCAATGTCACGCTCGGCATGTCGTTCACGGTATTTGGCCTGATGTTGTATTTTTCGGTGCGTGAGAAGGGCATCGTCGGTTTCGTGAAAGAGCTGACCCTGCACCCGTTTCATGCACCGAAATGGTACTTCAACGTCGTCCTGGTGCCGATCAACCTGTTGCTCGAAACCGTGTCGTTGATCGCCAAACCGATTTCGCTCGGCCTGCGTCTGTTCGGCAACATGTACGCCGGGGAGATGATCTTCATCCTGATTGCCATCATGTTTGGCGCGGGCTGGCTGCTGGGGCCGTTGGCAGGTGTGCTGCAGTGGGCGTGGGCCGTGTTCCACATTCTGATCATCACGCTGCAGGCCTTCGTGTTCATGGTCCTGACCATCGTCTACATGTCGATGGCACATGACGTCGCGGAAGAACATTAATTTCTTTATCAATACTCACTCACTCGCTGGGAGAACATCATGGAACAAGCAATCCTCTACGTCGCGGCCGCGCTGATGATCGGTCTGGGCGCCGCCGGAACCGCCATCGGTTTCGGCATCCTGGGCGGCAAACTGCTCGAAGGCTCGGCGCGCCAGCCGGAAATGGCGCCGATGCTTCAGGGCAAGATGTTCCTGATCGCCGGTCTGCTCGACGCCGTGCCGATGATCGGTGTGGGTATCGCGATGTACCTGATTTTCGCAGTCCAGCTCTGAAGTCTGCCGCTTGCGGAGCCATTCGCGTGATAACGGCTAAACCGATCGCAGGAGTGACGGCGTGCATATCAATCTGACACTCATAGGCCAGTCCATAACCTTTCTGATCTTCGTGTGGTTCTGCATGAAGTTCATATGGCCGGTCATCCGTAACGCGATGGACGCGCGCACCCAGCAGATTGCCGCGGGGCTTTCGGCTGCCGAGCGGGCCCACCGTGATCTCGAGCTGGCCCAGGACAGGGCGTCCAGCCAGTTGAAAGAAGCCAAAGTGGAAGCGGCATCGATCGTCGAGCAGGCCAATCGCCGTGCGGCGCAGATCGTCGACGAAGCCAAGGACCGGGCGCGCGAGGAGGGTGATCGACTCAAGGTCGCGGCGCAGGCCGAGATCGAACAGGAACTCAACCGTGCCCGCGAGCAGTTGCGCACCCAGGTTGGCGCGCTGGCGGTCGCCGGTGCCTCGCGCATTCTCGGCCGGGCGGTCGACGAAAGCGCCCACCGCGACATCGTCGACAAACTCGCCGCGGAACTCTGAGCCAAACCTCATGGCAGAACTCATCACACTTGCCCGGCCCTACGCCAAGGCCGCGTTCGAACACGCACTGGCCGCTGATCAGCTCACGGCATGGTCCGAGGCGCTGGCCGACGCTGCAGCGGTGACGGTCGAGCCACGTATTGCAATATTGCTTGCCTCGCCGGGACTGACATCCACCCAGAAAGCCGAGGCCCTGATCTCGGTCTGCGGTGAAGAATTGCCGCAGTCGACCGCAAATTTCATCCGCGTTCTGGCGGAGAACCGACGCCTTCCGCTGCTGCCGCAGGTGCATCAGCTGTTCCTGGCCTTCAAGGCAAATCAGGAGCGAGCGGTGGATCTCGAGGTAGTCAGCGCGTTCGAGATCAGCGATGACCAGGCGGCGAGACTGGCCGGCGTGATGGGCGAGAAGCTGCGGCGTCAGGTGCGTGTCAGCACCTCGGTCGACAAAACACTCATAGGCGGGGTGGTCATGCGCGCGGCCGATCTGGTGATCGACGGCTCGGTGCGTGGCCGGCTCGCGAAACTATCCGAAGCAATGAATTCCTGACGGGATTAAAGGAAACCGAGATGCAGCAACTGAACCCAACGGAAATCAGTGAAATCATCAAGAGCCGTATCGAGCGGCTCGACATCAGCACCCAGGCCCAGAACGAGGGCACCATCGTCAGCGTGTCCGACGGTATCGTGCGGATTCACGGCCTGGCCGAGGTGATGTACGGCGAGATGATCGAGTTCCAGGGCGGCGTGTACGGGATGGCGCTCAACCTCGAGCGCGATTCGGTCGGCGCGGTTGTGCTGGGCGAATACAAGGGCCTCGAGGAAGGCCAGACCTGCCGCTGCACCGGGCGCGTGCTCGAAGTGCCGGTTGGCCCGGAACTCGAGGGACGCGTGGTCGATGCGCTGGGCAGCCCGATCGATGGCAAGGGTCCGATCAATGCCAAGATGTTCGAGCCGATCGAAAAGGTGGCTCCGGGCGTGATCACGCGCCAGTCGGTTTCCCAGCCGGTGCAGACCGGACTGAAGGCGATCGATGCAATGGTTCCGGTCGGTCGCGGCCAGCGTGAACTGATCATTGGCGATCGCCAGATCGGCAAGACCGCGATAGCCATCGACGCGATCATCAACCAGAAGGGCACCGGCGTTAAGTGCGTCTACGTGGCGATCGGGCAGAAGCAATCCTCGGTCGCGGCCGTGGTGCGCAAGCTCGAGGAGCACGGTGCGATGGCTCACACCGTGGTGGTGGTGGCGAGCGCGTCGAACCCGGCCTCAATGCAATACATCGCGCCGTTCTCGGGCTGCACCATTGGCGAGTACTACCGCGATCGCGGCCAGGATGCGCTGATCATCTATGACGATCTGACCAAGCAGGCCTGGGCCTATCGCCAGATCTCGCTGCTGCTGCGTCGCCCGCCGGGCCGCGAAGCCTACCCGGGTGATGTGTTCTATCTGCACTCACGCCTGCTCGAGCGCGCTGCGCGGGTCAACCCGGAATATGTCGAGAAGTACACCAACGGTGAGGTCAAGGGCAAGACCGGTTCGTTGACTGCGTTGCCGATCATTGAAACCCAGGCCGGCGACGTGTCGGCCTTCGTTCCGACCAACGTGATCTCGATCACCGATGGCCAGATCTTTCTCGAGAGCAGCCTCTTCAACTCGGGCGTGCGCCCGGCAATGAACGCCGGTCTGTCGGTATCCCGGGTGGGCGGTGCCGCCCAGACCAGCATCATCAAGAAGCTCGGCGGCGGTATCCGTCTGGCGCTGGCCCAGTACCGCGAACTGGCCGCCTTCGCCCAGTTTGGTTCCGACCTCGACGAGGCCACCCGCGCCCAGCTCGAGCACGGCGAGCGCGTGACCGAACTGATGAAGCAGAAGCAGTATTCGCCGTTGTCGGTGTCACAGATGGGCGTGTCGCTGTTTGCCGCCAATGAAGGCTACCTGAAGAATGTCGAGACCAGGAAAGTGCAGGATTTCGAGGCGGCATTGCACTCCTACATGGCCGGCACCCACGCCGACCTGATGAAGAACATCGACGAGACCGGCGATTACAGCAAGGAAACCGCGGCGGCCCTGAAGGAAGCGCTGGACAAGTTTGTCGCGACCCAGGCCTGGTAGGCAACCCGAGGTTATTCCATGGCAGGCACAAAGGAAATCCGCACCAAGATCGCCAGCGTGTCGAGCACGCAAAAGATCACCAAGGCGATGGAAATGGTTGCGGCCAGCAAGATGCGCCGGGCTCGTGAGCGCATGGCACGCGGCAAACCCTATGCCGAGCGCATCCGGGCAGTGGTCGGGCATATCGCCAATGCCGCGCCGGAGTACAAGCACCTCTATCTGCAGGAGCGCGAGGTGCGCCGGGTTGGCTACATCATAATCTCCAGCGATCGCGGACTGTGCGGCGGTCTGAACACCAACCTGTTCAAGGCCGTGATCCGTTCGATGAAGGAATGGCACAGCGCTGGTGTGGAAATCGATCTCTGCATCGTTGGCGCCAAGGGCGCGAGTTTTTTCAGCAGCCTCGGCGGCAATATCGTCGCGGTGCTCAGGCAGCTCGGCGATGCGCCGCTGGCAACCGATCTGATCGGTGGAGTCAAGGTCATGCTCGATGCCTATGGCGAGCACAAGATCGATCGCCTGTTTCTTGCCAGCAACAAGTTCGTGAATACCCTGACCCAGCTGCCGACCATTGCCCAGACCCTGCCGCTCGAGGCGTCGGATGATGCCGCGATGAAGCATCACTGGGACTATCTCTACGAGCCCGATGCCAAGGAATTGCTCGATGGTCTGCTGACCCGCTACATCGAGTCGCAGGTCTATCAGGGACTGGTGGAAAACCTGGCCTGCGAACAGGCCGCGCGCAAGGTTGCGATGCAAAACGCAACCGACAACGCGGGCGAGCTGATCGCCGACCTGAAGCTGGTGTACAACAAGGTACGCCAATCCGCGATCACCCAGGAACTTGCGGAAATTGTCAGTGGCGCTGCGGCCGTATCGTAAACTGAAGAAATCTTTGACGAGGAACAGGAAATGAGCAGTGGAAAAATCGTCCAGGTGATCGGCGCCGTCATTGACGTCGAGTTCCCCCGTGACGCGGTTCCCGCGATCTATGACGCGCTGGCGGTCGAGGGCAAGGATCTGGTGCTCGAAGTGCAGCAGCAGCTCGGCGACGGCGTGGTGCGCACCATCGCGCTGGGATCCACGGAGGGCGTACGCCGCGGGCTGGACGTGAACAACACGCAGGCGGCCCTGTCCGTGCCGGTCGGAAAGGAAACGCTGGGGCGCATCATGGATGTGCTCGGACGTCCGATTGATGAGAAGGGTCCGATCGGCGAGCAGAAGCGCATGCCGATCCACCGCGCGGCCCCCACTTATGCCGAGCAGTCTTCGAGCATCGAACTGCTGGAAACCGGCATCAAGGTCATCGACCTGATCATGCCGATCTCCAAGGGCGGCAAGATCGGATTGTTCGGCGGTGCCGGTGTGGGCAAGACCGTGACCCTGATGGAGTTGATCCGCAATATCGCGATCGAGCACTCCGGCTACTCGGTGTTTGCCGGTGTCGGCGAGCGTACCCGTGAAGGAAACGATTTCTACCACGAGATGAAAGAGTCCAACGTACTGGACAAGGTCGCATTGGTCTACGGCCAGATGAACGAGCCGCCGGGCAACCGTCTGCGGGTGGCGCTGACCGGATTGACGATGGCCGAGGACTTCCGCGACGAAGGCCGTGACGTGCTGATGTTCGTCGACAATATCTACCGTTACACGCTGGCGGGCACCGAGGTCTCCGCATTGCTTGGCCGGATGCCGTCGGCGGTGGGTTACCAGCCCACACTGGCCGAGGAGATGGGTGTGCTCCAGGAGCGCATCACCTCTACCAAGAACGGTTCGATCACCTCGTTCCAGGCGGTCTACGTTCCGGCGGACGATCTTACCGATCCGTCGCCCGCGACCACCTTCGCTCACCTCGATGCGACGCTGGTGCTGTCGCGCCAGATCGCGGAGCTGGGTATCTACCCGGCGGTCGATCCGCTCGACTCCACCTCGCGCCTGCTCGACCCGCTGGTCATCGGCGAGGAGCACTACAGCGTCGCACGTGGCGTGCAGTCGGTGCTGCAGCGTTACAAGGAGCTGAAAGACATCATCGCGATCCTCGGCATGGACGAGCTGTCGGAAGAAGACAAGCGTACCGTTGCCAGGGCGCGCAAAATGCAGCGCTTCCTGTCGCAGCCGTTCTTTGTCGCGGAAGTGTTCACCGGCAGCCCCGGCAAGTACGTTTCCCTGAAAGACACGATCGCGAGCTTCAAGGGCATCCTGAGCGGTGATTACGATCATCTGCCCGAGCAGGCGTTCTACATGGTCGGTGGCATCGAAGAAGCCATCGAGAAAGCCAAGAAGCTCTGACCGGGCACACTCTGGAGCGAACAAGGCATGGCAATGACCGTACACTGCGATATCGTGAGCGCCGAGGAGGCCATCTTCTCGGGGCTGGTGGAACTGGTCGTTGCGCATGGTGCGCTCGGTGATCTGGGCATTGCGCCCGGGCATGCACCGCTGCTGACCGAGTTGCGGCCAGGGCCGGTCCGCGTGACCACCCAGGCTGGAGAAGAGCAGATTTTCTATGTCTCCGGCGGCTTTCTCGAGGTGCAGCCAAGCACCGTGACCATACTCGCCGACACCGCGGTGCGCGCCGGTGACATGGATGAGGCGGCCGTAGTCGAGGCGCAGAAAGCGGCCGAAGCCGCGCTCACGAACCAGCATGCGGAATTCGACTACGGGCGGGCGGCAGCCCAGCTTGCCGAGGCGGTTGCGCAGGTGCGTACCATCCAGGCGCTGCGCAAGAAGATGGGCAAGGGCTGAGCCGCGCTGCGAACCCGGGGCGAAGGCACATACTTCGCCCATGTCAGACCCGATCCTCTATCTCGATCGCAACAGCGTGCTGAATCCGCAGGTGCAGATTCGCCAACAGCCGATCGAGTCAATTCGCTTCGCAGGAATCAAGTCACGGCGTGCTTGCCGGCCCAATTTATGCCAGTAACACGCGGAGTCATTTGCGGCGTCGGTGACTCCGGCTAAGCTGTAAGCTCCGATCCCGCAAACAATCACCGGGACACACAACTGCCAGGAGCCCAGGGTGCCACTCGAGATCGTCATTCTTGCCGCGGGCCAGGGCACCCGCATGGTGTCCGATCTGCCGAAAGTGTTGCACCGCCTTGCCGGACGCGCGCTGTTGCAGCATGTGGCCGATACCGCGGCGCTGCTCGGCCCGCAAAATCTTCATATCGTGATCGGACATGGCGCGGAACAGGTCAGGACCGCCCTTGCCACCAGTGACGCACACTGGGTGGTGCAGGAGCGCCAGCTCGGTACCGGACACGCGGTGCAGCAGGCACTGCCCGGACTCGCCGACGGGGGCATCACGCTGATTCTGTATGGCGATGTGCCACTGGTGCGGGAAAGTACCTTGCGCGAACTGGTGGCGATTGCCGAGGAAGGCGCGCTGGCATTGTTGACCGTCGAGCTTGCCGACCCGAGCGGTTATGGACGCATCCGGCGCGATGAGCACGGGCGGGTCGCGGCAATCGTCGAGCACAAGGACGCGAGCAGCGCCGAGCGTGCCATCTGCGAGGTCAACACCGGCATCATGGCCATGCCGACCGCGCAACTGCGCAACTGGCTCGGGAGGCTCGGCAACAACAATGCCCAGGGCGAGTACTACCTGACCGATATCATCGCGCTGGCGGCCGGCGACGGCGTGATCGTGCAGCCGCTGGCAGCGGCCAGCGAGGAAGAGGTTGCCGGGGTCAATGACCGGCAGCAGCTGGCGATGCTCGAGCGCAGCTACCAGCGCCGGAAGGCGCGCGAACTGATGCTCGCCGGGCTGACGCTGGTCGACCCTGCACGTTTCGATCTGCGTGGCAGTCTGCGTCACGGTCGTGACACGGTGATCGACATCAACGTGATCATCGAAGGCGATGTGGTGCTCGGCAACAGGGTCAGGGTTGGCGCCAATTGCGTGCTGCGCAACGCCCGCATCGCCGATGGTGCCATCATTCATGAAAACTCGGTGATCGAGGATGCCGATGTGGGACCCGCCTGCAGCGTCGGACCTTTTGCGCGCTTGCGCCCGGGTACCCGGATGGCCGACGGCGCGAAAATCGGCAATTTCGTCGAGACCAAGAAGGCGCGCATCGGCGCCCACAGCAAGATCAGCCATCTCAGCTATGTGGGCGATGCGGTGCTCGGCGAGAATGTGAATGTGGGTGCCGGCACCATCACCTGCAATTACGATGGCGTGAACAAGTTCCAGACAGTCATTGGTGATGGCGCTTTCATCGGCTCCAATACCGCGCTGGTGGCACCGGTCGAGGTCGGACGCAATGCCACGGTGGGCGCCGGTTCGGTGGTGACCACGGCGGTGCCCGACGAGGCGCTGGCGGTGGCGCGCGGCAAGCAGCGCAATATCGAACGCTGGCAGCGGCCAGCCAGGAAGAGCAGGGATCAGTAGCATCAATCACGCGCGTCGTCCGGATCCGGGCGGGCGTCAGCAGGGTCAATGAGTCATGTGTGGAATCGTCGGCGCGGTGGCGCAAAGACAGGTAGGCGGCATCCTGCTCGAGGGGCTGCGGCGCCTGGAATACCGCGGCTACGATTCGGCGGGCATTGCCCTGCTCGATCCTGGGCTCGGGCTCAAATGCACCAAGCGCGCCGGCAAGGTTGCCGCGCTCAGCGCCAGTCTAGAGGCCGAACCGCTGCTCGGCGTGACCGGTATTGCCCATACTCGCTGGGCAACCCATGGGCGTCCAAGCGAAGTGAATGCCCACCCACAGTTGAGCGCAGACCGCCTGGCGCTGGTGCACAACGGCATCATCGAAAACCACGAGCGGCTGCGCGAACGCCTGCGCAAGGCCGGGTACCGGTTCGTTTCCGAGACCGACACCGAGGTGATCGTTCACCTGATCGACAGCCTGCGTGCCAGCGGGCTCTCGCTGCTGGACGCCGTGAAAGCATCCATTTCCGAACTCGAAGGTGCGTTTGCGATCGCGGTGATCGCGAGCGACGAGCCGCACCGTCTGGTTGCAGCGCGCAAGGGCAGCCCGCTGGTGGTCGGCATCGGTATCGGCGAGCATTTCGTCGCCTCCGATCAGATGGCCCTGCGCCAGGTCACCGACCGCGTGATCTTCCTCGAGGAAGGCGATATCGTGGATGTGACCACGCTCGGCGTGCGGATCTCCGATGCGGCGGGCCATGATGTGCAGCGCCCGATCGAGCAGCTGGGGGAAATGGCGGATCATGCCGACAAGGGCCATTTCCGCCATTTCATGCTGAAGGAGATCCACGAGCAGCCGAGCGCAATCGCCAATACCTTGCGCGGGCGTATCGGTGCCGAGCGGATCTACGAACAGGCTTTTGGGGTCGCGGCCAACGAAGTGTTTGCCGATGTTGCCGCGGTCCAGATCGTGGCCTGCGGCACCAGTTACCACTCCGGGCTGGTAGCCCGCTACTGGGTCGAGGAACACGTCGGGATTCCGTGCGCGGTGGAAATCGCCAGCGAGTTCCGTTACCGCAAGCTGGTGGTGGCGGCAAACACGCTGTTCGTGACCATTTCCCAGTCCGGAGAGACCGCCGACACGCTGGCCGCGCTGCGCCTTGCGCACACGCTCGGTTATCGCTCGACGCTGGCAATCTGCAACGCGCCGCAATCATCGCTGGTGCGTGAATCCCATCTCGCGATCATGACCGAGGCCGGACCCGAGATCGGCGTTGCCTCGACCAAGGCCTTCACCACCCAGTTGGTGGCGTTGATGCTGCTCACTGGCGTGCTCGCGAAGCGTCGTGGTGCCGATGCCGCCCATGAACGGCGGCTGGTCGAGGCGCTGCACGGGCTGCCCGCCCTGGTCGAGCAGGTGCTGGCCCTCGATGAGCGGATCCGCGAAGTTGCCGGGCAATTCGTCGAAAAGCGCCATGCCCTGTTCCTCGGTCGCGGGGTGCAGTACCCGGTGGCAATGGAGGGTGCGCTGAAGCTCAAGGAAATTTCCTATATCCACGCCGAAGCCTACGCGGCCGGTGAACTCAAGCATGGCCCGCTGGCGCTGGTGGACGATGATATGCCGGTGGTAGCGGTGGCCCCGAACAACGAGCTGCTGGAAAAATTGCGCTCGAACCTCAGCGAGGTGCAGGCGCGCGGCGGGAGGCTCTATGTGTTCGCCGACGAGCAGGCCGGCTTCAGTGACAGCGATACCGTGACCGTGGTTCAGTTGCCGCATGTGCCGTCCATGCTCGAGCCGGTGGTCTACACCGTGCCGCTGCAGTTGCTCGCGTATCACGTCGCGGTGATGAAAGGCACCGATGTCGATCAGCCACGCAATCTCGCCAAATCGGTGACGGTGGAGTAGCGCTGCGTCGGGCGTGCCATGCGCGTGTTTCGGGCACACCGCATCCTGCCGGTTTTCGGCAGATGGCGGCGAATTGGGTAAACTGCCCGCTTGACCAGCTGCCCATGATGACCCGATGCCGGATTTACTGAACGACGCATGCCACTGCATCCTGCTCGACGAAGCAGCGCTGCGCAGTCATTTCGACGCCGCGCTGCTGCGTGAGGAAGTCTGCCGGAACTGAGCCTGGGGCGCGAGCATCTGTTTGCGCCCTACCCTGTCTTTGCCAATCACCATCAGGTTGCGGCGATGCGCGTGCTGATCGAGGCCGTGCATGAAGTGATCGCGTTGCCCGCTTTCCAGCTCGATGCGCTCGCAGGCAGCGACTGGCCCGACCAGCACACCCTGAGTGCGCTGATGGCCTTCGATTTCCATCCCGAGCCGCAGGGCGCGAAGCTGATCGAGATCAATACCAACGCCGGCGGTGCCTACCTCGCCGCGCTGTTGGCCGAGAGCCAGCGGGCCTGTTGCGTGCCGGTCGAAGAGTTGCTCGACAGTCCGACGCGCGGCAGCGACGTGCCGCAGCGCCTGCTAGGCGATTTCCTCAACGAGTGGCGCCTCGCGCGCGGCACGCGGCCGCTGGGCAATGTGCTGATCGTCGATGACCAGCCACGCGAGCAGTTCCTGTACCCGGAATTCCTGCTGTTTCGCGAGCTGTTCCGGCGTCATGGCATCGCCGCGGAAATTGCCGATGCGCGTGAGCTCGATTTCGACGGTAATGCCCTGTTGCACCAGGGGCAGCCGGTCGACCTGGTCTACAACCGCTGCACCGATTTCAAGCTGGCTGCCGATGATCACGCCGCGCTTCGTGCGGCCAGTATGCAGGACGCCGTGGTATTGACCCCCTCACCGCGCCACCATGCACTGTACGCCGACAAACGCCACCTGGTGCGCCTTGCGGACGAGGCCTGGCTGCAGCGCATCGGTGTCCCGGCCGCAGCCCGAAGGGTTCTGGCGGCACATGTGCCGAAAGCGCGCCTCGTTGCGGCGACGGATGCCGAGCAGTTGTGGAGCGAGCGCAAACGCTATTTCTTCAAGCCCTTCGCCGGCTACGCCAGCCGTGGCGCCTACCGCGGCGATCGCCTGACCAAACGGGTATGGTCGGAGATCATTGCCTCGGGCAATTACATAGCCCAGGAGTTCGCGCCGCCCGCGACCCGGCGCGGAAGCCCCGGCGATGAGGCGGCGATGCTGAAATTCGATTTGCGTTGTGTCAGTTACGGGACCGAAATCCGCCTGTTGAATGCTCGCCTCTACCAGGGACAGACCACCAATATGCGCACGCTGTCCGGCGGGTTGGCCTCGGTGTTCCTGATCAAAGAGGATCAGCTGCCGGCCGGATCCGTTTCCTCGCCGAACCAGACTACCGCGTAATGCTCACCGATCGCCGCGCCCATCGCGCGCCAGGTATTGTCGGCCCAGCGCCCGCCGTTCACGATCATCACGTGGTGGTTGGGGCTTTCGCGCCAGATCTGCAACGCCATCGCCGGCGTCATCGGGTCACTGTAATGCGCGACGATCTCGTAGCCTGGAGACTGGTAGACATTGTTGCTGAGTTCCTTGGGTTTGTTCCACATGCAGGCTGCCTGCGCATGATCCGGCGTATAGCAGCAGGAGGACCAGTTGCCGTGAGCAGACCACGAGTGCATGTTGCAGGCGCTGCCCTTGGCGGTAGTTTGCCTCGAGGTCGGCCACGTGCGCCGCCGCGACCCGGTTGAGCGATCGCGACTGCGCAATCGGCGCCAGCCCTCTGCCTGCACGATAGCGATTGACGGTGTCCGCAACCGGATTTGAGCCGTCAGCCGGAGCAACCGGCACTGCCGGCATACGGTCTGGTGGTGGCGCGCTGCTGCAGGAGGCGAGCAGCACAGCCAGGGCGAGCGTGAGTGTTCGTGTCATGGCGGGTGCTTTCCAGGGGCGCAGGCAGAAAATTTACACTACCGTGCGGCGCACGGCCAATCGGGTAATCCAGACGGTGCGCGCCGGCGCGAAACACCCGCTATCATGATCGCGCCCTGCAGGACGGAGGAAGTGCAGTGAGACGAATCGCCAGGCTGGCTGTCGTGGCCTTGTGGGTCGCCGCTGTTGCGGGCTGTGATCGTCGTACGGATACGATCGATTATGCGGGTCCGGTTGCCGACTGGCCGGCATACGGTTCCTCGCCGGGGGGCGGGCACTACTCCGCTGCCACGCAGATCACGCGCGCCAACGTCCACGCGTTGCACAAGGCCTGGGAGTATCGCAGTGGCGATATGCGCGAACCGGGCACCTCGGTGATCGAGATCGCACCCGGCATCAGCAAGCCGATGCCGGGCAGCAGCTGGCAGATGACGCCGATACTGGTCGGCGACACGCTTTATGGTTGCACGGCATTCAATCGCATGTTCGCGCTGGACCCGGTCACCGGCCGGGAAAAATGGAGCTTCGATCCGGGCATCGACAAGAGCAGGGATATCCTCGCCAATTGCCGCGGGGTGAGCAGTTGGCAGTCGCGCGTGCCGGGTGGTGGCGATTGCGACCACCGCATCGTGATGGGTACCCTCGATGGGCGCCTGATCGCGGTGAGCGCGGCCGAGGGCAAACCGTGCAGGGACTTCGGCAGCAACGGCACCGTGGATCTGCGCGATGGGCTTGGTGAGTACGCCGAGCACGAGTACTCGGTGACATCGCCGCCGGCGATCATCGGCGAGCGCATCATCGTCGGCGCACAGGTGCTCGATCGTATCCACGACCACATGCCGAGCGGCGTGGTGCGCGCCTACAACGCGCGCAGCGGTGTACTCGAATGGTACTGGGATGCGATTCCGCCCGGCCAGACGCCGGCAATCGACAGCGACGGCAAGCCCCTGTACCGGCGTGGCACCACCAATGTCTGGTCGATTATCTCGGTGGACGAGGCGCGCGACCTGGTGTTTCTGCCAACCGGCAATACCTCCACCGACTTTTTCGGCGGGCAACGCAACCAACTCGATTACTATTCGAGTTCGGTGGTCGCCCTGAAGGGCAGTAGCGGCGAACTCGCCTGGCACTACCAATTGGTGCACCACGATCTGTGGGATTACGACACGCCGGCGCAGCCAACATTGTTCGATCTCGAGCGCGACGGCAGGAGCATTCCCGCCCTTGCCCAGCCAACCAAGATGGGCCACCTGTTCATACTCGACCGCGAGACCGGCAAGCCGCTGTTTCCGGTCGAGGAGCGCGCGGTTTCGCAGCGGGGGCAGGTGGCCGGGGAGTATCTTTCGCCAACCCAGCCGTTTCCGCTGCAACCCGTGCCGCTCAACCGCGCGCCACTCTCCGTGGACGATGCCTGGGGCTTCACGTTCTGGGATCGCGATTCCTGCCGCGAGCGCATCGCCGGTTTGCGCAACGAGGGCATCTTCACGCCGCCTTCCATCCAAGGCTCGGTCTACTATCCCAGTGATTTTGGTGGCAACAACTGGGGTACGCCGGCGATCGATCCGCTGCGCAAGCTGATCGTGCTGAACACGATGTACGTGCCCTCCGCGATCAGGCTGATTCCGCGCGCGGAATGTACCGCGGGCGCTGACCTGCTGACCTCACCACAACTCGGTACGCCGTATTGCGTGAAGATCGAGCCGCTGATGTCGCCGCTTGGTGCGCCCTGCGTGGCGCCACCTTGGGGTACCCTGGCGGCAATCGACCTGGTGAGTGGCGACAAGCGCTGGGAGGTCCCGCTCGGGACGCTTGGTTCGCTTGCGCCGTGGCCGTTCTCGTTGATGAAAGGCGCGCCGAACGTCGGCGGCGCGAGCGTGACGGCCGGTGGTGTTACCTTTATCGCCGCAACCCCGGATTATTATCTGCGTGCCTTCGACAGCGAGACCGGCGCGGAACTGTGGAAAGCGAAATTGCCGACCGGCGGGCACGCCACGCCGATGGTCTATCGCGCCGCCGCCGACCAGAAGCAATACGTGGTGATTGCGGTCGGCGGGCATTGGGGCATGCCCCAGGAACCGGTTGGTGATTACCTGATCGCGTTTGCGCTTTAGCATCCGGGAGCGAGCGCGGGTCTTTCATCGGCCCACCTTGCCCGATAGCCAGCCGGCCTGGTATTCGCCAGCGAAAATCCGCGTAGCGGCAGGGCACACGGCATTCATCCATTGCGGATCAACCGCTTCATCACTTGCCCCTGGCGCGGCGAACTTTGCCGACAGTGACGTGACCTGTGGTTCGAGTCCCGGCAAGCTGTGCGCTCGAGCTTGTAATGATGGTGTCATATCGGCTGGTAACAATGCCCATGCCGCGCGCAACCGGTCACGGTAGCGTTACTTGAAGAACAGCGTATTGGCAACGCCAATCAGATCGAGGAGACAGGATATGCGTATTTCAAAAGCAGGTGCAGGTATGTGCGGCGCTCTGCTGCTGGCAGCCATTGCGCCGGTCAATGCCGGTTCGGTCGATGCCAAGCTGCTCGACATGCTGAAGGCCAACGGCGCGATTACCGCGGCGCAGCATGCGGAACTCAGCGCCGACCTCGCCAGGGAAGCGAGTGAGGAGAAGCTCGCCGCCAAGACCCAGGTCAGCGAGAAGGATTTTTTTGAATTCAAGGAGTTGGCGGGCTGGGCAGCCAATACCAGGCTCAAGGGCGATATGCGGGTGCGTCATGGTTATGTCAACATCGAGGACGAGAACAAGGACGCCGGGCGCGACAAGGATCAACAACGCATCCGCGCACGTCTCGGTGCCTTCACGCAGGTGAACCCCGAAATCGAGGCAGGTATACAGGTTGCGAGCGGCAACAGTACGGATCGCCGCTCCAGCAACCAGGATCTGGATAATTATTTTGACAAGAAGAGCATCTGGCTGGATCTGGCTTATATTGACTATCACCCCGCCGCGGTTCCCGGTCTCAAGGGCTTCGCTGGCAAGATGAAGCAACCCTGGGTGGCTGTCGCCGATATGGCCTGGGACACAGATATCAACCCCGAAGGCTTTGCCGCGAGTTACTCGAGAAAATTCGGTTCCACCACGCTGTTTGGCAGCACCGGATATTTCATCGTCAAGGACAATGTCGATGCTGAAGGTGTCGAGTGGCAGCACGACCTGAGCCTCACCGCGCTGCAGATCGGTGCATCTTTCGACGCCAGCGAAGAGCTGCGAATCATGCTGGGCGGCAGCGTCAATTCGTTCAGCAACGACAAGTACGGCAGCACCAGCTCGTTTCGCACCAGCGGTAACACTACCGACAAATTCGGTCTTTACGAGTTGTTCGGCCAGGTTGACGTGAATGGCTTGCCGCTGCCTCTCTCGGTGTATGGGCAATACATCCGGAATGTCGAGGCCGAGGACTTCGGTGTTTACCAAGACGGCGATCAGGACACCGCGTGGCTGGTGGGGCTACGGACCAACATCGATGATTTCTCCATCGACTACAACTACCGCGATGTGCAGAACAATGCGGTGGTCGGTGGCTTTACCGATTCCGACTTCGCCGCCGGTTTCACCGGTTCGAGCGGGCACAAGCTGCAGCTGAAATACGAGTTCCTGAAGAACTTTTCGGGTGGCGTGACGTATTTCAACACGGAGGCTGATGCGGTAAGTCGGAGCAAACCCGACGACGCTCAGGTGGATGTTATCCAGATTGATCTCAACGCCAGGTTCTAAGTGAGAGAGCGGGGGCTATTTCAGCGCGAGGTCTGCATCCGTGCTCGGGATCGTGAAGTTCCCGCCCAGCGCGAGGTGCAGATTCACCCGCTGCGCCAGCTGTTCGGCCTGTACCCGCAGCAAGGCGAGGCGAGCGGCGTTGACGCTGAGTTGTTGTTGCCCGGCAGCGCGTTGATCCGCCTGCCCGACACGCACGCTGGTCTGCACCATTCCCAGCGCCCGCAGGTTGTAGTCGAGACTGTCCTGCAGTAACGGCACGCGCTCGGCAAGCGAATGACCGGCCGCCAGCGCCCCTTCCACGTCGGCAAGTGCACGCAATGCGAGGCGTGCGTATTCGATGACTGCCTGTTTCTGTTCGAGCGTGCGGATCTCGACCTGCGCCTTCAGCTCTCCCCCCTGAAAGATCGGTGCGATCAACTTGGCTCCGGCGCCGCCGATCGGGTTCTCGAAGTCCTTTTTCAGATCGACGACATTGCTGTCGATCGCGGCAATGTTCGCATTCAGTATGATGCGCGGCAGGCGGGCCGCCTTGGCCTCGCCAACGCGGTTGAAGGCCGCTGCCACCCGGCGCTCGGCGGCCAGCATGTCCGGGCGTCGCTCCAGCATCTCGAGCGGCAGACCCGCGGGAACATCGGCGGGGAGCGCAACGAGCTCCGCGCGGGCCTGCAGCTCGGCTCCCGGGTAGCGGCCGAGCAGCAGTTCCAGAGCGCGCACGGCCTGCGTATGTGCGTACTGCAGCTGCCGTTCCGCGTCCTGCAGATTGCCCAGATTGGCTCGCGCCAGCAGCACCTCCTGTTCGTTGCCGGGACCAACTTCCATGCGCTTTTCGGCCAGGCGCACCAGCTCCGAGGCTACCTGTGTCGTCTCCCGGGCAATACCCGTTTGCAACAGGGTTTCGGTTGCCGTGAACCAGCTTTTGGCCACCGTGGCGGCCAGCGATTGGCGGCCGAACTCCAGGTCCGCCTCCGCCGATTCATAGGTGGCCTGGGTGGCGTTGCGTCCGTAGCGCAAGCGACCCCACAGATCCGGTTCCCAGGAAGCGCCGAGCGAGATGCCCTGCAGCGCCGAATTGACATCCCCGCCGCCCATGTTCAGACCGCCGGTACCGAATATGTTGATGCCCGGCAGCAGCGCCGCTTGCGCCTGTATGACGTATTGCTGGGCCTGTTCGACCAATACCGCGGCGACTTGCAGGTCCGGGTTGTGTGCGATGGCCTCGCCAACCAGCGCATCCAGCTGCGCATCGCCAAACGAGCTCAGCCAATTGTCCGTGACCGTGCCTGCGACGGCCTTCTCGTGCCAGTCCGCGTCCGGGGCAATGGCTGCAAGCGGCGTTGATTGGGCCTGGATTTCGTGGCTGGTCGGGGGGTCGAGGACGGCGCAGGCGCCAAGCCCCACCACGCAGGCCAGCAATGGCAGCGCGCACCAGCGACGCTTGCGCTGGATCAGGATTGCAAGCGAGTGCTTGCTTGCTGCAGGTCGAGGCATATCCATGAGCATGCTCAATGCAGCTTCAGAATCAGCCAGTCGAGCTTGGCACCAACACGCATGAACACCTTGCGCAGGATTTGGATTGCGTGACCGCTGTCGGTATAAATCGCGCCATTGCCCTTCGAGCCGGAAGCAAGGAACAAGCCCTTGTCCTTTGCGTCCACCAGAAGACGCACAGCCAGGTGGCCCGGGGGAATCGGGGCGATGCCGCTGTTGTTGCTCGCCGCGCCGATGGGCAACTGGCCCTGCGCGGTGGCCCACATGATGGAGTCCACGCGGCATTTGATGATCCGCCCGGGCCACATGCCGAGCGCCATCTCGGCTTCCTGCCCGGGTTTGACCTTGCGCACCTCGTTCTGGGCGAAAACGGCCATGATCCACTGCTCGTTCTCGACGAAGCTCATGGCCGGCATCGCGGGAAACTGAACTGCCATCGCGCCCGGACGCAGTGCCAGCGAGACCACTGTGCCATCGGCGGGCGCGCGATATTCGGTCTGGCTCAACTCCCACCGGGCGTTGGCAAGTTGTGCCTGCGCGTTGGCGATCTGGGCTTTCACCTTCGCGACTTCATCCAGTTCCCCGTCGGGCGTGGTCGCGGCGAGTTTCGCGCGCACCTGTTGTTCTGCCGCGTTTGCGGCGGCCAGATCCGCCTCGAGACTGGCGACATCCGCCTGGGCCTGCTCCTGGTCGAAACGGTTACCCGCGCCGGCGCTGGCGAGTTCCTTGAACTGTTGCGCGCGCTGGCGGCTGAGCAGCAGCCTGGAGCGGATTGAATCGCGATTGCCGGCGGCGGCTTTCAATTGCTCACCGAGCGAGAGCTGGTTTGCTTGTGCGGTGATCAGTTGCGCCTGCAGTTGAACGATCTGCGCTTCAAACGACTCCACCGCCAGCTTGAATGGCGTCGCATCAAGGCGGAACAGCACATCGCCCTTGCTGATCGGCCGGTTCGGCTCGATCGGGACCTCGGTAACCAGGCCATTCACGCGCGGGTTGATCGGTACCACGTAGTTGATCACCCGCACATCGGCCGAAGAGGGTGCCACGATATTCAAAATCAGGATCAGCACGGTCAGGCCCACGACCGGGATCGTGAATGAAATCACCTGGCTGATGATATTCCACGGCAACAGCCGGAATTTGAAAAAAATCAGCCAGACGAAGAAGGCGTAGATACCAAGCAGCAGGATTTCCATCGATCAGACCCGCCCTGCCGGGTTGTGGCGCGACGCCAGTTCCGCCTCGAGCCGCGCGATCTGTGCGCGCAATGCGTCGATTTCGTCTGGCTGAGGCTCCTCCGGCGCTGCAGATTGCGCGTCGGGAACATGCGATTCATGCTTGTCGGTGCCATACGCCATTTTGTAGAGCACCGGTTTGGAATAGGCCCACAGCCAGGCCAGCGGCCACAGCATTCCGCCGAAAAACAGGGAAAGCAGACATAGAGTCTGGATCGCTTCGGCCTGCGGATGCTGCCTCTTCTCGGCGATTTTTTCCGGCAGTATGTGCACCAGCCAGAAAAGGGCGAGGACCACGAAGGGCACCACTACCAGCACGATCCAGGCCAACACGTTGGCCGCGGTATCAAGTGCTTCGCCCTGGAATATGGAGGCCTGCGCCGGCAACGGAAGCAGCGCCGCGACGAGCAGCGTGCACAGCGTGCCGCAAGCGCCTCGGGGGGCTGGTGGAGTTGAGGGGTCGGCCGCCGGGTTCATGTTCATTGTTGCTGCTATTGGCTCGGACAAAGACGTTAATAGCTGATTGGCGCAGGAATTATAAGCGCAATGCGGGATGCGTGGAGGGGGAATTTGTCCGGATTAAACTGGATCGAGTACCACCACCGGGATCTCGCGCGCACCGGCCGTGACCTGGTATTTCCCGTAGGGGTGGTAAATCTCCACCAGTTGCTGCCACAACGCGGCACGCTCGGCACCGGTTGCGGTGCGGGCGCGCGCATTGAAGCGCTCGGCCTTCACCTGCAAGCCTACCTCCGGATTGGCCTGCAGGTTCAGGTACCACGCCGGGTGGGCTGGCGCGCCGCCCTTGGAGGCAATCACCACATAAGCGTTTCCGCGCTGCCCGTAGATCAACGGCAAGGTCAACGCTACACCCGATTTGCGCCTGATGGTCGTGAGCAGCAGGGTCGGGACCATGCCGGTGCCACCGCCGAGAGTTGCGTCCCACATATGTCCGTTCTCGCCATTGCTGGCGAGGTAGTTCTTCAGGTGCTCTTTTATCCAGTCCGGAAGCTGCGGCGAGATACGTGGTTCGATCATGAGCGCGATCCCCAGGGTAATTCGTGACAGTAACTGACAATAACCTTTTGCGTTTCCGCAAGAAAGTATACTGTCACGAAGCAACTGGCACCAATCAACCCGGGAACAAGCATATGGCTCTGGCTTCCAGCGAAAAGATGCGTGGACTGGTGTATCCGTGGGGTGCACAGGCGGCGGCCGAACCCGGGGTGCCTTACCGTGTCGCGGAAGGCGTGTGGTGGCTGCGTTTTCCGATGCCGATGTCGCTCGATCACATCAACCTGTGGTTGCTCGAGGACGGCGATGGCTGGACCATCGTCGATACCTGTCTCGATCTGCCGGCTTCGCGCGAATTGTGGGAGTCACTTTTCGGTGGCTTTATGCAGGGCAGGCCGGTCAAGCGTGTGATATGCACCCACATGCACCCCGATCACGTCGGACTCGCGGGCTGGCTGACCCGGCATTTCGATTGTGAACTGTGGATGGCGCGTGATGAATTCCTGATGTGCCACACCCTCGTCGAAGATACCGGCCGGCCGGCCCCCGACGTGGCGATCCGTTTCTACCGCGCGGCGGGCTACGACGAGGCTGCGCTCGACAGCTATCGCGAGCGATTTGGCGGATTCGGCAGGTATATATCGGCGCTGCCGGAGAGCTATCGCCGCCTGGTCGAGGGCGAGACCGTCGAGATCAATGATCGCTATTGGCAGGTCGTGGTCGGTTGCGGACATTCACCCGAGCACGCCGCGTTGTATTGTCCGGCGCTGAAAATCCTTATTGCCGGCGATCAGGTGCTGCCGCGTATCACCCCCAACGTCAGCCTGTTCCCGACCGAGCCTGGCGGCGATCCGCTGCTCGAATGGTTGCTCTCGAGTGCTCGCATCCGTGAACGCCTGCCCGACAACCTGCTGGTGTTGCCCGCCCACCAGGCGCCGTTCTACGGGCTGCATGTACGCCTCACCCAGATCATCGAATCCCATGAGCGCGCGCTGGCCAATCTGTTCGAACACCTCGATGAGCCGCGTCGTGCGGTCGATTGTTCGCGGGTGATGTTCCGCCGCGAATTCAGTAACGAGATGTTGACGATGGCGATCGGCGAAACCCTGGCCCATCTCAATTGCCTGGTTGGCCGGCGCATGATCACCCGTACCCGTGATGCCGATGGCGTCGACTGGTATGCTCAGAAACCCGAATCGCTGGAATTCGAGTCATGAATCATCACGTAAGGCCGCGCGCGGCGGGTAGCGCATGAGTCAGCGTTCCGCCGAACTCGAGGCGATACTCGCGGCGGTACCGGTTGATTTCGCCGATGGCAATGCGGATTTCAACGCGGTGCGCGCAATGATGGCGCCTTTCCACGGACACCCGGTCGCAGCGGACCTGCACGTCGAAATCCGCGCGCTCGGCCCGGTGGCGGCCGGCTGGTACACGCATGCGCGCAACGCCGACAGCCCGCGGCTCGCATTCCACTGTCACGGTGGTGCGTTCGTGTCGTGTCCGCTGGCGGTCTATCACTTCTACGGTGAAATCATTGCACGCGAACTCGACATGCGCGTGGTGATGCCCGATTACCGGCTGGCACCGGAACATGTATTCCCGGCGGCACACGATGACTGTTTCGGAGCCTACAAGGCGCTGCTGGAAAGTGGTGTGCGCGCCGCGGATATCTGCGTGCTGGGCGAATCCTGCGGTGGATCGCTGGCGCTCGGGATGCTGCTGCGTGCGCGTGACGAAGGCTTGCCGATGCCGGCCTGCTTCGTATCCGTCACCGGCTGGTTCGATCTCTCGGTGCCCGGCGTGATGGTCGGACGCGATCCCTTCCTTACGCCGGCCTGGGTGCGCAATCGCGCGCGCGAATACAGCGCCGGCAAGCTGGCGCTGGACGATCCGGCGTTGTCGCCCGCGCACGCCGACCTGCACGGATTACCACCGTTTTATCTGCAGGTTGGAGAATTCGACACCATGGGCGAAGGCGCGCGAATACTGGCCGCCAATGCCAGCCGGGCGGGTGTCGAAGTGACGCTCGAGCCGTGGCCCGGGATGATCCAGGGCTGGCACGGGCTGGTGAACGCGGCCGTGCCGGAAGCACGCGACGCGTGGGCCGCGATCAGGCGCTACGTCGATGCCCGCCTGCCGCCCTGATCATTGCGGTTGCGTTTGCAGGTAGTCCAGCGCCAGCGTCGACAGGGTGCGCACACCGGTTTTCAGCGCGGATTCGTTCACCACGAACAGCGGCGAATGATTCGGCGCCGCCTGGTCTGCGCTCACCCCGGGCAGGTTCACACCGAGCATCACGAACAGCCCGGGAATCTGTTGCTGATACCAGGAAAAATCTTCCGCCCCCATCACCATCGGTCCCTCGGTCACCTTGTCCGCGGCGCGCTGCAGCGAAGGCAGCATGCGCGCGGTCAGCTCCGGATCGTTCCAGGTCACCCCGGAATAGGGATCGATGGTCACGGTTGCCTCGGCGCCGGCCGCGCTGGCGATGGCGGTTGCGGTGCGCTCCACGCGCATCAGCAATTCCTTGCGCACACCATCATCGAAATTGCGTATGGTTCCGACCATTTCCACGGTATCGGGAATGATGTTGCCGCGCACCCCGCCATGAATGCTGCCGATGGTGATCACGGCAGGCGCCTTGGTAATGTCGAGCTGACGGCTGGGTATGGCCTGCAACGCCGTCATGATCTGTGCGGCGACGATGATCGGATCGACGCCGCGCCACGGCGAGGAGCCGTGGGTCTGCTTGCCGGTCACCACGATCTTGAGCTCATCGGAGGCCGCCATCGCGCCGCGTGGGCGGTACAGTATCTCGCCGGCCTCCCCGGGCCAGACATGCAGACCGAAAATCGCGCTCGGATTCGCAGCTGTTTTCAGCACACCCTCAGCGAGCATCAGCTTCGCTCCACCCTCCTCGCCCTCGGGCGCGCCCTCCTCGGCCGGCTGGAAAATGAAGCTCACCGTGCCGGGGATCTCCTCACGCATGCCCGCCAGCACGCTCGCCACGCCCATCAGGATCGCGGTGTGCGCATCGTGACCGCAGGCGTGCATCACGCCCACATCCTGGCCGTTGTATTCCCCACGCACTTGCGACGCAAACGGCAGCGAGTTGCGCTCCTCGACCGGCAGCGCGTCCATATCGGCGCGCAGTGCCACCACACCGCCCGGCTTGCCGCCCTTCAGTATGCCCACCACGCCGGTATGGGCGATGCCGGTATGCACTTCATCAAAACCGAGCGCGCGCAGGTGATCGGCCACCAGTTTCGCGGTGCGTACTTCGCGGTTCGATAGCTCCGGATGCTGGTGCAGATCACGACGCCAGGCAATGACCTGCGGATCCACCGCAGCGGCAGCATCGATTATCCGGGCCTGCCGATCATCGGCGAGCGTGTTGAACGCGAGCAGCGAGCCCAGTGCTGCGCCGAGCAGCAAGGCCTGTGGTTTGGACATCGTCATGGTTTCCCGGCTTTATGTGAGCCGCGCAAGTGTGCACTACTCAGGCCGGTCGACAAAGCCTCTGCCGCCATGGCCGGCCGCGGGTAATGGCACCATGGTGGCGCTGAATGCCGGTACCCGCGAAATGGCGGACAAGCTGCACGCCAAGGCGCTCGCGCTGGGCGCCACCGACGAAGGCGCACCGGGGCCGCGTGGCGAGGGCTTCTATGGCGGCTATTTCCGCGACCCGGATGGCAACAAGTTCGTCGCCTTCGTGATGGGTTGAGTCCATATCCGCACGCGTTCGCGTCACGGCGCGAACACGTGCGCGTCCGGGAGGACATATGAACATTCTGCTGCTCGGGCTGGTGCTGTTTCTCGGCGCGCATTCGCTGCGCATCGTTGCCGACGACTGGCGCGAACGACGCATCGCGCAATTCGGCATCCTGTTGTGGAAAGCCGGGTATTCGCTGGTTTCGCTAGCGGGCCTGCTGATGATCATCAATGGTTATGGCGCGGCGCGTGGGACCAGCGCCACGGTCTATGCCCCACCCGGTGGCTTGCAACTGCTGGCACTGGTGTTGATGTTGCCGGCGCTGATCCTGCTGGTGGCTGCCTATGTACCGCAAACCCGGATCAAGGCGATGGTGGCGCACCCGATGCTGCTGTCGGTCAAGGTCTGGGCGCTCGCGCACCTGCTGGCCAATGGGCGCGCGGTCGATCTGCTGCTGTTCGGAACATTCCTCTTGTGGGCGGTATTTGGCTATCGCGCGGCAAAAATCCGCGATCGTGCCGCAGGGACGCGCTATGTGGCCGGGCCGTGGCTGCGCGATGTGCTGGCGATCGCCGTCGGCGCGTTGCTGTGGCTCTGGTTCGTATTCGGTTTGCATGGATGGCTCACCGGGGTGCCGCTGCAGCCGGCATAGCGGTCGCCGGCGCAGGATCGGGAACTGAATATGGGAGATGTGCTGCCGTTTCGCGGAGCGCGCGGGACCAAGGGTAAAACCCTCTGTCTCGAGGGCCATCACAAGTGGGTGGTGTGGAAAGCCAAGCAGTTCGACACCCGCGCCGGAAAGTTGGTGACGGTATATCGCTGCGAGCGCTGCAAGGCGCAGAAGGTAAAGGCCCTTTGAAGCAGGCCCGCCAGCTTCAGTCGTTGCGCTCGATACGCTGGCGGTAACGCTCGCGCTCGCTCTCGCTCATGCGCTCCCACTGACGTCGCAAGTCCTCGCGTTGCTGCGGATCGAGCTGCTGGTAACGTTGCTCGGCGGCGCGCAGGCGCTGTTGTTCCTCGCTGCTGAGCGAGCGGAATTCACGCTCGCGCTGTTGCAGGCGCTGGCCGTCCTCGGCGCTGGTCTGGTTGCGCCTCGGCGCATCCTGGGATTTCCCGTCAGCCGGGCGCGGTTGCGTTTGCTCGCGGGCTTGCTTGTCCCGCCCTTGTTGCCCGCCTTTGCGCCGCGCGTCCTGACCTGAAGCGCGCTGTTCCAGGCGCGCTTTTTCATCGCGTTGATCGCCGCGATTCTTGCGCTGCTCCTGTTTGTCATTGCCGGCCAGCTGGTAGCTCGCGGCCCGCTCGTTCCCGTGTCGCGAATTTTTTTGCGGGCTGGTTCGGGTCTTGCATGTGCCGCATTTGCCAGCAGCAGGGCACTGGCAAGTACGAATGCGCCGAGAAGATTGCGTCTGCTAGCCACGATGGCCCATATCCGATTCAGCGAGCCACAGGTAGAAATCGAGATCGCGGTAGAACTCCGGATTGTCGACCAGTTGTTCTCCGGTGCCGGTCGATGAAGGTAGCTCGCTGCGCGGCATCAATACGGCAACCCCGATCACGGCTGCCAGCACCGCACTGCCGATTGCGGGGGTCAGAAAGCGCCGCCACGGTCGCGGCATGGCCGCCAGTGCGCTTTGCCGGTTGGCAGCGAGGCGCCTGAGCGTGGCCGCGTCGAGTTGCTGCTCCTGCTCGCGCAAGGATTCGCGCAGTTGTTGTTCAAAAGTGTTCATTGCCAATGGTCCTCGAGCTGTTCTCTCAGCGTATGCAGGGCCCGGAAGTAGTGAGTCTTTACACTGCCCTCGCTGCAGCCCATTGCCCGCGCGCTTTCAGCGGTGGAAAGACCATCCCAGCAGCGTAGCATGAACGCCTGTTGCTGACGTTGCGGAAGGCGGTTCACCGCATCCATCAGCACCTCCGCGCCACGCTCGGCGGCCAGAATACGAACCGGGTCGAATGCCGCCGGATCTGGCGCCTCGTCAAGCGGGTCGGTGTCGTCCTCGTGCCGTTCGAGCCAGCCAAACAGACGCGTGCCAAGGCTGCGCCGACGGCGGGCATCGGTAATCCGGTTCTGCAGTATGCGGTAGAACAACGGTCGCCACTCATCCGCTGGCCTGCCCGAATAACGCTGCACCAGTCGCAGCATCGTGTCCTGCAGCACGTCGAAGGCATCAGCCTCGTTGCCGAGCGCGGTGCGTGCCATCAGGAACCCGCGGCGTTCGATGGCGCGCAGGAATCCCTCGATGTCCGGGGGATCAGCCACGTCGTCTTCCGCATCGCTGCAATTCTCCCGGGTACGCATCAACACTTGCGGATACGCTGCTCTCAGCGGTGATGGTCGACGTGATGCAGCACCGCGCCAGCCAGCATCGCCGTGCCGATCCACATGCCGGCATTGTCGTGGCGGGGATATTCCCGTACGTAAACCGGCGCAGGCGCGTAGTAGCGCGGCGGCGCGGAATAATAGTGGTGCACGACGGTGCGGGCCGGCACGTGGTAAGCCTCGCGATAGACCACGGCGTGGCGATGGTGATGTCCGTCATGATGGCCGTGATGCCCCTTGTGGTGCTTGCGATCAGCCAGTGCCGGCGCGGAGATCGACACAACGCACAGCGCGAGCGCTATGAACAGATGCCTGGGCATGGAATTCTCCTTTCATGACAGTATTCCTGCTGCATGAAACGTCCCAAGGCACGATCGGTTGACCCGGGCTCAACGCAACAGCCGGAAACAGTTGCGCAGTTCCTGGACATAACTCCCGGGCTGCTCGAATGCCGCGAAATGCCCTCCGCGCTCCAGTTCGTTCCAGTAGATCAGCTTGCTGAAGCGCTTTTCGGCCCAGCGTCGCGATGAGCGGAAGATCTCCTTGGGAAAGATGCTCGCACCGACCGGGATATCGACCGGATCCATGTTCGGGTTGCCAAAACTCTCCCAGTACAGGCGCGCCGAAGACGCCGCGGAATCGGTGAGCCAGTACATCATCACGTTGTCGAGCATTTCATCGCGGCTCAACGCATTTTCGGGGTGCTGCGCACTGCCTTCGCCGCAATCGGTCCAGGCCCGGAATTTTTCGAGTATCCACGCCGCCTGGCCGGCCGGCGAATCCGCCAGCCCGTAACCGAGGGTCTGGGGGCGCGTACCCTGCTGCTTCGAGTAGCCGGAATCGTGCTCGTTGTAGTGCTGCATGCCGGCAAGCGCGCTCTGTTCGAGTTCGCTCAGATCGTTCAGCGTATCCATGTCGGGCGCGACGATCGGCATGTTCAGGTGGATGCCGCGACAGTGCGCGGTTTCGGACAATCCGATACAGGTCGTCACCATCGCCCCCCAGTCGCCGCCCTGGGCCACGTAGCCGTCATAGCCGAGCCGTGCCATCAGCTGGCCCCAGGCGCGTGCGGTACGCTTGACGCCCCAGCCGTTCGTGCGCGGCTTGTCGGAGTAGCCGTAGCCGGGAAGTGAGGGGCAGACCACGTGGAATGCGTCGCTTGGCGATCCGCCATGACGAACGGGGTCGGTCAGCGGCTCGATCACCTTCAGGAACTCCACCACCGAACCGGGCCAGCCGTGGGTGATCAGCAACGGCAGCGCGTCGCTGTGTGCCGAGCGAACGTGCAGGAAATGGATACCAAGATCATCGATCGTGGTGCGAAACTGCGGGAATTTGTTCACCCGGTCCGCGACCCGCTGCATCTCGTAGCCGCTGGCCCAGTAATCGCAGACCGACTGCATGTAGTCGAGCGGAATACCCTGGTTCCAGTCGCCGGTGGTTTCGCGATCGGGCCAGCGGGTAGCGGCCAAGCGACGGCGCAGCTCGTCAATCTCTGCGCTGTCGATCTCGATGCGAAATGGGGTGATGCTTTGCGGCATGGGCAATTCTCCTGGGTATTTGCCGCTCAGACTACACGAGCGCGGCGGGTGATGTCGCTACCTCGCACCGTGTTGCGTGATGGTAGTAGCCGGGAGTTTTTGCACAGCCGATAATGTCCTGCCCAATCGCTCCGGGAGCTGTCCATGAGCCATACCATCAATCCCGCCGGTGAGCCGATTAGCGATGATGACGCAACCATCGCGCGCGCGCTCGAGGAAGCGAGTGTTCCCTGCCTGCTGATGGCGATGATCCACATGAGCGGCGATGCCACGCTGCTCGATGGAGAACTGCGACCGGTGATGTGTTTCCTGAACGAGACGCAGTGTGCGATGTCACCGGAAAGCCAGGCCGAGGTGCGTCGGCTGGCGCTCGATGTGATCCGGGCCTATCGCGATCGCGGTTGTACCCTGCCGCCGTCGCCGGACGTAGCGACCCTGCGCCGCATGATGAGCTTTCTGGTCGCGGGCGAGGTGCCGGCCGAGTACGTGTCGATGATGCTCGAGGAGATGGAACTCGACGGTCGCGACGCGCGTGATGTGTCGCTGGAGCATATTTCCGAGGAACAACGCGCGGCCTTCCCGGTGCTGGTGATCGGTGCCGGCATGTCGGGCATCCTGGCCGGGATTCGCCTGCAGGAGCAGGGTATTCCCTACCTGATCATCGAAAAGAACGCCGGCGTTGGCGGTACCTGGTACGAGAACACCTACCCGGGCTGCCGGGTCGATGTGGGCAATCACTTCTACTGCTATTCCTTTGAACCCAACAACGACTGGAGCGAATTCTTCGCCCGCCAGCCCGAACTGCGGCGCTATTTCGAGCACTGCGCGCGTAAATACGGGCTGCTGCCGAATATCCGCTTCGAAACCGAGGTGCTGCGCGCCCGATATGACGAGGCAAGCGGCAGCTGGGCGGTCACGGTGCGCACGACGGATGGTCGTGAGGAGACGCTGGATGCGCGCGTGCTGATCAGCGGCGTGGGCCAGCTGAATCGTCCGAAGCTGCCCGAGGTGCAAGGACTGGGCACATTTCGTGGTCCGGCTTTTCATTCCGCACAGTGGGACCACGCGGTCGATATCCGCGGCAAGCGGGTCGCGGTGCTCGGCACCGGGGCCAGCGCGTTTCAGCTGGTTCCCGAAATCGCGACCCGGGCGGCCGGGGTAACGGTGTTCCAGAGCACACCGCAGTGGATGTTTCCGAATCCCGATTACCATCGCGCCATGGGCGATGGCGCGCGCTGGTGTTTCCGCCATCTGCCCTATTACGGGCGCTGGTATCGCTTCCTGTTGTTCTGGCCCGCCACCGACGGGCAGTGGGAGGCCACCTTCATCGATCCCGACTGGCCGCACCAGGACCGCTCGGCAAATGCGGTCAACGAATTTACCCGCGAGTTTTTCACCGACTGGATCCGCCAGCAGACCGGTACCAATCAGGAGTTGTTCGAGCGCGTGCTGCCGCACTACCCGCCGCTGGCGCGGCGTACGCTGCAGGACAACGGCAGCTGGTTGCAGGCCCTGCAGCGTGACAATGTGGAACTGATCGAGCAGGCGGTCACCGCCATCGATGCGAGCGGGGTGCGCGATGCTGCTGGGCGCCACCATGAGGTCGACGTGATCGTCTACGCCACCGGCTTTCACGCCAACCGCTATCTCTGGCCGATGGAGATACGCGGGCGCAACGGTGTCGTGCTGGGCGAGCAGTGGGGCGACGATCCGGCGGCCTACCTCGGCATCACGGTGCCGAATTTCCCCAACCTGTTCGTGATGTACGGCCCGGCCACGAACCTTGCCGCGAGCGGCAGCCTGATCTTTCACGGCGAATGCCAGATGCGCTATATCCTTGGCTGCATCCGGGCCATGCTGGAGCGCGATGCGCACAGCATGGAAGTGCGGGCTGAAGTGCACGATGAATACAACGAGCGCCTCGCCGCCACGCTGGCGCGTACGCTGTGGGCGCATCCGGGGGTGGCGCACAGCTGGTATCGCAATTCCAAAGGGCGGGTCACGGTACTCTCGCCGTGGAAACTGCTCGATTACTGGAATTGGACCCGCGAGCCGCAGCTCGCTGAGTACGAGTTGCGCTGAAGGGAGCGTGGTTAGGCGTCCTTCCAGACCGGCGCGCGTTTCTCGAGAAATGCCGTGACGCCTTCCAGCGTATCGGCGCTGGTGGAAAGCTCGCGCACGATCTCGCGCTCCAGCGCCAATGCGTCGCTGAGCGGCAACGGCAGCCCTTCATGCACCGCGCGCCGGATCGCCCGCTGCGGCACGAGGCTGTGGCGGGCGCAGGAACGCGCCAGGGCGCAGGCCAGTTCCACCACGTCCTCGTCGTCCTCGCACACGCGATTCAGCAGGCCGATCGACAGCGCCGCCGGGGCTTCGATCGGTTCACCGCTCAGCATGATCTCGAGCGCGCGGGTTGCGCCGACCAGGCGCGGCAGCAACTGGGTTCCGCCATAAGCCGGCAACAGGCCGAGCTTGACTTCAGGCAGGCCGAGTTTTGCGCTGCGCCGTGCCACGCGGAAGGTGCAGGCGAGCGGAAATTCCAGCCCTCCGCCGAGCGCCAGCCCGTTGATCGCCGCGACGCTGATTTTGGGGAAGTCGAGCAGCCGACGCAGCAACGCATGCACCCGCAGCAAGCGTTGCTGCGGATCGCCGTGCCACTGGTTCAGATCGGTGCCGGCACAGAAAGCGCGCCCGGTGCCGGTCAGCACCAGCGCGCGGCTGTCGTCGTGCTCGATTCGTTCCAGGTGCAGTTCGAGCTGCGACAACATCTCGTTGGTAATGGTGTTCAGCGCGGCCGGCCGGTTCAACGTCAGCACCGCGCATTCGTTGCTGCGTCGATAAAGAACTTCACTCATGGGTCTGTCTGCCGCGTGCCATGCCGGTTCGGACTATAGGCCAAATCGAACGCGCACTAAAGAGCGCCTGCGGGCTTCGTGCTACATTTAACGAGTAATATCATGAATTTCGGGAAAGAGCATATGTCGTCGCGCCGGAACGGCCTGTCGCTGCTGCGCAGGCGAAGCCGCATCCTGCTGTGCGGGCTCGTGGTGTCATTGCTTGGCAGCAGCTGTGCCGCGCCCTCGGCCGCGCGGTCATCTGCTGACGCTGTGGATGCCGATGCGCTCTACAACGGTATCGAAATCGCGGTGCAGCGTTATCGCGATGGCCTGCACCTGATGCGCGAGGGTCGCCGCGATGAAGGCCGCACACAGATGGAGAGCGCCAGTGCCCAGCTCGCCGCTGATGGTGATGCCTGCGTGCAGCTGCGCGGTTGCGAGCCGCAACGCTTCATGGCGGCCTACAACAACCTGCTCGCACTGCGCAGTGCCGAGCTGGCCGGAGCAGCCGAGGGTTTTGCGGAGATCGAACCGCTCGAAAACGACTCGCCGCTACTCACCGACGTACCGGAGCTGAGTCGTTCGATAAACCTGTTGCAGGGACAGAAATTCGAGGACGTGATCAAGGTCAACGGTCCGATCAAGGCCGCGATGCAGGACTGGCTGACCTGGATGCGTCCGAGCCTGGTGGATTCCTGGGAACAATACCAGTACATGCGCCACCTCATGTGGCCGGCCTATCAGCAGGCCAATCTGCCCGAGGCGCTGCTGTTTGCCATTCTTGCCAAGGAATCGGGTGGCAAGGTGCATGCGGTGTCGAACGCCGGCGCCGCGGGTCCGTTTCAGTTCATGTATCACACCGGGCGGCGTTTCGGTCTCGGCAACGAGAATGGTTTTGATACACGCTACGATCCGGAAGCGGCAGCGCGCGCCAACGTGGCTTATCTGAACGAACGCTTTCACGAGCTGAACAACAATCTCGAGTACGCGCTGGCTGCCTACAATGGTGGCGAGGGCCGTATGCGCGGGATCGCGCGCCGCACGCAGGGCAAGCCGTTCTGGTCACCGGAAGTGATGGGGCATCTGCCGCGCGAAACCCAGGAATACGTGCCCTACGTGCTGGCCGCGGCATGGCTGTTCCTGCACCCGGATGATTACGGTCTGGTGTTTCCGCGGGTCGACGGTACGCCCGGAGAAGTGCGTCTGCAGCAGGCCATGACGCTCAACGAGCTGACCGTGTGTCTCGGTCAGGCCGGTGACAGTCGCGATGGCTGGTTCCGCACACTGCGCAACCTCAATGCGCGAGTGGACCCGAACAAGCGGCTGGCGGTGGGGAGCGTGGTGGCGATGCCCGGGACCTTGCTTGGGCCCTATGCAGAGCAATGCGTGGATGGCCGCATGGCGCGGGTCGCGCTGGAACTGCAGCGCGCGCGGGTACCGGGAAGCGTTGCCAGCGGGGGCGGGCGCAACTATATCGTGCGCTCGGGGGATACGCTCGCGAGCATCGCCAAACGCCAGGGCTGCCCGAGCCCGGTGGCGCTGGCGCGGGCCAACAATATCCAGGGTCCGCGTTACCTGATACGCCCGGCACAGGAGCTCAAGCTGGTGGGTTGCAACGCCTGAGCGTCAACCCCCGCCGGCGCGCTCCTCCAGTTCGCTCCAGCGCTCGAATGCGGCCTCCAGCAGGGCGGTGATCCCCGCGGCGCGCAGCGATGCGCTCTGCAGTTGCTCGACCGTGGCGCCTTGCATCCCGGAAAGCAATTGCTGTTGCTCCTGTTCCAGTGCGTGAATCGTTGCGGGAAGCGCATCGAGTTCGCGTTGTTCCTTGAAGCCGAGCTTTTTCTGTGTTTTGCGCTCGCGTGCTGCTGCCGGTTCCACCGGCTGGACTGCGCTGGCGGCGACAGCCGCTGGTGGGCGCTGCAGCAGCCAGTCGCTGTAGCCGCCGGCATATTCCTGCCAATGGCCCTCAGCCTCCGCGACCAGGGTCTGGGTCACGACATTGTCGAGAAACACCCGGTCGTGGCTGACCAGCAATAGCGTGCCGGCGTAGCCTTGCAGGGTGTCCTCGAGCAGTTCCAGCGACTCGATATCGAGGTCGTTGGTCGGTTCGTCGAGCACCAGCAGGTTGGCCGGGCGCGCAAACAGGCGCGCCAGCAGCAGGCGGTTGCGCTCGCCTCCCGACAGACTCCCGACTGGTGTACCGGCGCGTTGCGGCGGAAACAGGAAGTCGGCCAGGTAACTGATGATGTGCTTGCGCTCGGTACCGATCTCGATCCAGTCCGAACCGGGGCTGATGGTTTCGGCCAGCGTCTTGCTCGGGTCGAGCTGCTCACGCATCTGGTCGAAGTAGGCGACATCGAGTTTGGTGCCGAGCCTGACCGTGCCGGCATCAGGTTCGAGTTGCCCCAGCAGCAGCCGGATCAGGGTGCTCTTGCCGGCACCGTTGGGGCCGATCAGCCCGAGGCGATCGCCGCGCAGGATGGTCAGCGAGAGATCCTTGACCAGGGTGCGCCCGCCGAAACCCATGCTGACGTGTTCCAGTTCCGCAACCAGCTTGCCGCTGCGGGCGCCGCTGTCGACCTGCAGGCGCACGTTGCCAAGCCTCTCGCGGCGTTCGGCGCGCTCGGCACGCAGGCGCTCGAGACGGCGTACCCGCCCTTCATCGCGGGTACGCCGGGCCTTGATGCCCTGACGAATCCAAACCTCCTCCTCGGCCCAGAACTTGTCGAATTTGCGTGCCGCCACCGCTTCCGAGGCCAGTTGCTCGGCCTTGCGTGTCTGGTAGGCGGAGAAATTCCCCGGGTAGGAGCGCAGCCAGCCGCGATCGAGCTCGACGATGCGGGTCGCAAACCGGTCCAGGAAGGCGCGGTCGTGGGTGATCACGATCGCGGCCGATACCCGGCCGAGCAAATCCTCGAGCAGCGAGATGCCGGCGATATCGAGGTGGTTGGTGGGCTCGTCGAGCAGCAGCAGATCGGGTTCCTGGGCGAGCGCCAGCGCCAGTGCGGCGCGCTTGCGCTCGCCGCCCGAGGCCCGCGCGGGGTTGGCGTCCTCGTTCACATCGAAGCGATGCGCGTATTCGCTGAGCCGTGCCTCGAGGCGCCAGCGTTCCTTGTCGTCATGGATATCATCGAAGCGCCCGCGTAGCACCAGGCTCTGGCGCAGGGTTGCGGCCACGGGCAGCTCGGGCTCCTGCTCGACCAGCACCACGCGTACTCCATCCATGCAGCGCAATGCCCCGTCGTCGAGCTTTGCGAGCCCCGCGATGATACGCAGCAGCGAGGATTTGCCGGTGCCGTTGCGCCCGATCAGACCGATACGCTCGCCACGTGTCACGGTGAGACTGGCGCGATCGAGCAGCGGGTGCAGGCCGTAGGCGAGTTCCGCGTTGTCGAGGGAAAGTAATGTGCTCACGGAAACTCAATCTGGCTGAAGGGCCGCTGGATGTGCCGGCCCGTACGGGGTGTTCATGGTCCAATGCGCAACGCCGCGCCGTCGATCGCGCCAGCGGAGCGCGGCAGCTCAGGGAGCGAGCGAATAGCCGCGTGCGCCCATGCACGACGAGTAGGCCTGCTGCGAAGCGGAATCGGCAGAGGCGCTCGATTGCTGCTGGGTCTGCTGCTCCTGGGTCTGTTGCTGCTGACGCCGCGACTGGCGCTGCTTGGCACCACCGACCACGGCACCCGCAACCGCCGCGTCCTTGGCCTGGTTCTGACGGTACTCCTGCTGCACATCGCTATCGATCTTGTCGTAGTTTTCGTAGCGATTCCCGCGCACCTGGGCCGCTGCCGCTCCGGCAGCCGCACCTGCGGCAGCGCCACGCGCACGGCCACCGGAGGGCGCAGTGCTGGTCGTCGGCGCAGCAGGAGTGGCCGCCAGCGCCTGGTCATACGTGGTCTTTGCCTCTGCCTGGCACTGCGTCACGTCGATCTGGATCTGTTCCGGGCTTTGCCCCTTGTTGGGGATCACCGTCTCGGCATGCGCAAGGGCGCCGCCCAGGGTGGCGATCAGGGAGCAGGTACCGATCAATGTCTGATAACGCATGACGCTGTTCCTCATGTTCAGGGGGGTGTCCGGGCGCGCAGCAGCCGCGTGAAACGCGAGCATACACCGTCGCGGACAGGCGCAGTGCGGAGTCAACACTTTTGCCACAGATATCATCAGGCGCGGGCGTGATGGCGTGCCACACGGCAGATCACCGCGGCAAGCGTGCGCTGCGGCCGGAGCGCTTCAGGCTGCGCGGTTCCCGGGCTCGAACCAGCGGTTGGTCCGGTTCACTATCGCGACCAGCGACAGCATCACCGGCACTTCGACCAGCACCCCGACCACCGTTGCCAGTGCGGCGCCCGAATTCAGCCCGAACAACGATATCGCAACGGCTACCGCCAGTTCGAAGAAATTGGAGGTCCCGATCAGGCAGGCCGGCCCGGCGATATCGTGCGCCAAGCGCAGCACTTTCGCGGCGCCATAGGTGATGATGAAAATCCCGTAGGTCTGGATCAACAGCGGTATCGCGATGAGCAGGATCGTTTGCGGCTGCGCGATGATCTTGCCGGCCTGAAATCCGAACAGCAGTACCACGGTCGCCAGCAGGCCGATCACTGACCAGGGCTTGAGGATCTTGACGAACGTCTCGACGCGCTGCTCATCGCCACCGACCTCCAGCCGATGACGGGTAATCGTTCCCGCCACCAGAGGTAGCAGCACATACAAAACGACCGCTAGCAGCAGCGTTTCCCAAGGTACCGCGATATCGCTCACGCCAAGCAGCATGGCGGCGATCGGTGCGAATGCAAAGATCATGATGATATCGTTTACCGATACCTGCACCAGGGTGTAGTTGGGGTCGCCGCGCACCAGTTGACTCCACACGAACACCATCGCCGTGCACGGGGCGACACCGAGCAGGATCATGCCGGCGATATATTCGCTGGCTGACCGGGGATCGACCCAGCCGGCAAAGATCACCTTGAAGAAAAGCCAGCCCAACGCAGCCATCGTGAACGGCTTGATGAGCCAGTTGACAACCAGCGTAAGCATCAGGCCCCTGGGCTTTTTGCCCACGTTCTTGAGGGCGGAAAAGTCGATCTGCACCATCATCGGGTAGATCATGATCCAGATGAGCACTGCCACCACCAGGTTGACGTGAGCATATTCCAGCGCGGCAATCTGCTGAAAAGCATCGGGCAGGAGATTGCCGAACAGCACGCCCGCCAGGATGCAAAGACCCACCCAGAGGCTCAGGTAGCGCTCGAAAATTCCCATCAGCCTTGCCCTCCGGCATCACCGAGCAGACAGGTCAACTGCTCTGCATCCATGGTCTCGAACGGTTGCTCCAGCAAGCGTGCAATCCGCTGTTCGATGGTTGCGATAACCCTGGCGAAGCATTCCGCCCGGTCCTGATCAGACCCGGCCTGCCGCGAGGGATCGGGCAAGCCCCAGTGAACCTTCAGCGCGGTGCCCAGCCAGACGGGACACGGCTCCTGCGCGGCCTGGTCGCAGACCGTGACGACTGCCTGCGGCCCGAATGAACCGAGCGCATCGATGCTCTTGCAGTGCAGGCCGTCGGTGCGATAGCCACGATCGCGCAGATACGCAAGGGTCAGGGGATGGACCTGGGTTGCGGGATTGCTGCCGGCGCTGGCTACCTGGATGCGACCACGACCGAGCTGACGGGCGATCGCCTCGCTCAGGATGCTGCGGCACGCGTTATGGGTGCAAATGAACAGGATCTTCATCCGGGCGTTCGCGAGTTTGTTCCTTGCATGTTTCTCCGGCTCGGATAACATCTGATATATTCCATGAGCAGTATATGCCAATAAATGCATATAGAAAAGACAAGATTGTTTGCGACGCTGAGCAATGCCGTCCGTCTGCGTTGCCTGTATCTGCTTGCAAGCAATGGAGAGGTCTGCGTATGCGAGGTGGTGGAGGCGCTGGGTATCACCCAGCCTGCCGCATCGAAAGCCCTGACCGGGCTGAAGTCCGCGGGACTGGTGCGAGATAGACGGGAGGCGAACTGGATCTACTATCGCCTCGAAAGCGAGCTGCCCGACTGGATCGGGACCATCGTGCGTGCCACGGTGGCCGAGTTGAACAATTGCGCAACCTGTGTTGCGGATCAACAACGCTTCAAGCGTCTGGTTGCAAGACCGCGAGCACTCGCCTGCCCCTGATCACCTTTTGACAAGCAGCTTGCAACCGCTTTGGTTCAATCCACCTGAATGGTGATGCGCTGCGAGACCACCGGCGGCTGGTGCGGGACATGCGCCTGGTCGGCCAGTAGAAGCTGCAGCGTATGCACGCCGGGGGAGAGCTCCAGCGTGGTTTCGGTCTGCCCTCCTCCAAAGTGGCGATGCTGCTCGTCCGCCGGGACGGGCTGGCCGGGCGCGGGCAGCTCCGCCACATCGATCAGCAGATGATGATGCCCGGTATTGGCCTGGGTTACCCCCGCCGGAGCGACGCCCATGCCGCGCAGGCCAAAGCGCACGGTCACCGGATTGTGAACGGTTTCCCCGTCGCGCGGGGATATGAAATAAACCTCGGCACCCGGTGCCGATGGCGTCTCGGCAGTTGCACCAAGTGCGATCAGCAGGACCAGGGTGCCAAATATTCTGCGCTTCATGACGTTCTCCAGGTACGGAATCGGGGGCGGCGTAGCTCGGCGGGCTCCCGGATTTTGTGCTAATTCCCGTTGCCGGTGTGGCGGCGGACGAATCGCCCGCGCCTGGCGACCAAGTATACGCTGATCAATCCGTCGGGCGGCGCCCGACGGTCCTTGGCGAACCCGCCGTGGTTGTTTGTTGCTAGAATCCGCCCGATGTACGCCGAAAACATTCTCGACTCCCTGAATCCCGCGCAGCGTGAAGCCGTGACCGCACCCGACACCAACCTGCTGGTATTGGCGGGCGCGGGCAGCGGCAAGACCCGCGTGCTGGTACACCGTATCGCCTGGCTGATCTATCAGGAGGGCATTTCCGCGCACGGCATCATGGCCGTCACCTTCACCAACAAGGCGGCGCGCGAAATGCGCGGGCGCATCGAGGAAATGGTTGGTGTGTCGACCCGCGGCATGTGGGTGGGCACCTTTCACGGGCTCGCACATCGCTTCCTGAAGGCGCACTGGGAGAGTGCGGGTCTGCCACAGAATTTCCAGATCCTCGATTCCGACGACCAGCTGCGGGTGATCAAGCGCGTGTACCGCGAGATGCGCCTCGACGAGGACCGCTGGCCGCCAAGACAGGCGCAGTGGTGGATCAATTCGCAAAAGGACGAAGGGCGCCGCGCCGCGCATATCGAGGACTTCGACGACAGCTTCGTCACCACGATGCTGAGCGTCTACCGGCTCTACGAAGCGGCCTGCGAGCGCGGCGGGCTGGTGGACTTCGCCGAGCTGCTGTTGCGCTCCCACGAACTGTGGCTGAAGGACTCCGCGTTGCTGGCGCATTACCAGCAACGCTTCGAGCATCTGCTGGTCGATGAATTCCAGGATACCAACACCATCCAGTATGCCTGGCTGAGGGTGCTTGCCGGCAACAGCGCCCGAGTGACCGCGGTCGGCGACGATGACCAGTCCATCTACGGCTGGCGTGGGGCGAAGATCGAGAATATCCACCAGTTCCAGCGTGATTTCAGCGCTGCCCGGGTAGTGCGCCTGGAACAGAACTACCGCTCGACGTCCACCATCCTGAATGCGGCCAATGCATTGATCGCGAACAACGCCGGTCGCCTCGGCAAGGAGCTGTGGACCAGTGGCGAGGATGGTGAACCGATCACGCTCTATGCCGCGTTCAACGAACAAGATGAGGCGCGCTTCATCGTGGACCATGTCGAGCGCTGGATCGGCGCCGGGCACCCGCGGGCCGATGCCGCGATCCTGTACCGCTCCAATGCGCAATCGCGGGTGCTGGAGGAATCACTGTTGCGCGCCAACGTGCCCTATCGCGTGTACGGCGGGCAACGGTTCTACGAGCGGCTCGAGATCAAGAATGCCCTCGCCTACCTGCGCCTGCTCACCAATCGTGACGACGACGCGGCCTTCGAGCGGGTCGTCAACACGCCGCCGCGCGGGATCGGCGCCGCCACCATCGAACTGGTGCGCGAGCATGCGCGCGCACACTCGATCTCGTTGTGGACCGCGGCGCAGCAGCTCGCCGATACGCTTGCCGCGCGGGCCCGCAACGCCCTGCACACGTTTTTCGACCTGTTGAACCAGCTGCAACGCGACAGCGAAGCATTGGAACTCGCCGACCTGGTCGATCAGATGCTCACCCGGAGTGGCTTGCTGGAATTCCACCGCAACGAGAAAGGCGAGCGCGGTGAAACCCGCGCCGAAAACCTTGATGAACTGATCAGCGCCTGTCGCCAGTTCGTGCCCGAGGATCCCGAACAGCCGGTATTGCAGCAGTTTCTTGACCGCGCGTCGCTCGATGCCGGTGACGGACAGGCCGAGGAATTCGAGGACTGCGTCCAGTTGATGACGCTGCACTCGGCCAAGGGGCTGGAATTTCCCCTGGTGTTCCTGGCCGGCATGGAGGAAAACCTGTTTCCGCACGCGATGTCGCTGGAGGAGCCGGGGCGGCTCGAGGAGGAACGGCGCCTGTGCTACGTCGGAATCACCCGCGCCATGCGGGTCCTGTATCTGAGTTATGCCGAAACGCGGCGCATGCACGGCAAGGAGAGCTATAACACGCTGTCACGCTTCGTGCGCGAGATCCCCGCGCAGCTGATCCGCGAGGTGCGTCCGCGGGCGATGATCACGCGACCGGTGACGCTTGCCGGCAAACCGCGAATGGGTGAACCGTCACCCTCGGGATTTCGTCTTGGCCAGCGGGTCGGGCACCCGAAATTCGGTGAGGGCGTTATCATCGATTTCGAAGGACAGGGCTCGCACGCGCGCATCAACGTCAATTTCGCGCGCGAGGGTGCCAAGTGGCTGGTTCTGTCGTATGCGAATCTGCAGGCGATCTGAAAAATAACGGGGATGCCGGTGCCGCGCCGGTGTCCCGATGTTGAATTCCGGGCGAGGGAAGCCATGATGCTGCGTATGAAGACCGGTGCAATGCTCATTGCCGTGCTGGGCTTGCTGCTCACGGGCTGCGGTGATGCGGCCAAGACCGCCGGCACCGCCGTGCAAAACGAACCCGCCACGGTTTTCAAGTGGAAGCTGGTCACGACCTGGCCGAAGAACTACCCGGGTCTCGGTCTCGGGCCGGAAAACTTCGCCAAACTGGTGGAGCGCATGAGCAACGGCCGCATGCAGGTGAAAGTTTACGGTGGCAACGAACTGGTGCCGCCTTTCGAGGTGTTCGATGCGGTGTCGCGGGGCACGGCCGAAATGGGTCACGGGGGCGCTTATTACTGGAAGGGCAAATCGCCGGCCACGACCTTCTTTTCCACTCTTCCGTTCGGGATGACCGCACAGGAAACCAATGCCTGGCTGCATTACGGCGGGGGCATGGAATTGTGGCGTGAGCTGTACGCACGGTTCAACCTGGTGCCGCTTGCCGGGGGCAATACCGGGGTGCAGATGGCGGGCTGGTTCAACAAAGAGATAAAAACCCCCGATGATCTGAAGGGTCTCAAGATGCGCATACCAGGCCTGGGTGGCGAGGTGATGACGCGCCTCGGTGCCACCGCGGTCAGCCTGCCCGGGAGCGAGATCTATACCTCGATGCAGACCGGCGTGATCGATGCCACCGAGTGGGTGGGACCCTACAACGATATGGCGCTCGGGCTGCACGAAGTCGCCAAATATTATTACTACCCTGGCTGGCACGAACCGGGGCCGAACCTCGAATTCATCATCAACAAGCAGGCCTTCGACAGTCTGCCCGATGATCTGCAGGCGATCGTGGAATCGGCCGCCCGCACCATCAATGGCGATATGCTCGACGAGTACACCGCGCGCAACAACCGTGCCTTGCAGGATCTGGTCAACAACCATGGCGTGCAGCTGCGTGCGCTGCCCGACGAGGTGCTGCGAGCAATGTACCGCGCAACACTCGATGTTTTGCGTGACACCGCTGCCAGCGACGATATCACCCGGCGCAGCTATGAAAGCTACTGGAATTTCCGCAATGACGTGATGGCCTATCACCGCATCTCGGAGCAGGCCTATCTCAATGCCCGCACGATGGTGGAAGAGCCCGCCGGCGAATAAAAAGATGCCAATGCGCATCACTCATGCGGTAGTGCTGGTCCTGTGCCTGTGCCTGGTGAGTGCCTGTGGCGAAGTGTGGAACGATCCTTACCCGGATGTCGAGAAACAGCAGGGGATCATCTACGAATTCTTCAACTCGCGGCCCAAGCACCTCGACCCCGTGCAGTCCTACGTCGAGGACGAGGCGTGGTTCGTCTATTCGACCTATGAACCGTTATATGATTATCACTATCTCAAGCGCCCCTACGTTCTGCAGCCGAAAACCGCTGATGCGATGCCACTCATCAGTTACCGCGACGCCGCGGGCAGGGAATTGCCGGCGGATGCCGCGCCCGCTTCGATCGCGGAGACGATCTACGAGATCCACCTGAAGCCGGGAATCCTCTACCAACCCCATCCCGCGTTTGCGCTGGACGCCGCGGGTCGACCGCTCTATCTCGGCCTCGATGACGAAGCCATTGGCGCCCGTACCGAGATCAGTGATTTCGAGCACACCGGCACCCGCGAGCTGGTCGCGGCCGATTACGCCTACCAGATCAAGCGCCTGGTGCGCCCGGGGCTGGAATCGCCGGGTATTGCGATATTCGAGCAGATCGTCGGGCTCAAGGATCTTTCGCAGCGGCTGGAGGCAGCGCTGCAGGCCGGGCGGATCGATGTGAATGGCTGGATAGATATGCGCGACTTCGCCCTCGAGGGAGTGGAAACGCCGGATGCCCACACCCTGCGTATCCACATTCGCGGCAAGTACCCGCAATTCGTGTACTGGCTGGCGACCTCGTTCGTGGTGCCGGTGCCGTGGGAGGTGGAGCGTTTCTATGCCCAGCCGGGCATGGCAAAACGCGAGTTCACGCTCGATATGTGGCCGGTTGGCACCGGTCCGTTCATGCTGACGCGCAACCTTCCGCTGCGCGAACTGCGCCTGGAGCGCAATCCGAACTTCCGACTCGAAACCTATCCCTGCGAGGGCGAAGCGGGTGACGCCGAGAGCGGCCTGCTCGATGATTGCGGCAAGCCGCTGCCGCTGGCGGACGGCTTCCGCTTTTCCTACGAGCGCGAGGCGCCACCGTTCTGGAACAAATTCCTCCAGGGCTACTACGATTTCTATTCCTCGGCCCGCTTTGCCGGCTTTGCCAGCTTCGATACCGCATTGCAGGTACAGGGCGATGGTCTGTCGCTGTCAAGGCAGATGCTCGAACAGGGCATTACGCTGCGTACCGAAATCGAACCCAGCGTGGAATATTTTTTTGTGAACATGCTGGACCCGGTGCTCGGCAACGGTGCGGATACGCCCGAAAAGCGTGAGCGCGCACGCAAACTGCGTCATGCGATCGCGATCGCGATCAATATCGAGGAGTACCTGGCAATCATCAAGAACGGGCTTGGAATGGCGATGCAGGGGCCGTTGCCGCCGGGGATTGCCGGGTATCGGGAAGGCGAGGCCGGCATCAACCCGTACAGCTACACCTGGGAAAAGGGGCAAGCCGCGCGCCGCGGTATCGACGCGGCGCGCGCGCTGCTTGCCGAAGCGGGTTACCCGAATGGACGCGATGCCAAAACCGGCGAACCGCTGCTGATCTATTTTGATGGCTATGACAGCTTCGATCGCACCCGGCTCGAGTTGCTGGTCAAGCAGCTCAAGCGCATCGACATACAGCTCGTGCCGCGCCTGTCGGAGTGGAACCGTTTCCAGGAGAAACACCGCAAGGGCAATGCCCAGCTCTCGTTCTGGGGCTGGAATGCCGACTATCCGGACCCGGAAACCTTCCTGTTCCAGTACTACAGCAAGAACGGCAAGGTGAAGTACCAGGGCGAGAACGTGACGAACTATGACCGCCCCGAGTTCGACCGCCTGTTCGAGGAGTTCCGCGGCATGGATCTCGACGCGGACCGCCAGCAGCGGATCGATGCCATGGTGGCGCTGCTGCGGCACGACGCGCCGGTGTTGGCGGGATGGCACAACGAGGCCTTTCTGCTCTCGCATGCCTGGTTTGCCAACGCCAAGCCCGGCAAGATCATCCACAGCAACCGCCAGTACTACAGCATCGACGTTGCGCGCCGCGCAGCCCTGCGCGCGCAGTGGAATCGCCCGGTCTTGTGGCCGCTGGGGCTGACGGCGCTGCTGATGGTGATGCTGGTTGTGCTGGCGCTGCGTCATTACCGGCATCATGAATCGCGCACCGCGCGCGAGGAGACGGTCGCATGATCGCCTATCTGCTGCGCCGCCTGCTGTTTGCGATCCCCACCCTGATCGGCGTCAACCTGCTGCTGTTCACGCTGTTCTTCGTGATCAGCAGCCCGGATGACATGGCGCGGGCGCAACTCGGGGCCAAGCGCGTCACGACCGAGGCGATCGAGCGCTGGAAGGCCGATCGAGGCTATGACAAGCCCCTGTTCTGGAATGGCGCTGCGAGCGGCACGATGCGTCTCACCGACACCATTTTCGTGCAGAAATCGGCGCGCATGTTCCTGCTCGATTTCGGCAAGTCCGACGTCGGCCGCGATATCAACCACGAGTTGCGCACGCGCATGTGGCCATCGCTCGCGATCGCGTTGCCGGTGTTCCTGATCGGCCTGTTTCTGGCGGTGTCGCTGGCCCTGATGCTGGCCTTCTTCCGCGCCACCTGGATCGATATGAGCGGCGTGGTGATCTGCGTGATGCTGATGTCGATTTCCAGCCTGTTCTACATCATCGCCGGGCAATACGTCGTGGCGCGGGTGTGGAACATGGTGCCGATCTCGGGTTTTGGTGACGGCATCGATGCGGCCCGCTTTCTCGTGCTGCCGGTGGCGGTGGGCGTGATCGCCGGACTCGGCGGCAATGTGCGCTGGTACCGCGCCATATTTCTCGAGGAGATCGGCAAGGATTATGTGCGCACCGCGCGTGCCAAGGGCGTGTCGGAACTCGCGGTGCTGTTCCGCCACGTGCTGAAAAACGCCATGATCCCCATCCTTACCGGCACCGTGGTGGTGATCCCCTCCCTGTTTCTCGGCAGCCTGATCACCGAATCGTTTTTCGGCATCCCGGGACTCGGTACCTTCACCATCGACGCGATCCTGATGCAGGATTTCGCGATCGTGCGCTCGATGGTGTTCATCGGCTCGATTCTTTACATCCTCGGACTGATCCTTACCGACCTCTCCTACACCCTGGTCGATCCCCGGGTGCGCCTGCAATGAACGGCTTCCAGATCGTGGTGTTGTGGTCCGATGCGCTGCTCGGCGTGCTGCTGCTTGCGCTCGGCGCGGGCATCGTCGCCGCCACCCGTCGCGAACATCTGCGCCGTGCCTGGAGTGCCGTGTTCGCGAGCCGCGTCGCGATGGCCTCGCTGGTGGTGCTGACGGCCTATGTGCTGGTCGCGGTGCTCGATTCGTTCCATTTCCGCCCGGCGCTGGAAACCGCCGACGCGCCAACGCCCGGTGCAACGCGCTATTCGGTCGAGGTGCTGTCGCTGCTCGATGTGGCGCTCGGCACCCTGCGCGCCGGACGCGAACAGAGTTACTCGGCACCGCTGGCCACCCACGGCTTCGAGAAGCGCATGCAGGTGCTGGCCGATGGCAGGCGCGAAAGGGTGCAGCCACGACTCCTGTTCGGCGGCGCGCACCTTGCCGACCCCGCGCAGGGGCGCGCCACCGATATTGCATTCCGTGTGCTGGGTGGTGTGTTCGGCGGCGTGCTGGCGTGGACGGTGTTGGTGTTGTTGATTGCGTGGCTGGCCGCGAGACCAGCCGGGGAAGGAACTCTTGCCACGCTGAAGGCGATGCTGCGCGGGCGCACCGCGGTTGCCTGGGACGCCCTTGCATGGAGCCTGCTGGGCGTGTTGACGGTGAGCGGTGCCCTGTATGCTGTTGCGGCTGGCTGGCACGTATTCGGCACCGATGCCACCGGCAACGATGTGCTTTACCAGAGTCTGAAGGCGATGCGCATCGCGCTCCTGATCGGCACCCTGGCGAGCTTCGTGGTGTTGCCGCTCGGTATCGGGCTCGGGCTCATCGCCGGTTATTTCGGCGGCTGGATCGATGATCTGATCCAGTACGTGTACACGGTGATCAGCTCGATCCCCTATGTGCTTCTGATTGCCGCCGCAGCGCTGATGATGCAACTCGTGATCGAGCAGAACAGCGTCATGTTCGATACCGCGGCAGCACGCGCCGATGCAAGGCTGGTGGCGCTGTGCGTGATCATCGGCGCGATCTCCTGGACCACGCTGTGCCGGCTGCTGCGTGCCGAAACACTGAAACTGCGCGAAACGGATTATGTGCAGGCCGCGCGCTGCTTCGGGGTCTCGAGTGTGCGCATCATGCTGCGTCATATCCTGCCGAACGCGTTTCATATCGTGCTGATCATGATGGTGCTGGAATTCTCCGGCCTGGTACTGGCGGAGGCGGTGTTGTCGTATGTCGGCGTCGGTGTCGACCCGACCACGATCAGTTTCGGCACGATGATCAACAAGGCTCGTGGTGAACTGGCCCGCGATCCGCTGATCTGGTGGTCGATCACCGCGGCCTTCGTGTTCATGGTCACCTTGGTATTGGCGGCAAATCTCTTTGCCGAAGCGGTGCGTGAGGCCTTCGATCCGCGCGCAGTGGTACCGAAGCGGCGCCGTGCACTGCCACCGGAGGCAACATGAGCGCGCCGTTGCTGGCGGTCGAGGGGTTGTCGCTGCAGATCGACAGCGAGAACGGTATCGTGCGCGCGCTGGACCAGGTCTCGTTCAGTGTCGCCGAGGGCGAAACCTATGCGCTGGTCGGCGAATCGGGCTGTGGCAAATCGATGACCGCGCTGTCGCTGATGCGCCTGCTGCCGCCGGGCGGGGCAATCACCCGCGGCAATGTGATCCTGGATGGACGCGATCTGTGCCGGATCAGCGAGGCCGACATGCGCCGCGTGCGCGGCGCCGGCATGGCGATGATCTTCCAGGAACCGGGCACCAGTCTCAATGCGGTGCTGACGGTGGGTCAGCAAATCGGCGAGGTGCTTGCGATCCATCGCGGGCTGCGCGGCAAGGCCGCGGCGCAGGAGGCGATCTCGCTGTTGCGCCAGGTCGGAATTCCCGATCCGCAACGCCGTCTCGGAGAATACCCGTTCCAGTTCTCCGGTGGCATGAAGCAGCGGGTGATGATCGCCATGGCGCTGGCCGGCGAGCCGCGGTTGCTGATCGCCGATGAACCGACCACCGCGCTCGATGTGACCATCCAGGCGCAGGTGCTCGAGGTAATGAGCAAACTGCAGCGCGAGCGCGGCATGGCAATGATCCTGATCACCCATGACCTCGGCGTGGTGGCTCGGGTGGCGCAACGCATCGGCGTGATGTACGCCGGGCATTTGATAGAGGAAGCGCCGCGCGAGCGGTTTTTCGCACATCCTGCGCACCCTTACTCGCGCAAGCTGTTTGCCGCGCTGCCGGAGGGGCACCGCGAACGCGGCATGCTGGCAACGATCCCGGGCAGCGTGCCTCCGTTGACCACGGTTTTCACCGGCTGCCGGTTTGCCGAACGCTGCGACAGCGCCTGGCAACGCTGCCATGGCGAACCGCCCGCCTGGCACGATGCAGGGCCGCAACAGCGCGTGCGCTGCCACCTGTTCGATCCCGATGAGACCATGCAGGCGGCTTCCGACAGCGAGCTCGCGGTCCACGCTGCGCGCGACACGTCGGTCGGGAGCAGTGGAAATCTGCTCGAGGTGCGCGATCTGAAGGTGCATTTTCCGATTACCAGCGGGGTGTTCCGGCGCGTGGTCGGGCAGGTGCGCGCAGTCGATGGGCTCGACCTGGAGATTGCCGCGGGGCGCACCCTGGCGCTGGTCGGAGAATCGGGTTGCGGCAAGACCACGGTGGGCAAGGCGATCCTGCGGCTGATAGAGCCGAGCGGCGGCGTGACTCGCCTCGACGGTGAAGATGTCGCGAGCTTCGCCGGCGCCAGGCTGCGCGCCATGCGTGCCAGCATGCAGATGGTTTTCCAGGATCCCTTCGGTTCGCTGAACCCGCGATTGCGGGTGCTCGAGATCATCGCCGAAGGATTGCAGGCGCTTGGCAGCGGCGGCAACGCGATCGAGCAACGCCGCCGGGTCTGCAAGATCATGGAGCAGGTCGGGTTGCGCACGGAACTGGTGGACCGCTATCCGCACGAATTTTCCGGCGGTCAGCGCCAGCGCATCGCGATAGCGCGGGCATTGGCGGTCGCACCACGCCTGATCGTCTGCGACGAGCCGACATCGGCGCTCGATGTATCGGTACAGGCGCAGATTCTCAACCTGTTGCAGGAGTTGCAGGCGCAACTGGGCATCGCCTACCTGTTCATCACCCACAATATCGCGGTGGTGGAGTATCTGGCGCACGAGGTGGCGGTGATGTACCTGGGGCGGATCGTCGAGCGCGGCAGCGTCGAGGAAGTATTGCGCGAACCGCGTCATCCCTACACGCGCGCATTGCTTGCGGCGGTTCCACGCGCATCGTTGGCGGAAGCGGAGCACATTGCCGAAGCCCCCGTCGCGGGTGATCTGCCCTCGCCCGCCAGTCCGCCGCCGGGTTGCCATTTTCATCCGCGCTGCCCGCTGGCGACGGAACTCTGTACGCGCGAGTATCCCGCGGTGCGCAGCCTCTCTGGCGGGCACACCGTGCGCTGTCACAACGCGTGATATCGGGCATCAGCCAACCCGGCGACGCAATACAGCTGCTGCCCGATCGAAGAGAGTCATCCGCTCGGGCAGGGTTCGCTGATCTTCAGCCGGGTTTGGGCACCGGGCGCGTGCGCCGGTTTTCATCGATCGCGACGAACACGAAAGTGCCCTCGGTGACCTTGCTCTGAAGAGTGACCGGCCCGGGTGCGGCATTGGCCACGGTGGACCAGACCTCGACCTGCACCTGGATGGAACTGCGGCCGATCGCGATGACTTCGGTGTGACAGCTGACTACCGAGCCCACCTTAACCGGGATCATGAAGCTCATCCGGTCTATCGCCACGGTCGCGACGCGACCGCGCGCCACTTTTGCGGCGGCGATGCCGCCCGCGAGATCCATCTGCGACAGCAGCCAGCCGCCGAAGATGTCGCCGTTGGCGTTGGTGTCCTTGGGCATCGCAATGGTCTGCAGCGCCAGCTCGCCGCTGGGGCCGGGGGTGTCGTCGAGTGATGTCATGGTGTTCTTGTTCTTCATGGTGGTACTCAGTGGTCGGCAAATTGTGCAGGCAGCCAGCTGATGATCTCCGGCCATACCGAAAGCACCACCAGCAGCAGCAGTTGAATGACGATGAACGGTATCACGCCGCGATAGATATGGGCGGTCGCTATTTCAGGCGGTGCGACGCCGCGCAGATAAAACAGCGCGAAACCGAATGGCGGGGTCAAAAACGAGGTCTGCAGGTTGATCGCGATCATGATGCCGAACCAGATCGGATCGACGCCCATGCCGAGCAGGATCGGAGCCACGATCGGCACGACCACGAAAATGATCTCGATGAAGTCGAGGATGAAGCCAAGCAGGAATATCACCAGCATGACGATGCACATCGCGCCCACGGTGCCGCCAGGCATGCGGTCAAACAAATGCGCCACCTGTTCGTCACCGCCGAAACCGCGAAACACCAGCGAGAACAGCGCCGCGCCGAACAGGATCATGAAAACCATGGAGCTCACTTCCAGCGTCGCGAGCCCCACTTCGCGCAGCCGCGCGATGCCGAGCTGTCCCTTGACCAGCGCGAGCAGGCTGGCAGACAGGGCGCCCACTCCGGCGGCCTCGGTGGGCGTGGCGGCGCCGGAGAGGATCGAGCCGAGCACGGCGCCCATCAACAGCAGCGGCGGCAGCAGACCGCCGAGCAACGCCGCGAGCGACAGTGACTGGGCACGTTCCTCGCGCGGTATTGCCGGTGCCTTGTCGGGCATCAGCAGCGCGTACCCGGCAATGAATGCCATATAGAGCGTGACCAGCGCGAGGCCGGGCAGGATTGCGGCCAGGAACAGATCGCCGACCGATACCGTCTTGGGGGCAAAACTTCCGGCCGCGAGTTGGGCCTGCTGATAGGCGTTGGAGAGGATGTCGCCGAGCAGCACCAGCACGATCGAAGGCGGGATGATCTGCCCGAGCGTGCCGGTGGCGCAGATCGTGCCGCTTGCCAGGGCCGGTGAATAGCCGCGGCGCAGCATGCTCGGCAACGACATCAGGCCCATGGTGATCACGGTTGCACCGACAATGCCGGTGCTGGCCGCCAGCAGCATGCCCACCAGCACCACCGAGATCCCGAGACCGCCGCGCACGCGGCCGAACGCCGCACCCATGGTATCGAGCAGTTCTTCCGCGATCCGTGATTTCTCGAGCATCACGCCCATCAGCACGAACAGCGGTACCGCGATCAGCGTCGTATTGCTCATGTTGCCGAACAGGCGGTTCGGATAGGCAGCAAGGAATGCCGGGTCGAAAGTGCCGGTCAGCATGCCGATGCCGGCAAAGGCCAGCGCGGTGCCGGCGAGCGAAAACGCCACCGGATAACCGGCCAGCAACACCAGGCAGACCGCGAGAAACAGCAACAGCGCCATCAGATGCGCTCCTCGGGTGCCAGCGACGGGCGCGCCTCGCCGTGCTCGAGGCCGGCCAGCACCAGGGCATTGCGCAACGCATCGGCCACGCCCTGCAGCAACAGCATCACCGCCATCACCGGAATCAGGGTCTTCAGCAGGTATATGCCGTGCAAACCGCCTGGCTCGATCGACGATTCCCGCACCGCCCAGGCATCGGCCACATAGCCCCAGCAGCTGTAGAGAGTGAAAATCATCAGTGGTATCAGCAGCAGCAGGGAACCGAGCAGATCAACCAGCGCGCGTCGCGGCACCGACCAGTCGCGATAAAAGATATCTACCCGCACATGACCGCCGCGCTCGAGGGTCATCGCCGCGCCGAGCATGAACACCATGCAGTGCAGGTAGGTCACCGATTCCTGCAGCGCCACCGATCCCTGGCCGAGGCCATAGCGCAGGCCGACCACCAGCGCGGTCAGCCCCACCATCAGCAGGGTCAACCAGGCGACACCGCGCCCGATCCAGCCGTTGAGGCGGCCAATCAGTTCATACACCGCATGCAGGCGGCGCGCCCGGCGTTTATCCATGTATGCGGCGTCCCCTGGGCCGGTGCAGACTCAGCGACTGTATCCACGCAGCTTTGCGATCCGTTCGCGCGCTGCCGGCGCCAGCGACGAGTTGCTTTTTGCCACCGGCTCGTAATAACGGATCGCGGTCTGCGTATCGCCCTGGCGCGCGGCGATATCGCCGAGGCCGAGGGTCGCATCGGCGGTGGGGAACAGCCGGTTGGCAACCGTGAGGTCCTCGCGCGCCACATCGAGATTGCCGCGTTTCAGGTGCAGCATGCCGCGCAACAGATAGGGACGAAAGAATCCCTGGTTGCGTGCGATGGCCTGGTTGTAACTCTTGATCGCATCGACCGGGCGGTTCAGCTGGGCACTTGCGACGCCGCGCAATTCATGGAACAGCGCTTCGCGATCCTGCAGCTTCAGCGCGGTGTTGCTGAATTTCAATGCCTCCTCGTAACGCTTGGCGTTCATCGCGGCGAGGCCCTTGTCATAGGCTGCATACGCCGGCTGGTCACGGCGCAGTGGTGCCGTCTCGCGCTGGAATTCCTCGCGCCCGTCATCACCCGGACCCAGTTTCCTGGCGGTGCGCCGGTTGGCATCGACGCGCTCCTGAGAGGGTGGATGACTGGCAAACAGCCCGCCCTGCGGCTTGCCGGCGGACAGCCGCAACAAAAGCTCCTGCACCTGCACCGCGCCCTGCGGATCGTAACCGGCGCGCGCCATGTAGTTCATGCCGTAATGGTCGGCTTCGAGCTCGGCCTCGCGGCTATAACGGGTCTGGACCAGCGCGCCGCCGACCTGCGCGCCCTGCATGACCAGGTCCTGGTAACCGCTGCTGGAGGTGGCGACGCCGAGCACCGCGAGCCCTACACCGAGCAACGTGTCCTTCGCCTGCTGCTGTGCGCCGTGACCCGCCGCGGCATGCACGATTTCGTGCCCCAGCACCGCGGCAAGCTGCGCTTCGCTTTCCAGCAGCACCAGGAGTCCGCGGTTCAGCGCAATCTTGCCGCCCGGCAGCGCCCAGGCATTGGGTTCCGAGTTGTTGAGCACCACGAACTCGTAAGGCAGTTCCGGGCGATCGCTGACCCGCGCGAGGCGCATGCCCACGCGCTGCACGTAGCGGGTCAATTCGGGATCGAGCACGTACTGCCCGCCCTCGCTCTGCTGGCTCGGCCCGTACTGCTGTTCGCCGGTACGGATTTCCTCCGCCTCCGACATGAAGCTCATCTCGGAGGATCCCGTGACCGGGTTGACGCCGCAGCCCCCGAGCAACAGGCCACTGCCGACGATGACGAGCAGGTATCGCAACAGGAAGACGGAGTGCTTCATTGAGTTAGAATCGCAAATCAGGTTGATCAAAGCGCCGATTCTATCGGCAGATGCGCCCGTCCTACCACCCGTGAAAATACCGAGGCACACCCCGACCATGCTGCTGATCGTCTCACCGGCCAAGACGCTCGACTTCGTTACGCCAGCCGCGACATTTGCGCCAGACAGGGCGGAGTTTGCGCGCGAGGCGCAACAACTGGTCGCCAGCCTGCGCGGGTTTTCGACCGGGGCACTGGGCGAACTGATGGGCATCAGCCCGGATCTCGCATCGCTGAACGTCGCGCGGTACCGGAGCTGGAGCACCCGCCCGGCGGCGCGCAACACACGGCCTGCCGTATTCGCGTTTCGCGGGGATGTGTATCTGGGTCTGCGCGCGGAGACTTTCGATGCGCCGGACATGGCGTTCGCCCAGCAACATCTGCGCATCCTCAGCGGGCTCTACGGCGTGCTGCGCCCGCTCGATTCGATACAGGCCCATCGACTCGAGATGGGGACGCCGCTGACGACATCGGCTGGCCGCAATCTCTATGAGTTCTGGGGTTCGCGCATCGCCCTGGCGTTGCGGCGCCAGGCCGTGAAGAGCGGCGCCACCGCGCTGGTTAACCTGGCATCCCGGGAGTATTTCCGCGCTGTCGACTGCGCCCGGCTCGAGCTGCCGGTGATCACGCCGGTATTCAAGGAGCAGCGCGCGAGTGGTTTGAAGATCGTGAGTTTCAGCGCCAAACGCGCGCGCGGGCTGATGGCCGGATTCGCGATCCGCAACCGCATCACCGACCCCGAAAAGCTGAAGAAATTCACCGCCGACGGTTACCGCTTCCAGCCGGCACTGTCGAGCGCGTCGGAATGGCTGTTCGCGCGCGCAGCACCTGCCGTGACGCCGCCATGACAGGCTTGCCTTGCTCCGCAGCCTGCGAGCGCAACAAGCAGCCGATCCTGGATCGTCTCGTGCTGCATTTTGCCGATTGCACGCGGGTGCTCGAGATCGGCAGTGGCACGGGCCAGCATGCGCTGCATTTTGCCGCGGCGCTGCCGCATCTGGTGTGGCAGACCAGCGAGGTGCCGGGACACCTTGACGATGTGTGTGCCTGGCTTGCCAGGTACCCGTTGGGGAATGTGCGGGCGCCGCTCGAGCTGAATGCCAGCAGCCCCTGGCCAGCTGGCGAGTGGGACGCAGTGTTCACGGCCAACACGCTGCACATCATGAGCTGGGAAAGCGTGCGTGGCCTGTTCGAGGGCTTGCGCCGCGCCCTGCTGCCCGGGGGCGTGCTGGCCATCTACGGCCCGTTCAATTACGCCGGGAAATTCACCAGCGAGAGCAACGCCGCTTTCGATGGCTGGCTGCGCGCCCGCGACCCGCGGAGCGCTATCCGTGACGTCGAGGCCGTGCACGGGCTGGCCGCGACGGCCGGGCTCGTGCCCCTGGCCGATCATGCCTTGCCGGCCAATAATCGTTTGCTGGTGTGGCGGCGCGATGCGCGCGACGGTTTGCCCGCGTCTCCACTGCCGGGCTGAAGCACGCCGCTGCGCAGATGCCGCTGAAAGTGGCTCGACCCAAGGCGGCAGCAACTGCGCTCGCCGGATCCGGTTATCCAACGCTCGGCAAGCTGTTTTCCTGCTTCCGATAGGGAAGCGCGAGCTGCGCCTCGAGCAGATAGGCGTCGGTTGCTGCGCGCTCACGCTCCAGGAAATCATGGATCGCGGCGCGGAACCCCGGATGTTCGATCAGGTGGCAGGATCGGGTCAGCACCGGTATGAAGCCGCGGGCGAGCTTGTGCTCGCCCTGGGCGCCGGCATCGAATCGCTGCAATCCCTCGCGGATGCAGAAATCGATGCCCTGGTAATAACAGGTCTCGAAATGCAGGTGGGCGAATTCCTCGGTGCAACCCCAGTAGCGACCGTACAAGGTGTCGTGACCGATGATGTTGAGCGCCCCGGCTACCGGTTCGCCACCGTGGCGGGCAATGACGAGCAACAGCCTGTCGGGCATCGCGGCGCCGAGACGATGAAAGAATTCGCGGCTGAGATAGCCGCCATGACCGCTGCGTCGCGCGTAGGTCATCTGGTAGAAGAGGTAGAAGCGGTCCCACAACGCGGCATCGACTTCGCCACCGCGCAGCGCCTCGATGGTGAGGCCCTGCTCTGCGACCTGGCGGCGTTCACGGCGCAGGCTCTTGCGTTTGCGTGACACCAGCCGTGCGAGAAAATCCTCGAAATCGCGGTAGCCGTGATTGATCCAGTGGAATTGCACGCCGCTGCGCAGCTCCAGCCCCCGTGCCACGAAGGCGTCGGCGAGCGCTGGCTCGGGGAACAGCAGGTGCCAGGACGAGGCGCGCAGCCGACCCAGTTCCGCGCGCAGGCTGTCGACGATTGCGGGAATCAGGCTTTGCGGCTGGACACCCGACGCGACCAGCAGCCTCGGCCCGGTGGTTGGCGTGAAGGGTACCGCGCTCAGCAGCTTCGGGTAATAGTCGAGACCGTTGCGCTGGTAGGCTTCGGCCCAGCCCCAGTCGAAGACATATTCGCCGTAGGAGTGTGTTTTGAGGTAGCAGGGCATCACCGCCAGCAGCCGCGCCCCGGCGTGCAGCACCAGGTGATGCGCCGCCCAGCCGCTGGCTCCGCCCACGCTGGCGCTGTCTTCCAGCGCGGCGAGGAATTCATGCCGCAGAAACGGAAAGTCGGCCCCGGTCAGCGCATTCCATTCTTCGCGCGCAAGCGCATGGACGGAGGAAACGAAGCTCGCCTGGCTCATCGCAGCAGCAGGTCGCCGGCGATGCCCGCAAAGATCGCAAAACCAAACAAGTTGTTGTTGAGGAATGCCGCGAAACAGCCTGCGCGCTTGCGCTCGCTGATCAACCACTGCTGGTATACGCACAGCAGTCCGCCCGCGAACAGGCTTGCAAAATACACGGGCCCCAGCGCGAACTCGCGCCCGACCAGTGCCAGCAACACCAGTACCAGCACCTGCAGCGCGGCGGTAATGAAGCGGTCTGCCTCGCCAAACAGGATTGCGGTCGATTTCACGCCGAGCTTCAGGTCGTCCACACGATCCACCATCGCGTAGAACGTGTCGTAGACCACGCTCCAGGTCAGCGCCGCGCAGAATACCAGCCAGGCCGATGGCGGCACCGTATTCTGTTCGGCTGCGAACGCCATCGGGATGCCCCATGAAAACGCGATGCCCAGCCCGATCTGCGGCAGATGCGTGTGACGCTTCAGGAACGGATAGGTGGCGGCAATGGCAACGCCGGCCAGTGACAGCCAGACCGTCAGTTCGTTGGTCTGAAGCACCAGCACCAGCGCGCAAAGCGCCAGCCCCGCGGCGACCAGCAGCGCTTCGGCCCCGCTGACCAGGCCGCTGGCCAGCGGGCGCTCGCGCGTACGCTCGACATGGGCATCGATGTGGCGATCGGCATAATCGTTCACCGCGCAACCGGCCGAGCGCATCAGGAATACGCCGGCGCTGAAGATCAGCAGGTTGGCGATCGATGGACGCCCCGCGGAGGCGAGCCACAGCCCCCACCAGGTTGGCCACAACAGCAGCAGGGTGCCGATCGGGCGCTCGAAACGAATCAGGCGCAGGTAGAGATGAAAGCGTTCGGCGAGGCGACTCATGCGGGATCCGCTACGGTTCGGTCGGCGGATTATAGCGAGCCCAGCCGACAGGCAGGCAGAAAGACTTCCTGCACCAGGAGCGGCCGATCGTGGACATGAAATACCGATCGTCGTGCCCACGTCAGCCCCTCCGGGTGCATCCTCACGCAGGCGATCTCGAATTCCTCGCGGCGCATATCGCGTTGCGAGAACAACTGCGCGCCCAGCGAGCGCGCCCCGAAACGGCGCAGATGGCGCAGCGCACCCTCGAGGGAGCGCGCCGGCAGGATGCTGCGCGCATACACCCAGGGCTGGCCCATGCACTCGAGCACCACTTCGCGCACCAGCGCGACGGCGTGGGACTGCATGCCGAGCGCACGTCGCTCATCGGGTAATGGCCGGGCCCATGACTGGGCGATCACGCGCACCCTGAAGCTGTCACCGCCGGCTGCGAGGAGGCGCTCGGTGAGCGATCCCTCGTCGAGCAGCCAGGCCCGCACCCGGGGCGGCAAGCGGATGTTGTCAAAGCGATGCAGCGGTTGCCAGCGCAACGCCGCATACTGGTGCCTTGCGGCGCCCAACGCGTACAATGGCGCGCTCTCCCTGTGGTCAAATGGCGCTGATTCTAGCGGGTTTGGTTTCATGGGTGACCCGGCGCGCGAAGTTCGGCGCGGGCGGCAGCAAGAGGGAGTCGGGATGGCGCGCTGGGAATGTATCGTTTGCGGTTGGGTATATGACGAAGCCAAGGGTTGGCCCGAGGATGGCATCCCGGCCGGAACGCGCTGGGAAGACGTGCCCAATGACTGGCTGTGCCCCGATTGCGGGGTGGGCAAGGAAGATTTCGAGCTGATCGACGACACGCCGCTGCCTGCGGTGCCGCACCACCAGGAAGCGGAAATCGTCTCGATAACGCATCCGCTGATCATCATCGGAACCGGGCTCGCCGGTTACAACCTGGCGCGCGAATTCCGCAAATACGATAACGACACCCCGCTGGTGCTGATCAGCTCGGATGATGGGCGAATGTATTCGAAGCCGATGCTCTCCACCGGGTTCACCAAGAACATGACTGCAAACGATCTCGCCAGCACCGATGCCGGCAGCATGGCGATCCAGCTGCGCGCCAGTGTCTGGACCCATACCCACGTGACCGGGATCGATACTGCAAGGCACGAGTTGCGGGTTGGAGAGACGACCACCATCGGCTACAGCAAGCTGGTGCTGGCATGGGGCGCGGACACCATCCGCCCGCCACTCGAGGGTGACGGACTCGATCATGTTTACGCGGTCAACGATCTGCTCGACTACGCGGATTTCCGCGCCGCGGTCCAGAACAATGACGTGAAGAAGGTGCTGATCATCGGCGGCGGTCTCATCGGTTGCGAGTTCGCCAACGATCTGAGCAACGGCGGTTTCGATCTCGACGTGGTCGATCCGCTGGGTTGGTGCCTGCCCACATTGTTGCCGGAACCCGCCGGGCGCGCGGTTCAGGGTGCGCTGGAGGCCTGCGGGGTACGCTTCCATTTCGGCTCGCTGGTCAGCAAAGTGAATCTCGCTGCCGGCGGCAAGGGCATCGTGGCGACCCTCGGCGATGGCCGGCAGATCGCGGCGGATATGGCGCTGTCGGCGATCGGCGTGCGCCCGCGGGTCGAACTGGCACGCAGCGCCGGGATCGGCGTGAATCGTGGCGTGCTTGCCAACCGCCTGCTCGAGACCAGCGCTGCCGATGTCTATGTGCTGGGTGATTGCGCCGAGGTCGACGGGCAGGTGCTCTACTACGTCGCGCCGCTGATGGCCTGCGCGCGCGCGCTGGGCAAGACGCTGTCTGGCACGCCGACCGAGGTCTCGTATCCGGCGATGCCGGTAACGATCAAGACTCCCGCCTGTCCGGTCGTGGTGGCGCCACCGCCGGCGGGCGCGGCGGGAAGCTGGTCGTTCAGCGGCACGGCTCCCGACGTGGTCGCGGAATTCCGCGATGCCGGCGGCAAGCTGCTCGGCTTTGCGCTGACCGGCGAGGGCGCCCGGCAAAAACTGGAGTTGCAGAAAGAGTTGCCGCCCATTCTCCCCTGAGATTTTCCGCATGAACATGAAGCTCGCCCTGCATTGGCAGATCTGCATCGCGATTCTGCTGGCGGGAGTGGCGGGCTATTTCGGTGGACCCGACTGGCGCCTGCTCGGTGTTCCCGCCTACGGGGTGTACGAATTCCTCGGCACCCTGTTCATGAATGGTCTGAGGATGATCATCGTGCCGCTGGTGGTATCGACGATCATCACCGGTATTGCCGGCATCGGCAACGAAGCCGGTTTTGCGCGGCTCGGCATCAAGACGATTCTTTATTATTTGGCCACTTCGCTCGCCGCCGTGCTGATCGGACTGGTGCTGGTGAACTGGCTGCAGCCCGGATTGGCCGGTGGCGGTGAGTTGGCGGCGCTGCAGAATCATGCCGGCCTGGAAGGGGCGCTCGGCACGATCGAGGGCCGCGGCGCGGGTGACCTGGTCGATGTGTTCCTGCGCATGGTGCCCGCGAACGTGTTCCAGGCCGCGGCCAACGACCAGATGCTCGGACTGATATTTTTCAGCCTCATGTTCGGCTACTTCATGATGCGCATCGGCGATGGCAATGCCGAACTGATGCGCGGCTTCTGGCAGGGTGTTTCCGACACCATGATGTCCCTGACCATGTGGATCATGAAATTCGCGCCCCTCGGAGTATTCGGACTGGTTGCGAAGACGGTTGCCGATACCGGCTTCGCGGCCTTCGAACCGCTGCTGCTGTTTGTTGTCACGGTCCTGCTCGGATTCGCGTTTCATGTCTGCGTGACGATTGCATTGCTGGTCAAGGTGCTGGGAAAAACCGACCCGGTGGCGTTTTACCGCGCCATTGCGCCGGCGATGCTGACGGCGTTCTCGACGGCTTCATCCTCGGCCACGGTCCCGGTCAGCCTGGAGTGCATCGAGAAAAACGTCGGCGTGTCGAATCGGATAGGCAGTTTCGTGATACCACTCGGTGCGACGGTGAACATGAATGGCACCGCGCTCTACGAATGCGTCGCGGCGATCTTCATCGCCCAGGCCTATGGCATCCATCTGGACTTCACGACGCAGTTCACGGTCGTGGTGCTGGCACTGATGACCTCGATCGGCGTGGCGGGAATTCCGGCGGCCAGCCTGGTCGCCATTTCGATCATTCTCAATGCTGTCGGCCTGCCGCTCGAAGGTATCGGGATGCTGCTGGTGACCGATCGCGTGCTCGATATGCTGCGGACCAGCATCAACGTGCTTGGCGACTGCTCCGGTGCCGTGGTGGTGAGCACGCTGGAAGGCGAGCGCAACCGGTTGCGCTCGCAGGCGGCAGCCGAGCCCGGCCCAAGCTGATCGATTCGTGCCCCGTTGTGGCGCCCGGCGCGCCGCGCGCCTCGATTCGGCCACCCGGGCCACGCCTGCGTTTCTGGAAGGCTTCACCGCATCTGTGGCAAGGTGTTGGTCCTGGCGTTTGCCTGGCAGGCGGAGCCAGCTCATTTGGGGCAGGATGCAGTCATGTCGGAAACATCTCGTTCGAGCGCCCGCGCGGCGCGGCCGTGGTATCTGAGCCGCTGGTTGGCGCGCGGCGTTGCGGCATTGCTGTTGTATGCGGTGCTCGGGTTCCTGCTCGTGCCTGCTGCGCTGCGGCATTACCTGCCACAAATCGTCGATCGGCAAGTTGCCCGCCAGCTCAGTCTCGGTGAGTTGCGGATCAATCCGTTCCTGCTCACCGTGGAAATACGCGACTGCGCGTTGCGCGAGGCGGACGGCGCCGATCTGCTGTCGTTTTCGCGGCTGTTCGTGGACCTCGAGTTCGCCGGGTTGCTGCACCGCACCTGGACCTTCGCCGACATCAGTCTCGAATCGCCCGCGCTGGAAATGGTCATTGGGTCCGATGGCCGCCTGAATCTCGCCACCCTGATCGAGACGCTGGAGGGCGATGCGGCGGAGGAAGCCTTGGCGGAAGATTCCGAGCCGCACCGCATACGCCTGGAGCAGGCGAATATTCGCGCGGGGCGTATCCGCTTCAGCGATCATACCGGCGCGGAGCCACTCAGTGCGGTGATCGAACCGGTCGATCTGCACCTGGACGAGTTTTCCACGCTGCCCGGCAAGCACGGTCGACACCGGATCACCGCCACGCTCCCGGGGCGCGGCGGTCTAGAGTGGCAAGGCGAGGCCTCGCTGTATCCTCTTGCCTCGAGCGGTACACTCGCGGTAACGGATTTCACCCCGCTTGCGATCTGGGAATTCGCGCAGCGGCATCTTGGGCTGCAGAAGCCGGCAGGCACGGTGAATGCTGCGCTCGACTACCACGTCTCCTATGCCGATGGCGGGTTCGATCTCGGCATTGACTCGCTGCGTTTCACGGTCGATAAGTTGGCGCTGACGCCGCAGGGTGCCTCCGCGCCATTGCTTGAACTGCAGTCCATCGCGCTCGATGCGGCACGCTTTGATCTGGCGACCCGCGAACTGGTGGTGCCCGCAATAGCGCTGCGCAACGGGCGGATCGCGGCGAGCATCGATGAGCACGGTGAGCTCGACTGGGCGCGGGTGGTGCCGGCAGCTTCCGATGACGACCCGGCCTCGGGGCAAGCCCCATGGAAGTTGCGGATCGAATCGTTGGTGCTCGACGACGTGACGCTCGACCTGCGCGATGCAAGCCGGCGGGCACCGCTGCGCGTCGCGGTGGGATCGACGCATATCGATGTCGGGCTGCAGGCCGAGCTGGGCGGGGTCGCAACAAGCGTGCTGGCGACCAGCCCGCGCTTTGATCTCGAACGGATCGTATGGACGGAACAGGACGCACAAGCGCCACTGGCAGCCGTGGATCGGTTCGAGATCGCCGGGGCCGAGTTGGATCTCGCGGCCGGCGCGTTGCATGTGCCGCGGATTGCCCTCAGCGGAACGCGCTTCGATGTGCGGCGCGCGGCGGATGGATCGATCCGCCAGATCGCGGTGCTGGAACCCGGCTCGAACAGGGATGCCGGGGAGCCGGTGGTGCAGCCAACGGAGACCGCGCCGTGGCGCGTCGTGCTGGACGAGTTTTCGTTGCGCGGTATCGATGTCACGCTGGCCGACGAGAGCACGCAGCCGGCGCTCGAATATGCACTTGCCGATGGGGCGCTGGTGATCCGGAATCTGCACAGCGATGGTTCCGTGCCGTTTGCGCTCGAAGCGCGGCTGCCGATCGTCCAGGGGGGTACGATCGAGATTGGCGGGACCGCGGTGATCGGTGGCGAAAGTGCCGATATCCGGCTGCAGCTCGAGGATCTTTCGCTGCTGCCGTTGGCGCCGCTGGTGGCCCGGGACACCAATCTCGAACTGACATCGGGTACGGTGTCGGGCGATGCGCAAATCATCTGGCGTGCGGACGGCACGCCGTCCCTGAAGTCCAGCGCGAGCGCCGGTATCGAACGGCTCCTGCTGAACGAAGCGGCGAGCGGTGAACGTTTTCTGGAGTGGCACTCGCTGCGTGCCAAGGGTATCGATTTCAGTCTTGACCCCGATTGGCTCACGATCGCGGAGGTGCGGCTCAGCGGGGCTGGCGCCAAGGTACTGGTCTACAAGGATCGCTCCCTGAATCTGGCCAAGGTCATGGGCCGCACCGGTGCACCCGAGTCACCTCCTGCAGCGGCCGTCGAGGCCGAGATATTTCCGCTGAAGATCGACCGGGTACGGATCGACAAGAGCACGGTGGATTTCGCGGATCTCAGTCTGGTACTGCCTTTCAGGGCGCACATCGAACAGTTTCGCGGGGTGCTCAACGGTATTTCCTCCGTGGCGCAAAGTCGCACCACGCTCGCGTTGAGGGGGCGCGTGGGTGAATTTGGCGAGGCCCGCGTCGAGGGCTCGCTCGAACCCTTCGATCCCGCGCGCTTCACCGATATCGAGGTCGGCTTCCATAACGTTGCGATGCCGCCTCTCTCGCCGTATTCCGCGACATTCGCCGGACGGGCTATCAAAGGTGGCGATCTCGATCTCGAGTTGCAGTACAAGGTGGCGGAGCAGCAATTGCTCGGCGAGAACCGGATCGTGCTGCAGGACCTCGCCCTGGGCGAGCACATAGAGAGCCCCGATGCGCTCGATTTGCCGCTCGATCTCGCGATTGCGCTGCTGAGCGACAGCGAGGGCCGCATCGACGTCGCGGTGCCGGTTCGGGGCAACGTGGATGCCCCCGAATTCAGCTACGGGCAGGTGGTGCTGAAGGCGCTGGGCAAGCTCCTCGGCGATCTGGTGACCGCGCCGTTCCGCGCCCTGGGGGCGATGTTCGGTGGCGGCGGCGAGAATCCCGACACCCTGCACTTTCAGCCCGGGCAGGCTGCGCTGGCCCCACCCGAAGAGCAGCTGCTCGGCAATATCGCCCAAGCGCTCGCATCAAGGCCGCAGCTTGGCCTGGAGATACGCACGGGTTTCGATCCGCAACTCGATGGCGCGGCGATCAACGATGAGATCGTACGCCGCGCGCTGGCCGAGCTGATGGATGTGACGCTGGAGCCGGGGGAGGATCCCGGGCCGGTTGCCTTCGATGACCCCAAGGTCCAGCGCGCACTGGAGAATTTCCTCGAGGAACGTGACGGTAAAGACGCGCTGGAGCCCGTTGCGGCGCAATTCACCGCGACCACCGGGCAGGAAACCCGGCGGGTGAACCGGGCACTCGCCCTCGTCGGGCGCGGCGCAGGAGATCGCGGCTTCTACGAGTTCCTGCTGGCGCATATCGTCAGCACCACGCCCGAACCCGCGGCTCGCCTGCAGGAGCTGGCCCGCTATCGCGCGGCTGCAATCACGCGCTACCTGGTGGAGACTTCCGGCCTGGAGCCCGGGCGTATTCATAGCGACACGACAGCGCCCGTGCGCGCCGTTGACGGCGTTATCGAGACGAAGCTGGCGCTCGGGGTGCTCGGCTCCGGCGCATCGTAAACGGGCGCCGCCGGGCAGGGTGAGGGATCAGGCAGCGAGATCGCGCGCGATTGCCTTCAGGTCATCGGTGGCGTTGTGCAGGCGCTCGCATACCTTGTCCGCGTCCTCGCGGCTGATGCCGAGTTCCTCGAATACCGAATCGTCGAGGCGGGTTGTCGGCGCGCTGCCGATACCCTGCTGCGCCAGCAGGCGGATCGCGAGGTATAGCACGCGGGCGATGGTCTCGTGGTCGCCCGCCAGCGCGGGATCGTTCTGGTAGCGCAGCGCGGCGCACACCTCCTCGGGAAGATGCCAGAAATTCATCAGCCAGGCGGCCATCTGCTCGCGGGTGATACCGAGCACAAAACGCTCGACCGCCCAGTGGCCGAGGTGGGGGTTGACTTCGGTATAGCGGCAAACGAGCTGCAACTGCGGTTTGAACAGCTCCGCCATGATCAGGAAGCCGAAATTGTGCAGCAGCCCGCTCAGGTAGGCGTAGCCGAGCGGTGGCCGCTTGCCCGATGGCATCGCCTTGCACAAGCCCTCGACCATCGCGGCGCAATTGACCGCCTGCAGCCAGTAGCTGCGGTAACCGTAGCGCCCCTCGCGCGGGAGACGCAGGGTCTTGCCGAGCGACAGGCCGAGCGCGAGGTTCATGACCAGGTCGAAGCCAAGCACCCGCACGATGGCGTCCTGTATCGATTTGATCTTGCCGGGCGCGGCGTAATACGGTGAGGAAGCCCAGCTCACTACCTGCGCCGACAGCGAGGGGTCGATCTCGACCACGCGCGCCAGGTCCTTGACGCTCGCATAAGGGTCGGCGCCTATCTGGATGATGCGGTGGGCAATCTCGGGCAGAGGCGGAAAATCGAGGGTATCCTCCAGCCTTCGCTCGATGCGTCGCGAGGTGAATTTGCCCACGGCATTGCCGATTTCGAGCGCGTCCGTGCTGGCGTCGGCGGCCGCGGGTTGCAGTTCCTGCTGCGCTACCGAAAAGCTGCCGCTCATGCTGTTACCGGATTCGACCAGGCGGTGGAAGTCCGCGCGCGCGAGCTGGACCACGGTCGCTTCCGTGCCCGCGTTCAAGTTGATGAAATCGCTGTCCAGCAGACGCTGATCGATCACGACGGGCATTTCCAGCACATTTGGCACCGAGGGCAGCGAGAGCATGCCGTGCGGGGTGCAGAGCGCGCCCAGGGCTTCCTCGGGGGCGGCGCTGAGATCACGCCCGGTCAGGCGGTTGAGTGCGGCGAGGTCCAGCAGGCTGTCAGCGGGAACGAGCGCCTGCATGCGCCCGGCCTGGTCCTGCAAAACCACCGAACACACGTTGACTGCCGGCGTACCGGTCTCGGGGATGTCCAGATCGAGGAGACGATAGGCGGCACCTCCTGCATCCAGCGCATTTGCGACGGCCTGTGGTAACTGCATTTTGTTGCTGTCTCTTCTGTTCCGACTCCGGAAGTGTAGCCGACGCACGCCGCCGGCGCCGTGATTGCCTTCACATCAGGCCTGGGCGTATTGCGTCCTGCCCGGCATCCAGCGCTCGATCAGCGGGTCTATGCTTGCCGGGTATTGTTCGAGCATCCGGACGGCGGCCTCGCGCACCGTGGGCAGCAAAGCCGAGTCGCGCGCGAGATCCGCAAAGCGCATTTCGAAGGTTCCGGTCTGACGCGTGCCGAGCAGTTCACCGGGACCGCGCAGTTGCAGATCGCGCTCGGCAAGTACAAAGCCGTCATTGGTGTCGCGCATGACCTCGAGGCGCTCGCGCCCGCTCCGCGACAGCGGTGACTGGTACAGAAGCACGCAATGACTCGCCGCGCTGCCGCGCCCGACCCGCCCCCGCAGCTGGTGCAGCTGTGCCAGCCCCAGGCGCTCGGCGTTCTCGATGATCATCAGGCTGGCCCGTGGCACATCGACACCGACCTCGATGACCGTGGTTGCGACCAGCAGGTCGATATCCCCGGCCTGAAATGCCGCCATGATCGCCGCGCGTTGCCGCCCGCCAATGCGTCCGTGCACCAGCGCGATCCTAAGCTCCGGCAGTCGCCTTGCAAGCTCGCCGGCGATGACCTCGGCGGCCTGCGCTTCCAGTGCCTCCGATTCCTCGATCAGCGTGCACACCCAGTAAGCCTGCCGTCCATCGGCACAGGCATGACGCACCCTTTCCAGTACCTCCTCGCGCCGCGTGTTGCCAATCACCGCGGTGGTGACCGGTGTGCGCCCCGGCGGCAGCTCGTCGATGATCGAGTAATCGAGATCGGCGTAGGCGGTCATCGCCAGGGTGCGTGGAATCGGTGTGGCCGTCATGACCAGCTGGTGCGGTGCGCTGCCTCCCGCCATGCCCTTTTCCCGCAGCTGCAATCGCTGGTGCACGCCGAAACGATGCTGTTCATCGATGACCACCAGCCCCAGCCGCGCAAACGCAATCTGGTGCTGGAACAGCGCGTGCGTGCCGGCGACCAGGGCGGCAGTGCCGCTGGCTATGGCATCCATGACCGATCGGCGCTCGCCGGCAGACAAGCGTCCGCTGAGCAGTACCGTGTCGAGTCCCAGCGGGCGGAGCCAATCATCGAAGGTGCGCAAGTGCTGCTCGGCGAGCAACTCGGTTGGCGCCATGATCGCGACTTGCCAGCCGCTGCCGATCACACGCAGGGCCGCGAGCGCCGCCACCAGGGTTTTTCCGCAGCCCACGTCGCCCTGCACCAGGCGGAGCATCGGAGCGTGGCTTTCGAGGTCGGCACTGATCTGCGCCGCAACCCGCTGCTGGGCGGCGGTAGGTTTGAACGGCAGCGAGCGGAGGAAGCGCTCGCACAGGCGGGATCCCTTCAGCATCGGTATGGCGGACTGGTTGCGGGTGCGCTGGCGCAGGCGCAGCAGACCGAGGTGGTGCGCCAGCAATTCCTCGGCCGCAAGCCGCTGCTGATACGGGTGGGTGCCCGCCAGTAGTTGTGCCACCGGCGCCTCCGGCGGGGGCCGATGAAGGAAACGCAGGGCAGCGGCCAGCGGTGGTGCCTCGCCCAGCAATCCGCGTGGCACCAGTTCGCGCAGACTGTTGCTGCCGAGCCGCTCCAGCGCCTGTGCACTGAGCGAGCGCCAGGTGCCCTGGTGCAGGCCCTCGGTGCTGGGGTAAACCGGCGTCAGCGAGCTTTCGACCGCGATCGAACCGGGCCGCTCCAGCAGTTGGTACTCGGGGTGATACATCTCGAGACCGGCGCGTCCGCCGCGTGCCTCGCCGAAGCAGCGCAGCCAGTCGGCGCGCTCGAGGCTGCGTTGCTGTGCGACGCTGAAGTGAAAGAACCGCAGCGTCATCAGACCGCCTTGATCGCGCAACGTGCAGGCGAGACTGCGCCGTCTGCCAAACTCGACCCGTGTGCCAAGCACCTGCCCTTCCACCACCGCCTCCATGCCGGGTCGCAACTGGTCGAGCGGGGTAATGCGGGTGCGATCCTGGTAGCGCAAGGGCAGATGAAACAGCAGGTCGGTGATATTGTGAATCCCGAGTGCGCCGAGCTTCTCCGCCAGCCGCGGACCGACGCCGCGCAACGACGTCACAGGCATCTGTTCGGGCGTGAGGCTCTGCGGTAATGGATCTGGAGTCACGCGGCTGGTCATTTCCGGGAGCAAGCTGCGATGATAGCCCAATGCGTTGTCGGGGAGGATCGCCATGGCTGCCGAGAACATCCTGATCGCGGGCTGCGGTGATATCGGGAGCGGGCTCGCCCGGTCGCTGCGCGCGGCAGGTTTTCGCGTAACCGGGTTGCGGCGGCGCGCGCACCTGATAGCGGAGGGTATCGAAGCGCTGGCGGCGGATCTGGCGGAGCCGGAATCATTGGCGAAATTGGGCGATCGCACGTTCCGTTACGTGGTGATTGCCAGCGCCGCCACGGCTTACGACGCCCGGAGCTACCGCAGGGTATACGTGGACGGACTGCGCAATCTGCTGCACGCGTTGCGCGGCGAGCCCCGCCTGGTGCTGCTCTCGAGCACCGGCGTATACCATCAGCACGATGGCGAATGGGTTGACGAGGACTCCCCGACCGCACCGCGCAGCTTTTCCGGTCAGCTGTTGCTGGAGGCCGAAGCGCTGCTCCGAACGCAAGCACCCGCGCGATCGACGGTGCTGCGTCTCGGTGGAATATACGGTCCGGGGCGCGAACGCCTGCTGCGCGAAGTGCGCGAGGGCATCGGATGTACGCGTTACCCGGTTCGCTACAGTAACCGGATTCATCGCGATGACTGCGTCGGAATCCTGCGTTACCTGATCGCCCGGTGGCAGCAGGGTGCGGCGCTGGCACCACTTTATCTGGGCGTCGACTGCGATCCGGCACCGGTATGGGAAGTGCGCCATTGGTTGGCGGAGCGTCTGGGCGTTACCCTCGACGACGCGCGTGGCAGCACCGGAGCACGTGCGCCCGGCAGCAAGCGTTGCAGTAACCGGCGCCTTCGCGAACTGGGTTACCAGCTGTTGTACCCGGACTATCGCAGTGGTTACGCCGCGATGCTCGGGATGCTCAGGAAGGCACCACCATCGTAGCCTCGACCTCTATCGCCGCGCCGCGCGGCAGGGCGGCGACCTGCACGCAGGCCCGCGCCGGAAAAGGTTCGCTGAAAAACCGCGCCATCACCTCGTTGACGCTCGCGAAGTCGCCCAGATCGGTCAGGTAGATATTGATTTTCACGCACTGGTTGAGGTCGCCGCCGGCAGCGCTTGCCACGGCGCGCAGGTTCCCGAACACGCGTTCTGCCTGGGCACGGATATCGCCTTCCACCATCTGCATGGTTGCCGGATCGAGCGGGATCTGACCGGAAAGATAGACTGTGCCGTTGACCTTCACGGCCTGTGAATAGGGACCGATCGCCTGTGGCGCATCGCCGGTGCTGATGATGGCGCGGTTGCTCATGGGTACTCCTTGGGGGGCTTGTTTGTATGTTCAGCGCTTGACGCGCGTGACCTTGATCACGGATTTGACGGTACGCATGCGGCGAATGATGCGTGCCAGGTTGATGCGGTCGGTGACTGCAACCACCAGGCGCGCCTGGCCGAAGCGGGCGTCGCGTTCTTCCACGCCGATTTTTTCGATATCCACATCGAGACTGCTGATGCGGTTGGCGAGCGCGGCAATAGCGCCTTTCTGGTTTTCCATTTCGACCAGCAGTTCCACGCTGAATTCGCCACGTGTATCGTCGGCCCAGCGCAGCGGCATGCAGCGCTCGGGATCGCCGAGCTGTTCGGCGATGTTGTTGCAGTTGTCGCGATGCACCACCACGCCGCGCCCCGGGCTGATATGACCCACGATGCTGTCGCCCGGAATCGGATAACAGCACTTGCCGAAATTCATGACCACGCCTTCGGTGCCGCGGATTGCGAGCGGCAGCGCATCCTCGGCGCGCGAGCCGGGAGCGGAATCGGACTTGCCGAGCAGGCGCCGGGCGGTGAGCAGCGCGACCCGGTTGCCGAGACCGATTTCCTCGAGAATATTGTCCAGCGAGGCACGCCGGGTTTCGACCAGCAATTGTTCGACGGCCTGCGGCTCGATTGTCTTGAGGCTTCCATTCAGGCTGAGCAGCGCCTTGTCGAGCAGTCGCCGACCCAGGTCAACGGACTCGGACTGCTGCTGTCCCTTGAGGAAGTGGCGAATATTGGTGCGCGCCTTGGCGGTTACCACGGAGTTGAGCCAGCTCGGGTTGGGATGTGCGCGGGGCGCGGTGATGATCTCCAGGGTCTGCCCGCTCTGCAGCGCGGTGCTGAGCGGTGCGAGGTTGCGGTCGATCCGGCAGGCAACGCAGCTGTTGCCTATGCCGGTATGCACGGCATAGGCAAAATCGACCGCCGTGGCGCCGTTTGGCAACGCCAGGATGTCGCCCCTGGGCGTGAACACGTAAACCTCGTCGGGAAACAGGTCGATCTTCATGCTCTCGATGAATTCGAGCGAATTTCCCGCCCGCTGCTGCATTTCGAGCAGCCCCTGTACCCACTGGCGCGCCCGCGAGCGACCGCTTCCGGGCTTCTCCGAGCCGTTGGTCTTGTACAGCCAGTGCGCGGCGATTCCGTTGTTGGCCATCGCCTCCATTTCGGCGGTGCGGATCTGGATCTCGATCGGCACACCGTGCATGCCGAACAGCACGGTGTGCAGCGACTGGTAGCCGTTGGCCTTGGGAATCGCGATGTAGTCCTTGAAATGCCCGGGAACCGGTTTATACAGGTTGTGCATCGCTCCGAGCACGCGATAGCAGCTGTCCACGTTGCCGACCACGATCCGGAATGCAAACACGTCCATGATCTCGGAGAACGACTTGCCCTTCAGGCGCATCTTGCGGTAGATGCCGTAGAGGTGCTTTTCACGACCCAGCACACGCGCGGGAATTTCCTCCTCGCGCAGCCGGGCTTCGATCTTGCGCTGTACCTGCGAGACGAGTTCCTTGCGGTTGCCACGCGCCTTGCGAACCGCCGCCTGTATGCGGCGCGCGCGCATCGGGTGCAATGCCGCAAAACCTAGATCCTCGAACTCGATCCGGATGCTGTTCATGCCCAGCCGCTGGGCGATTGGCGCGTAGATGTCGAGTGTCTCGCGGGCAATGCGCTGGCGCTTCTCGGGCTTCAGTACGTCGAGCGTGCGCATGTTGTGCAGGCGGTCGGCGAGCTTGACCAGGATCACGCGGATATCCCGCGCCATGGCCATCGCCATTTTCTGGAAATTCTCGGCCTGTGCCTCGGCGCGCGAGGTGGTTTCGAACTGCGACAGCTTGCTGACGCCATCGACCAGTTCCGCCACGCTGGCACCAAACTGTCCGGCCAGGGCTTCCTTGCTGATGCCGGTGTCCTCGATCACATCGTGCAACAGTGCCGCGATCAGGCTCTGATGGTCCATGTGCATATCGGCGAGGATATTGGCCACCGCCAGCGGGTGGGTAACGTAGGGCTGACCGGTGCGCCGGACCTGCCCGTCGTGCGCCTGCTCGGAATAGTAATAGGCACGGCGCACGGCGTTTACCTGTTCCGGTGCCAGGTAGGCGTGTAGCTTGTCGCTCAGCGAGCCAAGGGTCTGCATGATGTGTTCATTATGCCCGAGTGGCGCAGACCCGGCAGAGCGGATCAGAGATTGGCGGCGTCCGCCTGTGCGCCAAGCAGCTCCTCGAGCGTCGGCTCGGCGGGCTCCTCGAAGGAACCGGGACCGATGAGGCCTTCCTCGATTTCACGCAACGCGATCACGGTCGGCTTGTCGGAAGCCTCCTGGACCAGTGGCTCCCTGCCGCCGGTGGCAAGTTGCCGGGCGCGTTTCGCGGCCACGATGACGAGCTCGAAACGGTTCTCGACCTTGTCCAGACATTCCTCGACGGTAATTCGTGCCATGCAGGTACCTTCTGTGCGTGGGATTCGCGACCGTGGATCCGGTCATTGCCGCGAAGCGGCGGGCGCGCAGTCTACCAGACTCGCTCAGGAATCCGGCAAAAGCTCTGTGATCAATTCACGCAATCGCATGGCCTGGGGGGCGAGGCGCAGGCGATCGGCCCGGATGATCGCTTCCAGGTCCGCCAGGGCGTGCTCGAATACATTGTTGACCAGCAGATAATTGGCCTCGTCGTAGTGCGACATCTCCCCCACCGCCTCGCGCATGCGTTGACGGATGGTTTCCTCGCCATCCTGGCGGCGCATTTCGAGGCGCGAGCGCAAGGTCTCCAGTGACGGCGGAAGGATGAATATCGAAAGCGCTTCCGCGATGCTCTCGCGTACCTGGCGCGCCCCTTGCCAATCGATTTCGAGCACCACGTCCACGCCGGTATTCAGGGTCTCCAGGACCCAGCTGCGCGAGGTGCCGTAGAGATTGCCGAACACCGTGGCATGCTCCAGGAAATCATTGTCCGCGAGCATGCTTTCGAAGCGCTCGCGGGTCACGAAATGGTAGTTCACACCATCGATCTCTCCGGGACGCATGGCGCGCGTGGTGTGCGAGACGGATACCAGGAGACGAGGATCGCGGCGCAGCAGTGCGCTGACCAGGCTGGTCTTGCCGGCCCCGGAAGGAGCCGAAACCGTATACAGGCGACCGGGATTGCAGACAGGACCGTTCATTCGATGTTCTGAACCTGTTCGCGCATCTGTTCTATCAGAACCTTCAGCTCGATGGCGGCCTGCGTCGTGGTGGTGGCTATCGATTTCGAGGACAGCGTATTCGCCTCGCGGTTGAATTCCTGCATCAGGAAGTCGAGACGCCGCCCGCAGGCGCCACCCTGACGCAGGCTCCCGCGCGTTTCGCCGACGTGAGCCTCGAGACGGTCGAGCTCTTCCGCGATATCGGCTTTCGCGGCCAGCATCACGATCTCCTGTTCCAGTCGCCCCGGGTCGATACTGATGTTCATTTCGGCGACCCGCTCCGCAAGCCGCTGGCGTTGCGCGGCGATGATCTCCGGCATGGCCTGGCGCAGGCTGGCCACGATGGTCTCGATCTGCGCCAGTCTTTGCTCGAGGAACTCCGCCAGCCGCTGTCCCTCGCGGGCGCGCATTTCCTCCAGTTCGGCAAGCACCCGCCCGAGCAGCGCAATCGCCTCGGTGCTGACTTCCTCCATGTCGGGTGCCGCCTGTGCGACCACTCCAGGCCAGCGCAGCACGTCGAGCGTGTTTGCAGCCGCGAGGCCGTTGCCCAGCTCCGCGACACGGTTGCACGCTTCGTGAAGGCTTCGCACCAGGTTTTCATCCAGCAGCAAGCGGCTGCCGGCCTGCTCCTCGAGATGCAGCCGCAACGAGCAATCGACCTTGCCGCGCGCCAGGCGCTCGCGCAGGCGCTCGCGTGCCGCTGTCTCGACATGACGCAGCGTGTCGGGAAGGCGCAGCTGGGTTTCCAGATAGCGGTGGTTGACCGAACGGACCTCCCAGGCAAGCGAACCCCAGGCCAGGTTCGCTTCACTGCGGGCAAACGCGGTCATGCTGTGAATGGCTGACAATTAAAGACTCCTTCGGCCCGCCCCAATTGTAGCCGTGCGCGCGCAGGAAATCATGACGCGCTCGCATGTGTATAATCGCCGCCTTCGCATTCCCGCCCACCCTGTCTCCGAGCACCGATCATGGAAAGACCCAGCGGCCGCCGTTACGACCAGCTTCGCCCTGTACGCATCACCCGCAACTACACCAGGCACGCGGAAGGCTCGGTGCTGGTGGAGTTCGGGGATACCCGGGTGATCTGTACCGCCAGCGTGGACAAGGGTGTGCCGCGATTCCTGCGCGGCGAGGGAAGCGGCTGGATCACGGCGGAATACGGCATGCTGCCGCGCTCCACGACGACACGCATGGATCGCGAAGCCTCGCGCGGAAAACAGGGTGGAAGAACGGTCGAGATCCAGCGGCTCATCGGACGCTCATTGCGTTCCGCGGTCGATCTGCGCAAGCTCGGCGAAAACACCCTGCTCATCGATTGCGATGTCATCCAGGCCGACGGCGGGACGCGTACCGCGGCGATCACCGGTGCCTGTGTAGCGCTGGCGGACGCGCTGGGAGTGGCGCGCCGGCGTCGCCTGTTCAGCGAGGACCCGCTGCGCTACATGATTGCCGCAGTATCCGTCGGCGTATGGAACGGGCAGGCGGTACTCGATCTCGATTATGCGGAGGATTCCGGCGCCGAGACCGACATGAACGTGATCATGACCGAGCATGGTGATTTCGTCGAAGTGCAGGGCACGGCAGAAGGCAAGCCTTTCCGTGCCGATGAGTTGCAGCAGATGCTCGACATCGCACACAAGGGTACGCAGAACCTGGTACGGGTGCAGAAAATGGCGCTTGCGGCGGAGACTGCCTGAGTCGTCGGCAACCTGTGGTTACAGGCGCTCGAGCTCGATGTCGTAATCCATGATCAGCGGTGCATGCGAGGAAAATTCCTGTCCCTTGTACAGGGCGCCGTACTCGATGATCCCGCGTAATCCACCCGATACCACCTGGTAGTCCACGCGCCAGCCATCGGCGCTCGCACGACCGCCCGGCCACCACGAGAACTCGTCGTCATCTCCGTTGATGGCCCGAAACGCATCCACATAACCCAGCTCTCCGAACAGGGAGTCGAGCCACTGCCGTTCCGCGGCGAGAAATCCGGGGGAGTCCGCATGCGCGGGCGCGCGCTGCACGTCGCGCGCGGCGTGGGCGATATTCCAGTTGCCGCAAAGGATGTACTGCCGGCGCTTCTTGCGAACCTTGTCGAGCTGGCCCTGCAGTTGTTCGAAAAAACGTGATTTCCGCGCCAGGGAACCGGTGTCTTCCGCGCTTGCCTGCGGCCCGAGCAGGCAAGCCACGCTGATATTCTCGAAATCCGCCTGCATGAAGCGACCCTCGCCGTCCGCCTCGCCAAGACCAAGACCGGTCATGATGGCTTTCGGCAGTTTGCGGCAGTAGATCGCGACGCCGTTGCTGTTGCCATCGATGGAATCGAAGAAATAGGAGTAATAGCCGTCGGGGTTGAATACGCGCGAACCCAGCGCGGATTCCGGAGCACGCAGATCCTGCACGCAGATGATGTCGGCGTCCTGCTCCAGCGCCCAGTCGAAAAAGCCTTTTTTTGACGCCTCACGGATACCGTCGGCGCAGAAACTGATCACTCTCATGGGGAGCCCTTCCGGATTGCGCGCGTATCATACATGAGCGGCGCGGTACAGGGAAAATGCGTGATCGACGGCGACAGTCCGGCGGCGCTGGTATACTTGCCGCCTCATTTGCGCAAGGCATCCGGGCACACTGGAACATGGACGCTTATCAAGCCGAGTTCATCGCGCTGGCTCTGGGTCAGCGCGCGCTGCGCTTTGGTGAGTTCACGCTCAAGTCGGGGCGCAGCAGCCCTTATTTTTTCAATGCGGGCGAGTTCAACACCGGTGCCGCGCTGGCGGTGCTCGGTCGCTGCTATGCGCGCGCGATCGGGCGCGCAGGCATTGATTACGACATGTTGTTCGGTCCCGCCTACAAGGGCATACCACTGGCCGTGGCTACCGCGATCACGCTCAATGAAACGAGCGGTCGGGATCTGCCGTGCGCCTTCAACCGCAAGGAGCGCAAGGACCACGGAGAGGGTGGTGTGCTGATGGGCGCACCGCTCGCGGGGCGGGTGCTGATCATCGACGACGTCATCACTGCCGGCACCGCGGTGCGGGAAGTGGTGGAGCTGATTCGCGCGGCGGGCGCGACCGTCGCCGGGGTGGTTCTCGGGCTTGACCGCGGCGAGCGCGGGCGCGGCAAGCAATCGGCGGTTGCGGAACTGGCCGATGAGCTCCAGGCTCCGGTCATCAGCATCGTGTCTCTCGGGGATATCGTGCATTATCTGGAGAGTTCTGCGCAGTACCGCGAGCAGTTGCCTCGCATGCTCGCCTACCGGGAGACCTGGGCGGCCTGAAGTCCGGGCCACTTCACGGGGCAGTTGCTACACTATTGGTGCTTGATGAGTGGTCAGCAGGGGGGTGTGTCTGTGCGTGTTCAACGTCTTGCCTTTGGTGCGTGCGCCTTTGCCGTGGCTGGAATGCTGGTTGCGAGTGGCGTTTCGCATGCCCAGGTGCGCTTCTATCGCTACCAGAATGCCGACGGAGTCACGGTCATCGATGACCGCGTGCCACCGCAGTTTGCGCAAAAGGGCTATGCGATCCTCGACAGCAATGGGCGGGTGGTCGAAGTGGTCCCGCGCGCACTGACCGAGGCCGAACGACGGGAGTCGGACTCCACTGCCGTCAAGGAGCGCTTGCGCGCGGAAGAGGCAGAGCGCCAGAAACGCTACGACATCATGCTGCTCGGGCGCTACAGTTCCGTGGAGGACATCGAAGCGGCGGAATTGCGCAAGGTGAACGAGATCAAGGTGCGGATCAACCTGCTGAATGCCAATATTGCCGGCCTCAAGAAGCAACTCGAGGTGCGCCAGGCGGAAGCGGCCGAAATCGAACGTTCCGGTCAACCGGTTCCGCCTGAGCTGCCTGCCACCATCGAGTCATTGCGTGCGGAAATTGCCGAAAACGATCGCTTGATAGGGCGGCACGAGCAGGAGCGCGAAACCACCGAGACCCGCTTCAGGTACGATATCGATCGTTTCAAGCTGTTGCACCCGCCGCGGGCGCCGGCAGAGCCGGTTGCGGTGGAGGCGGGTCAGGCCGGCGGTTGACGAAAAAACGCGGCGGTCAGGACCTGCCACTGTTCGGGCCAGTATTCGGTCGGAGGACGCCTGAATCCGGAGCGCACGAACTGGCTAATGCGTCCCTCCGCGGTCGATTGCAGCAGGTTTGCCGCCAATGCGATTGGTAGTACCGGGCGCAGCCCGTGCTGCAACTCGCCGTCGCGCAGCATCGATTTGAGCTCCGTTTCGATGCGATCGAACAGTTGCTGTACCCGGCCACGCAGGCGCTCGTTTTCTCCCACCAGGGCATCGCCGGTCAGCAGGCGCGTGATCCCGGGATTGCGCTCGCAGAACGTCAGCAGCAGGCTCAGGGCCTGCTCGCATCGTCCGAGCGCGGAACTTTCTTCCTGTCTGATCCGGCCGATACGGCTGAACAGTGTATCCTCGATGAATTCGATGAGCGCCTCGAACATCTTGGCCTTGCTGGGAAAATGCCGGTAGAGCGCGGCTTCGGAAACCCCTACCTTTGCCGCCAGCGCGGCGGTGGTGATGCGCCCGCCCGGAGTTGCTTCGAGCATCGAGGCAAGCGCCTGCAGGATTTCATCGCGGCGCGAAATCTTCTTGTTCATGTAGACGCAAATTCCCTACGCCGTTGGCAACCGATCCATGCTAACGGTTGGCTCAGGACGCCGCAACGCGGGCACTGCGGCGGTTGCTGATGAGCGTTCCCACACCCTCGTCCGTAAACACCTCGAGCAGTACCGCATGCGGCACCGTGCCGTCGATGATATGCGAGCTGCTCACACCTCCGGCAACCGCATCGAGTGCGCAGCGGATCTTGGGCAGCATGCCGCCGCGGATGACCCCGGCATCGATCAATTCGTTGACGCCATCGCTGTCGAGCCCGGTCAATACCTTGCCATCGGCATCCAGCAGTCCCGCGACATTGGTCAGAAGGATCAGCTTCTCGGCCTGCAGGACTTCGGCGATTTTGCCCGCAACGATATCGGCGTTGATGTTGTAGGACTGACCCGAGGCATCGACACCGATCGGTGCAACCACCGGGATGAAGTCGCTGTTGAGGATCATGTCGAGCACCGCCCGGTTGATGCGCCGGACTTCGCCGACATGACCCATGTCGAGAATTTCCGGGGCGTTCGTCCCGGGCGTCTGGCGCGACACCGACATGCGTGACGCCTCGATCAGATTGCCGTCCTTTCCGGTCACCCCGATGGCATTGCCTCCGTGACGATTGATATTGGAAACGATTTCCTTGTTGACCGTCGCGCCGAGCACCATCTCGACGACATCCATCGTCTGCGTGTCGGTGACGCGCATGCCTTCCACGAAGCGCGATTCGATATTGAGCTTGGAGAGCAGGGATCCGATCTGGGGCCCGCCGCCGTGCACCACGACGGGGTTCATGCCGACCAGCTTCATCAGCACCACGTCGCGTGCAAAGCTGTCTTTGAGTTGCGGATCGACCATCGCATTGCCGCCGTACTTGACGACGATGGTTTTGCCGGTGAATCGCTGGATATAGGGCAAAGCCTCGGTCAGAACGCGGGCGATATTGACGGCAGTGTCACGACTCAGGGACATGATCGGCTTCCTTGGCGCAGCGGAATTTCGGGTGATCGGAAGATTGCCGGGGCCGTCTTCAAAACGGCAGCGCGATGTCCGGCAGCAGACTGCCCAACTCGGCACGGAAGGCGGCCTGTATGCGCCGCATCGCCTCCTCGTCATCCGCTTCGAATCGGCAGATCAGGGCCGCGGAAGTATTCGAGGCGCGCACCAGCCCCCAGCCATCGGGGTATTCCGCGCGTACGCCATCGAGCTTGATCAGGCGCGCATTTTCCAGCGCAAGCGAATCCACTATCCGTTGCTGCAACGCGAACTTGTGCTCTTCGGGCACCTCGATGCGCAGCTCCGGCGTTCCGATCGCGTGGGGCAATTCCGCATTCAGCTCATCCAGCGATTGCCCGCTGGCAGTCAGGATTTCCAGCAGCCGCGCGGCGCTGTAGAGCGCATCGTCGAAGCCGAACCAGCGATCCCTGAAACAGATATGGCCGGTGAACTCGCCCCCGAGAAGCGCCCCGGTCTCCTTCATTTTTTCCTTTATCCACGAATGCCCGCTGCGGCACATGATCGGGCGTCCGCCATTCTGCACGATCACGGCTGTCAGGTTCCGGCTGCATTTCACGTCGAACACGATGTCGGCACCGGGATTTCGCGACAACAGGTCGCGGGCGAAAAGCATCAGCAGACGATCCGCCATCACGATGTTTCCGGAGGCCGTCACGACCCCGAGGCGATCGCCATCGCCATCGAAGGCGATCCCAAGGTCGGCGCCGCGGGCCCTCACTTCGGCAATCAGCTGCTCGAGGTTCTCCGCTACCGAAGGGTCCGGAGGATGATTCGGAAAACGGCCGTCGAGCTCGCAGAAAAGCGGCAGCACTTCACAACCGAGTTCCTGGAACAACTCCACGGCAATGACCGAGGCGGCCCCGTTGCCACAGTCGATCACCAGTTTCAAAGGCGATTCCACCAGCACATCGTCGAGGATCGCCTTGCTGTAGTCGCTGTCTATTTCGGTGACGCGGTAACTGCCCTGACCCTGGTGGTAGCGCTGCCCGGAAATGCGCTGGCGCAGATCCGCTATCCGCTCGCCGCACAGCGTCTCGCCATCGATCATGATCTTGAAGCCGTTGTGATCGGCCGGGTTGTGGCTGCCGGTCACCATGACACCACTCATCGTGTGCAGGTGATGGCAGGCGAAATAGAGCATCGGTGTTGGCACCGTACCCGCATCGATCACATCGATGCCGCAGGCAAGCATTCCCTGAACCAGGTGTTCGCGCAACAGCGGGCTGCTTTCCCGTGCATCTGTTGCGACTACCATCGAGGTCATGCCGCGATCGAGTGCTTCCGATGCGATGGCTTGTCCGATGGCATGGGCAAGAGCCTTGCTGATCTGGCTGGCGCGTCCGCGGATATCGTAATCGCGGAATATCTCCGGAGGGATCTCCAGCGTCGCATCGCTTTCGAAACGAACGGTATCCGGATCCGTTTCCTCCAGTTCCAGGATTTCCAGCGCGTCGATCGAGCTGCGTTCCACCGCCGGTTCTGCAAAGTCCTGGCCGGCGTGCGCGCGGTTTGCGCGGCGCAGCTGCACCAGCGCCTCGCCAAGCGGCGCAAGCACCGGGTAGTGCAGCGAGGGTATTGCGGCAGTGGCGCTGCGCTGGTAAAGGGCAAGGTCTTCCAGGCGCAAGGCGTCTTCGCGCAGCTGCATTCGCAGCTGGCGAAATGCGAATCCTACCAGTCCGATGAGTATGCATGCGCCGCACACGGTGCCCAGCATCAGCGGAAGCCCGGTGATCGAGGCATCGGCGATAAACGCTTGCGATGGCCTGAAACCTGCCTGAACTCCAGCCACCGCGGTTGCGACCCGATAGGTTGCGCTTTCATCCGGGGGAGCAGCATGCTCCTGTTCGAGCGCCGCCAGCTTGCCGTCCGCCGCGACCAGCCAAAGCGAATAATCACCCGAAGCCGATGCCGGCGTGAGGAAATCGCGCAAAACGGTTTGCAGGTCCGCGCGCAACAGCAGCACGCCGGCACGGCCGTTGCCATCGGGTGCCGCAACCGCCGCCGCAGCGCTCAATACCCATTGCCCGTTGGCCGAATTGGCTTCGGCCCTGGTTGGGCTGGCGTTGAACGCGGCACCGACAAGGTTCACCTCGATGTTGTTGTACATTGCGCCCGGGATGAATGCCGGGTCCGCGATGCCGAGCGCGCCGAGAGCGAGCAACTGTGCCGAATGCAGGCCGGGGAAGGCCCGCGGTGGCGCGGTGCCGCCAGCGGCCAGCGCCTGGACCACGCTCGTGCTGGACGCCAGTTCCGCGGTGTGTTCCTGCAACAGGCGTGCGTAACTTTCGAGCGAGAGCGCAAGCTGGGCGGCGTGTGCTTCCGCGCTGCGCCGCAGGGTCCTGCTTTCGAGCGCCCATGCATAGCTGTAAATGGCACTCAGCAGCACCCCTGCGGCAATCAGTGTCGCAGCCATGATGGCGATCATGGTGCCGCGCGGCCCGTCGAGCCGTTCACGAAGTTTCAAGGTGTGATCCTGTGCGTGGCTGCCTGAAACTGCCCGGCGATTTCGGCGATCAGCAAGCGGGCAAGGTGATCCTTGGATTGCCGCGGCAGTACCCGGACACCATCGCGCGAGACCACGCTGACCTCGTTGAAATCACTGCTGAATCCGATGTCATCGCGGGCCACGTCGTTGGCTATCACCAGATCGAGACCCTTGCGCTCGAGCTTGGCGCGCGCATTGGCGAGAAGCTCGGTCGTTTCCGCGGCAAACCCAACCGTAAAAGGTCGCGGTTCACGCGCTGCCACCAGTGCAATGATGTCTTCGTTGCGCACCATGCGAATATCGAGCCGATCGGCGGTTTTCTTTATCTTCTGCGCAGCGCATTGCTCGGGACGGTAATCCGCCACCGCGGCACAGCCGATGAAGATGTCGCAGTCGGCAATACATGCCATGACGCTTTGGTACATGTCGCGGGCGCTCGTCACGTCTATTCGCTTGACCAGTGCCGGAGTCTGCAGGCCTACGGGGCCGGAAACAAGGGTTACCCGCGCGCCAGCCATCGCAGCGGCGGCGGCAATCGCATAACCCATTTTCCCCGAGCTGTGGTTGCTGACAAAGCGCACCGGATCGATCGCCTCGCGCGTGGGTCCTGCGGTGATCAGCACGCGCACGTTCGCAAGGAGCGGCATGGCAAAGCGCGCTGCGGCGGCGAGCACCAGATCGCCCGGTTCGAGCATCCGGCCCGGGCCCGTGTCACCGCAGGCCTGGGCTCCGCTGTCCGGCCCGAGCAGGGTGATTCCGCGTTCGCGCAGCGTGTCACAGTTGTGCCGTGTCGCGCTGTTGCGCCACATCGCCTGGTTCATCGAGGGGGCTGCAAGGATCGGCGCGCTGGTGGCAAGACACAAGGTGGAAAGCAGATCGTCAGCGAGCCCGGCGGCCAGGCGCGCGAGGAAATTCGCACTCGCCGGAGCGATCAGCACCAGATCTGCCCAGCGAGCGAGCTCGATATGGCCCATGGCCGCCTCGGCGGACGGGTCCAGCAGATTCTGGTGCACCGGGTTTCCGGAAAGCGCCTGCATCGTCAGCGGGGTGATGAACTCGCCGGCCGCTGCCGTCATCACCACCCGCACCGTGGCGCCGCTATCGCGCAGGCGACGCACCAGCTCCGCAGCCTTGTAGGCCGCGATGCCACCGCTCACCCCGAGGATGATCTGTTTGTTGCTCAGTTGCGACATGGGAGCGGCTGGTGTCCTGGGATCCGGTTCTGCACGGTCGGCTTCGCCCTGTTCAGCTTGTGGCGGCATTCTAGTATAGTCAGGCGCTGCTCACAGCGCGGACATGGAGGTTCGCGATGACCATCAAGGATTGGCCTGCCACGGAGCGGCCACGGGAACGCTTGCTCGACTGTGGCGCCGGCGCCTTGTCCGATGCCGAACTGCTTGCCATATTGCTGCGGACCGGGCCGAGGGGCAGCACTGCGGTCGACAGGGCGCGCGAGCTGCTGGCACTTTTCGGCGGCTTGCGCCTCCTGCTGGAGGCCGAACCCGGCGCGTTCTGCGCGGCGCGTGGCTCGGGTGTGGCGACCTATGTGCAACTTCAGGCTGCGCTCGAGCTGACGCGTCGCTACCTGCTCTGCCGGATCAGCCGGGGGCGTGCGCTGGGATCGCCGGCCGAGGTTCGCCAGTTCCTGCAGCTCAAGATGCGCTACCTTGCGCACGAAGTGTTTGCTTGCCTGTTTCTGGACAACCAGCACACTGTGATCTGCTACGAAGAGCTTTTTCGCGGCACCATCGACGGTGCCAGCGTATATCCGCGCGAAATCGTCAAGCGCGCGCTGGCACTCAATGCCGCAGCGGTGATCTTTGCCCATAACCACCCCTCGGGTGTCGCGGAGCCCTCGCAGGCCGACCAGAGATTGACCCAGCGTCTGAAAACGGCACTGGGGACGGTGGACATCCGGGTGCTGGATCACTTCGTGGTCGGTGAGGCGGATGCGCTGTCGTTTGCCGAGCGCGGATTGCTGTGAGCGGGAAAATTCCCAACCCGCGCCCGCGCCTTGTAAGGCCTGGGACCATCTGGTATAAAGTCGCGCTCTTTTGGACGGGTGTACCCAGCACGGGTTGCCGTCCGGATCAAGCAGAAATTTGATGAGGCGGTCCCCATGTCCAAGGTTTGTCAGGTAACCGGCAAGCGCCCTGCGGTCGGAAACAATGTTTCCCATGCCAACAACAAGACGAAGCGACGTTTCGAGCCCAATTTGCACAAGCACCGTTTCTGGGTCGAGAACGAAAAGCGCTTCGTGACCTTGCGGGTATCCGCGAAGGGCATGCGCATCATCGACAAGCTCGGTATCGATGGCATACTCGCCGACATCCGGGCGCGCGGCGAACGGGTCTGAAACGGATTGCATGGAGTAAATGAGAAATGCGTGACAAGATCAAACTGGTTTCCAGTGCCGGTACCGGTCATTACTACACCACCGACAAGAACAAGCGCACCACTCCGGACAAGCTCGAGTTCAGGAAATTCGACCCCGTTGTGCGCAAACACGTGATGTACAAGGAACACAAGATCAAGTGAGCGCTGCTCGCGAGATACCAGGAACCCGGCCGCGGCCGGGTTTTTTGTGCCCGCTCGCGGGAATCTCCCGCGCGCCCGCCCCTGAACCCGTGTAGCGCCAATGCCGGAACTTCCGGAAGTCGAAACGACTCGCCGTGGCGTGCTGCCTTTTCTGGTCGGCAGGCGCATCGCTGGGGTGACGGTGCGGGATTCGCGTTTGCGCTGGCCGGTTCCCGCCAACCTCGACGCATTGCTGCGCGACCGACAGGTTCTGGATGTCCGCAGACGAGGGAAATACCTGTTGATCCGTTTCGGACAGGGAACCCTGCTGGTCCACCTCGGCATGTCGGGGAGCCTGCGGGTAGTGGAGCCGGCCGGGAGCGGGCTGCGCAAGCACGATCACCTGGATCTGCATATCGAAGGCGGGCGAATACTCAGATACCACGATCCCCGACGTTTCGGAGCGTTCCTGTGGCTCGAGGGCGATCCGCTGCAGCATTCACTGCTGCGCGATCTCGGTCCCGAGCCGCTCGAGCAGGATTTCGATGGAGACTACCTCCATGCCAGGTCGAGGCGGCGACGGTGTGCGATCAAGCAGTTCCTGATGGATGGCCGGATAGTCGTGGGTGTGGGCAATATCTACGCGAACGAGGCGCTTTATCTTGCGGGGATTCGCCCGCAAAGGCAGGCAGGCAAGGTATCGCTGCTGCGTTACCGGGTGCTGGCCGAGGCAGTGCGCACGGTGTTGGGCAATGCCATCTTGCAGGGCGGCACTACCCTTCGTGACTATGTGAGTGGTACCGGATCGCCGGGATACTTCAGCCTGAGTCTCAAGGTATACGGGCGGGAGGGGGAAGCCTGCCTGCATTGCGGGCAGCCGATCCGGGCGATTCGCAGTGCCCAGCGGGCGACGTTCTATTGTTCGCTGTGCCAGAGCTGAGCAGATGGCGCAAAACCGGGCTATCCTTGGTGCATGCTGCTCGCGACGCCTGCGGGCGGCTTTAACTGGTTTATATGGAGTTGGTTATGAGACATTCCAAGGTTTCCCGCCTGGCGGTCGCCGCGCTGGGTGCCGTGCTGCTCGCGCCGTGGTTTGCGCATGCGCAATCGGTGGAGGAGGATCCGAGCTTCATGGCGATGGGCGGCGACCTGCTGATCGCTCGCCCGGCGCTGCTGGTTACGACGCTTGCGGGCGCCGCGGTGTTCCTGGTGTCGCTGCCGTTCACTGCCGCGGGCGGAAACGTCGAGACCGCGGCACAAACGCTGGTGGGTGGCCCTGCGGAAGCCACGTTTGTGCGTTGCCTGGGTTGCCGCAACAGTCATAACCGGCACGCGGACGCCAACACGCACTGAGTTGCGGCTGGCGATGCGCGGCCTAATCGGGGCCGCGCAGACGTGCGTACTTGTCCAATAATTGCTCCGGGCTCTCCACGTGTTCGGGATCCGGCGGTATGCAATCGACGGGGCATATCAAGCGGCATTGTGGTTCATCGAAATGCCCCACACACTCGGTGCAGCGCAGCGGATCGATTTCGTAGATCAATTCCCCCGCGGAGATTGCCTCGTTGGGGCATGCCGGCTCGCACACATCGCAATTGATGCATTGATCGGTGATCAGCAGCGCCACGGGCCGGATATCGCCTGCTCAGACGCCGTCCGCGAATTTTTCCAGCAGCGCTGTTTTCACGACTGGATGAACGAACTTGCTGATATCGCCCTGCAGCGAGGCAATTTCGCGCACCAGCGATGAGGAAATATAGGAAAGGTGGTCGGAGGGCGTCAGGAAAACCGTTTCGAAGGTCGGGTCCATCGCACGGTTCATGTTTGCCAGCTGGAACTCGTACTCGAAGTCGGACACCGCGCGCAACCCGCGCAGTACGGCGCAAGCCCGGCGATCACGCAGGAATTTCACCACCAGGATGTCGAAACCGATGATTTCAACGTTCCTGGTATGTCCGAGCGCTGCCTCGCACAGCGTTATTCGCTCTTGCAGCGTGAACAATGGCCGTTTGCGATCGCTGCTGGCGATTGCCACCACGACATGGTCGAACAGGCGGCAAGCCCTTTCGACCAGGTCGACGTGTCCGTTGGTAATGGGGTCGAACGTTCCCGGGTAGACGATGGTGCGCATGAAGAAACCTTGCGGAATCCTTTGGGGGGCCGAATGTTAGCCAAATCAGCGGTGCGCTACAAATGCTCCGCGGCGGCCACCGGGTTGACGGACGGGGCAATGAAGAGCCGGTAAGCGACGTTTCCGGCGAACCGTTCGCGGTGCAGCACCCATCCGGGGCCTGGTATCGGGGCTGTCTCGTCGATTGCGCACTCGAGATAGACCCGTGCGCCCGGAGCGAGCAGCGCGCTGCGGTCCAGCAGCTGCAAGCAACGGGTCGCCAGGCTGCTGCTGAAAGGAGGATCCAGGAACACGACGTCATAACCCTGCTCCCGGGTGTTCAGCAACCAGTTACAGGCATCGGCCCTGATCAGGGTGGCCGCTCCGTTCTCGCCGAGGCGTTCGAGGTTGGCGCGGATCTCGCGGATGACGGTGGCCGAACTGTCGATCAGGGTGAGCGCTGCGGCTCCGCGCGACAAGGCCTCGATGCCGAGTGCGCCGCTCCCGCAGAACAGGTCGAGACAACGGCTGCCCGCAATCACTGGCTGCAGCCAGTTGAACAGGGTCTCGCGCACGCGCTCCGGGGTTGGGCGCAAGCCAGGTTCGGCCACGAAGCCGATACGCCGGCCGCGCCATTTCCCCGCGATGATACGCAACTCGCTGCGTGCATCGTTGGTGCCTGTGGGTTTGCTGCGACGCGCCATCGTGCTGCCGGGAAGTATGCGGAAAAGCAGTGCTCAGGATACCGTATAATCGCCGCCCGTTTCCCTGGCCAGCATGCATGCAACGCCGATGAAGATTTTCAGACGAAACAAAGCCGCGGAGCCGCCCGCCGCACCCGCGGAGCCTATTGCGCCGGAGCTCCCTGCGGCAGAGGCCCCTGCGGCGGAGACAGTTACGGCAAAGCCGCGCAGCGGCCTTCTGGCGCGTCTGCGCGCGGGGTTGGGCAAGACCCGCAGTGCGCTTTCCGAGGGCCTGGGCACGCTGTTTCTGGGGCGTAAAACGCTCGACGACGAGCTGCTCGATGAGCTGGAAACGCGGCTGCTGATGGCCGATGTCGGCATGGCAACCGTCAGGGTGATTCTCGACGGACTGGTGCAACGGGTGCGACGTCGCGAACTGAGCGATCCCGAGGCGCTGTTCCGGGCACTCAAGGACCAGATGACGGAAGTGCTGGCACCGGCCTCGGTGCCGTTGCAGATCGCGCAATCCGCCAAACCCTTCGTGATCCTGATGGTCGGTGTGAACGGAGCGGGAAAAACCACGACCATCGGCAAGCTGGCGCGCAGGTTCCAGGCCGAGGGCAAGTCGGTGATGCTGGCGGCGGGCGATACGTTCCGGGCGGCAGCGGTCGAGCAGTTGCAGGTCTGGGGTGAGCGCAATGGAGTGCCGGTGATCGCCCAGCAAACGGGTTCCGACAGTGCCTCGGTGATATTCGATGCCCTGCAGTCGGCCCGCGCAAGGGGTTGCGATGTGCTGATTGCCGATACGGCCGGGCGCTTGCACGTAAAAAGCCATCTGATGGACGAGTTGCGCAAGATCGTCAGGGTCATGCAGAAAATTGATCCCGAGGCGCCGCACGAGGTGATGCTCGTTCTGGATGCCGGTACCGGGCAGAACGGCCTGCCCCAGGCGCGCAGTTTCCGTGAAGCCGTCGGGGTGAGCGGCATCGTGCTCACCAAACTCGATGGCACCGCAAAGGGCGGGATCGTGTTTTCGGTGGCCCGTGAACTGGGTCTGCCGATCCGGTTCATCGGTATTGGCGAGGCGCTGGACGATCTGCGTCCGTTCGAAGCCGGCGAGTTCGTTGCGGCCCTGTTCGATGCCCCTGAGCATTGAGGCACCCGACCAACCGCCAGGCACATAACGGAACTTCCGTGCGTTTGGCACTCTAATGCGCTGAGTGCTAAAATGCGCCTTGAATTATGGAGACTCCGAAATGAATCAGCATCTGCAGCCGATGGCGTTATTGACGCCCGGCGGTAACATCAGCGCCTATATACAGGCCGTCAATGCCTTTCCGGTGCTTAGCGCCAAGCGCGAGCATGATCTTGCTACCGAGCTGTACTACCGTGATGACATCAACTCTGCACGGGAGTTAGTGCTCGCTCACTTGCGCTTCGTGGTCCATATCGCGCGCTCCTATTCGGGCTATGGCCTGCCCCTGTCCGACCTGGTGCAGGAAGGCAATGTCGGGCTCATGAAGGCGGTGCGGCGCTTCAACCCGGAAAAAGGCGTGCGTCTGGTGTCTTTTGCAGTGCATTGGATCAAGGCGGAGATGCACGAGTTCATCCTGCGCAACTGGCGGATCGTGAAAGTCGCCACGACCAAGGCGCAACGCAAGCTGTTCTTCAATCTGCGCAGTTCGAAGAAAAGCCTCGGCTGGCTCAGCAACGAGGAAGCTGACGCGATGGCCCGTGACCTTGGTGTCGATGTGGCCGAAGTGCGCCGCATGGAAGGGCGGCTGAGCGCAGCGGATGTCGCATTCGACGGACATGCCGACGATGACGATTCCGCGCCGTTTGCACCTGCCCACTACCTGGAGGATCGCGGCGCGGATCCGGCACGTGATCTCGAGGACAGCGACTGGGAGGCGGCCAGTCACGGGCTGCTCGAGCGGGCGATCGATGGCCTCGATGAGCGTAGCCAGGTGATCATGCAGCGGCGCTGGCTGGATGAGGACAAGGCGACGCTGCATGAGTTGGCGGCACAATTCGGCGTATCTGCCGAACGCATCCGGCAACTCGAGCAGGCGGCCCTCGGCAAGCTCCGCACCGCGATGCAGGCCTGAACGCCTGGTTTGCGCCGGACCGACGGGTGTTGCGTCGCTGATGAGCCTGTCCGCGGCACGCACCATCTTTGCGCTGGGCGCGGCCGGTGCCTTGACCGCGGTGATCGCGGGTGCCTTCGGTGCTCATGGGTTGCGCCACCGGCTCGACGCCGACCTGCTGGCGGTATTTCTTACCGGCGCGCAGTACCAGATGTACCATTCGCTTGCGTTGCTGGCCGTGGGTGCGGCCCAGGCCAGTGACTTGCGCTCACGCTGGTTCGGACGTGCCGCGCTCAGCTTCGTCGCCGGCATGATCCTGTTCAGTGGCAGTCTTTATTTGCTCGCGTTTACCGGGATGCGGCAGCTGGGTGCAATCACCCCGATTGGCGGGGTGTTGTTCCTGCTCGGCTGGATTCTGCTAATGGTCGGGGCGTGGCGTGAGCGGGATTGACCCGGCCTGCGCATTACCCCGGCCATCGGTGCGCAGCTTCGTCAGGCGCCAGGGCCGTTTCACTGCGGCCCAGCGTCGCGCTTTCGCCGAGCTGTGGTCCGGTCGCGGCCTGGAGCTGGGCCCGGAGCCACTGGATCTGCGCGCGCAGTTTCCGGGTTGCGAATCCTTTGTGGTGGAAATCGGCTTCGGCATGGGGCACGCACTGGTCGAACTCGCGGAGCGATCTCCGGGCACCGGCTTCGTCGGAATCGAGGTGCATCGCCCGGGGGTAGGGAAGCTGCTGGCGATGGCACAGGAACGGCAACTGCAGAACCTGCGGGTGTATTGTGACGATGCGGTCGAGGTGCTGAACCGCGGATTTGCCGATGCCTCGCTCGATACGGTATTGCTGCTGTTTCCCGATCCGTGGCACAAGGTGCGCCACCACAAGCGGCGCCTGGTGCAGCCACTTTTCGTCGAGCTGGTGCGGCGCAAGCTGCGCAGCGGCGGCACCCTGCACCTGGCGACCGATTGGGAAGATTACGCGCGCCAGATGCTCGAGGTAATGAGCGCAGCCCCCGGGTGGCGTAACCGGGCGGGTGAAGGCAGCTTTGCGCAACGCCCCGCCTCGCGTCCCATAACCCGGTTCGAGCGCCGCGGTCTGCGGCTCGGGCACGGGGTATGGGACCTGCTGTTCGAAAAGATCGCCAATAGCCGAGTTGCCATCGGTCCAGGCCCGGCAGCGTTCTAGGAAAAGCGTTCCAGCACCACATTGAGGAAGCGGAATCCGGTTTCCGTGGTGGCGATGCGCCCGGGTTCGCTGCTCATCAGCCCCTGTGCGCGCAATGTGTCGAGCTGGCTGGCAATCGTCGCGACCGCGATTCCGGTGCGAGCCTCGAAGTCCTCGAACGAGCAACCCTCGCGCAACCGCAGTACGTTCATCATGAACTCCAGCGCAAGTTCCCCGGGGGCCACCCGGACACGCGTGCGAGAGCTGCCGACCTGCGCTTCGAGATAATCACGCGGCGAGCGCGTTTTGCGGGTTCGCAGAATCTCGCCGGCACGCACCCGGCTAAGCTTGCCATGCGCGCCTGCACCGATGCCGATGTAGTCGCCGAAACTCCAGTAGTTGAGGTTGTGACGGCACTGCGCGCCGGGGCGGGCCCAGGCCGACACCTCGTATTGGGTGTAACCGTGGCGCATCAGAAGCTCCTCCCCGCGATCCTGGATTTCGGCCAGCAGGTCGTCGACCGGCAACAGCGGTGGCCTGCCGTGAAACGCGGTATTCGGTTCGATCGTAAGCTGGTACCACGAGATATGCGGGACATTCCCGGTCACTGCCTGCTCCAGATCCCGCATTGCCATCGCAACGTCCTGGCCGGGCAGGCCGTGCATCAGGTCGAGATTGATGTTCGTGAACCCGGCGGCTTTTGCTGCCGCGATCGCCGAGCGGGCATCGGCGGCGTCATGGATGCGCCCAAGCGCGCGCAGGCTCTGGTCACAAAAACTCTGCACACCGAGCGACAGGCGGTTTACGCCGGCTGCGTGCAACGCGCTGAACCTGTCGCGTTCGGCACTGCCGGGGTTGGCCTCGAGCGTGATCTCCACGTCCGGCGCGAAATCGATCGTCGCGGCGATACCCCGCAATGTGCGTGCGAGGACGGGTGCGGGGAACAGGCTCGGCGTTCCGCCGCCGAAGAACAGGGAGCCAAGCGCGCGGCCTTCGACCAGGTCGCAGTCTGCCCGCAGATCCGCCAGCAGGCATTCGGCATAGGCCGCAAACGGCGGCTCCGATTCGGCCTGGTAGGAATTGAAATCACAGTAGGGACACTTGCGCTCGCACCAGGGTAGATGGATGTACAGCGCCAGCGGCGGGAGCTTCAGCATGCGATACCGAGTGCCGGCAACAATTGCGCGAGCGCGAGCGCACGATGGCTGATGCGGTTTTTCAGCCCCGCGGGCAGTTCGGCCGCGGAACAACCGTGCTCGGGTACCAGGAACAGCGGGTCATAGCCGAATCCCCGCTCGCCGGCAGGGCTCCTCAGGATCTTTCCTTCCCAGGTGCCGCAACAGATCAGCGGCACCGGGTCTTCGGCATGACGCAGCAGGACGATCACGCAATGAAACCGGGCGTTGCGCCGTTCATCGGCAACGCCGGCCAGCGCCTCGAGCAATTTGCGGTTGTTCTGGGCATCGCTCGCCTGCGGACCGGCAAAACGCGCGGAATGGATCCCCGGGCGGCCGTTCAGCGCGTCCACCTCGAGCCCCGAATCGTCGGCCAGTGCCGGCAGTCCGCTGTGTCGACTGGCATGGCGCGCCTTGAGAATCGCGTTCTCGACGAAACTCAGGCCGGTTTCGTCGGCGCCCACGATAGCGAACTCGGCTTGCGAGCGCAGGCGGAGCCCGCTCGCACCGATCAACGCCCGCAATTCGAGCAGCTTTTTCTCGTTGCCGGTCGCGATGACCAGCTCTTCGGGATGCAGCGCGTTCATCAGTCGGCGTAAAGCGTCTGGTTGAACTGCAGCGACAGCGCACCCGGCTGGCCCTCGGGACGGATCGCCAGGTCGAGGTAAATGGCCTCGCCACTGATGAACGCAAAATCGGCCAGGTAATAAACGGCCTGTTCCTCGCGGATTTCGCGGAATTCGAGCGCATTGTTGTAGATGAGATCGCCGCGCTTGCCGCTGACCGCGGCGCTCACCGCGATGCCGGCAGGACTGTCGCTGCCGCGACGCACGGCGATGGTGAGGACCGCGCGATCACGGGCGCGCACGATCGAGTATGCGCTGGCGATCGAGGGTTGCAGAAAGCTGCTCTGGAACAGGCTGTAATGGACTTCGTAGGCGCCGAACCGGCGCACTTCGGCGTGAGCGGCACAGCCCAGTGAAAGCAGTATCAAGCCGATCCAGAACTGCTTCATCGCGTCGCCCGCCTTCGCATGTCGAGATTCATTTGGTCACCCGGTAGATGGCGGTCATGCCGAACAGGTTTGGCAGCAATCGCGCAAGCATGGTGCTGCGGCTGGCCTCGTTGACCACCACCCGGTTGATGATGTGGATTTTTTTCAGACGGCACAACGCCTCGAAATCGAACACGGTACAAAAATGGATATTCGGCGTGTCATACCACGTGTATGGCAGGAATCGTGATACCGGCATCCTGCCCATCAGGGCGAGATGCAGGCGGCAGCGCCAGTTGCCGAAATTGGGAAAGGTGATGACACATTCCTTGCCGACACGCAGCATTTCGTCGAGCACCAGGTCCGGGAAGCGCACGGCCTGCAGGGTCTGGGTCATGACCACGGTATCAAAGGAATTGGTGCGGAAATTTCCCAGCCCGCGATCGAGATCCTGCTCGATGACGTTGACCCCCCTGTCGATACAGGTCGCGATATTTTGCGGATCGATCTCCAGACCGTAGCCCTCGATCTGCTTGTCGCGCATCAATTCGTGGAGCAGGTCGCCGCCGCCACAGCCGAGATCGAGTACCCGCGCGCGCGGCGCGATCCACTCGCGGATGACGTCCAGGTCAACGCGCATCGCAACCTTCCCGCGATTCCAGACCGGCAGCGACGCGTTTCAGGTAGCTGCGCAGTGCGTCGTGATAGCGTTGTATCGGCAACAGAAACGCGTCGTGGCCTTCGTTGGCCTCTATTTCCAGGTAGCTTGCATCGCGTCGGGCAGCGATCAGCGCATCGACGATCTCGCGCGAGCGTCCCGGCGAGAAGCGCCAGTCGCTCGAAAAAGACATCACCAAAAAGCGGCTGCGGGCACATCGGAACGCGGCGATCGGATCGTCACCGAATTCGCGCGCGAGATCGAACTGATCGAGCGCGTGCGTCATCAACAGATAGGTATTGGCGTCGAAGCGATCGGCAAAGGTATCGCCCTGGTAGCGCAGATAGCTCTGGACCTGGAATTCAGACTCGTTCAGGGGGTGCGGATCGCCGGCATCCTGCAGCCGCTCGCGGCCGAAGCGGTCGCCCATCAGTTCGTCCGAGAGATAGGTCACATGTCCGATCATGCGGGCAATGGCGAGTCCCTGGCGCGGGACGGTTCCGTGATCGAGAAACCATCCGCCATGGAAGCCAGGGTCCGCGGTGATGGCTTTTCGCGCTATCTCGTTGAAGGCGAGATTTTGCGCGGAAAGCTTCAGCGCCGCGGCGATCACGATGCAGTGGGCGATGCGATCCGGATGATCGACGGCCCAGCGCATGGCCTGCATTCCGCCAAGGCTGCCGCCGATGACTGCCGCCCAGCGTCCGATACCCAGGTGTTCGGCAAGCCGCAGCTGGGTGCTCACCCAGTCGCGTACCCTTACCGCAGGGAAGTCGGGGCCCCATATTCTGCCAGTGGCAGGGTTGATGCTGCAGGGCCCGGTGCTGCCGCCGCAGCCGCCGATATTGTTGAGGCTGACGACGAAGAAACGCGTGGTATCGATCGGTTTGCCCGGACCGATGCAGTTGTCCCACCAGCCGGGTTTGCGATCCCCGGCGGTGTGGCGCCCCGCGGCATGATGATCGCCGCTCAGCGCATGGCACACCAGCACGGCATTGGAACCCTGCGCATTCAGCGTGCCGTAGGTTTCATAGACGATGTCATAGCCGGGCAATACGCGGCCGCAGGCCAGCACCAGCGCTTCATCGAAATGCTGCTGCTGCGGGCAGACGATGCCAACGCTGTCAGCGGCGCCAGGCGGTGTGCTCACGTCGCAACCCCTGGGTCCGACGGGTGGTGATGCGCTCCGTCGCGGGTGGCTGCAAGCCAAGCCGGCAGGTGTACGGGGCCGAGGATATGCACCGCCTTGTAACGATGGCAATGGCCGCTGCCAATCGTAACCGCGCCGGGCGCCACACCGAACTCGTCGGCCAGCAGGCGACGCAGGCGCTGGTTGGCCACGCCATCGGCGGGAACCGCCCGGATCCTGATGCGCAGACGGCCGGCGTGTTCGCCGACGATCTCGTCGCGGGCCGCGCGCGCCTGTATCTGGCAGCGCAGGACCAGGATATCTCCCTGCCAATTCCAGAATTGCATGGTTGTCATCACAACCCCAGCACGATCCCGCCCGGCATGCCCAGCCATGCGGCGAGCCCGCGCAACACGATCTCGAGCACGTTGATGGCGACAAAAGCCAGGATCGGCGACAGGTCGAGCCCGCCCATCGGCGGCAGCAGACGGCGCAACGGTGCCATCGCGGGCTCCGTGAGCTGGTGCAACAGCGCGAGTGCGGGGTGGTGGCTGTGAGGTGCGATCCAGCTGAAGATGATCATCGCGAGGATTGCGAAAAAATATACCTTGACCACCAGCGACAGGATCCCGACCGCGCTCCACACGATGACGATCAGCGGATTCGGCGTGCCGAAAGGCACGCCGAGCAAGCCCAGCACGATAATCGTCGCCAGGAATTGCAGCATCAACGCCAGCAGTACGGTGGCTGAATCAAGGCGCCCTATCGACGGTATCACCCGGCGCAAGGGCAACACCAGGGGGTTGCTCAGCTTCACCACGAACTGCGAGATCGGATTGTAGAAATCGGCGCGCGCCAGCTGCAGCAAAAGGCGCAGCAACACGGCGAAAATATAGATGCCGAAGACAGTCTGGGTCAGGTATCGCAGGACTTCCGCAAATGTAGCCATGGATGATGATTTCCCTGTTTATGCCTGGCCGAGCTCGGCGGCAAGCTCGCGCGATCGGTTGGCCGCTGCGGTCAGCGCCGCTTCGAACAAGCGGCGAAGTCCGCGCTCCTCGAATACCCGCAACGCCCGCTCCGTGGTCCCGCCGGGAGAGGTGACCCGGCGCCTGAGTTCCACTACATCGACATCCGACTCGAGCGCCATGCGTGCGGCACCCAGGGCGGTCTGCGCGGTCAGCTGGCGGCTGAGTTCGGGCTCCAGCCCCAGCGTTTCGCCGACCAGCTGCATGGCTTCCATCACCAGGAAGAAGTAGGCAGGCCCGCTCCCCGACAAGGCAGTGACGGCGTGCAGGAGTTCTTCCCGATCAACCCAGGCGGCGCTGCCGATGCTCTCGAGCACCGCGTGCGCACTGCGTCTCTGGATGGCGCTCACGTTCCCGGTTGCGAACATTACCGAGGCTGCGCATTGCAGAAGCGCGGGCGTGTTTGGCATGCAACGGACTATTGCTGCGCCGGGACCGATCCATGACTGCAGCGAGGCGGTTTCGACGCCTGCGGCAATGGAAATCACCAGCGAGCCGCGCTCGGCCACGCTCGGCGCGACCTCCATGCAGGCGCTGCGCAGTTGTTGTGGCTTTACCGCGAGCACCACGATCGATGCGGCTGCGGCTGCTTCCCGATTGTGTTCGGTGACATGGATGCCGAGGCTCGCCAGCCGGGTGCGCGTCGCGGGGTCGGGATCGCTGGCCCAGATGTTCTCTGCGTTCCAGCCCTGGGCGAGCACCCCTCCGATCATGCTGCCCGCCATGTTACCGCCTCCGATGAAGGCGATGGATTCACTCGTCACACTGCTCTCTCCTGATTCTCGTTGTGTGGATCGGCCCGCGCGCCGGCAAGGGCTGCGAACCGTCGGCCGCCAGGCTAGGTGCGCGGACCGAACAACGCGGTTCCGATACGGACCATGGTCGCCCCCTCGGCGATGGCCGCCTCCATGTCCGCGCTCATGCCCATCGACAGCGTATCCAGCTGCGGAATTGCCACGCGCAATTCCGCCAGGTGCTGCGCCAGCCGTGCAAACGGTATGCGCTGCCGCGCCAGTTCGTGGCTGGCCGCAGGCAGCATCATGAGTCCGCGCAGCCGGAGCCGCGGCATCGCCGCAACGGCTGCCGCGAGTGCTGCGAGCTCCCCCTCGCCGACGCCGCCTTTGCCTGCTTCGCCCCCCGAATTCACTTCCAGGCAACAATTGAGCGCTGGCAGGTTCCCGGGTCGCTGGTCGTTCAGCCGCTGGGCGATGCGCAACCGGTCCACTCCGTGCACCCAGTCAAAGCTCGCGGCGATCGCCGCGGTCTTGTTGGCCTGAATGCGCCCGACGAAATGCCATACTATCCGAAGGTCGCCAAGCTCTGCGATTTTCGGCAGCGCCTCCTGCAGATAGCTCTCGCCAAACTGCCGCACACCGCCTGCCCACGCCTCGCGAATACTCTGCGCGGGGTGCGTTTTACCGATACCGATCAGCGCAACCGAGCCGGGTTCGCGCCCATGGAACTGCTCCAGGCGGCTGATTTCGGTCAACAGGAACCGGGCCCGCTCCGCTATCGTAAGCATTCGATTCTCACTCGTTGGCAGGACTCGACCGGGGCGCTTTCGCAGCGGCTTTCCTTTACCGTTCTCAGGTCTGAGCTATTATACCGAGAGCGGTGCAGCGGTGCCCGCGGACCTAACGGCAACAACAACCGCCTTCGGGGGCGCACATGGATATCACGGAACTTCTGGCCTTTGCTGCCAAGCAGCGCGCTTCTGACCTGCACCTTTCGGCCGGCCTGCCGCCGATGATCCGGGTCGATGGCGATGTGCGGCGCATCAACCTGCCGCCGATGGATCACCGGCAGGTGCATGATCTCATCTATGAAATCATGAATGACAAGCAGCGCCGGGATTACGAGGAGTTCCTCGAGACCGATTTTTCTTTCGAGGTACCCGGCGTGGCCCGGTTCCGGGTCAATGCGTTCAACCAGAATCGCGGCTCCGGAGCCGTATTCCGCACCATCCCCTCCAAGGTGCTGACCATGGAAGACCTCGGGATGGGCCAGGTTTTTCGCGATATCTGCATGGAGCCGCGCGGGCTGGTCGTGGTCACCGGGCCAACCGGTTCGGGCAAGAGCACCACCCTGGCCGCGATGGTCGATTACATCAATGACAACAAATACCATCATATTCTCACCATCGAGGACCCCATCGAATTCGTTCACGAGGCGAAGAAATGCCTGGTGAACCAGCGCGAGGTGCACCGTGACACGCACGGTTTCGCCGAAGCGCTCAGGTCGGCGTTGCGCGAGGACCCCGACATCATCCTGGTCGGCGAGATGCGTGATCTCGAGACCATCCGGCTGGCGCTGACCGCCGCCGAAACCGGTCACCTGGTGTTCGGCACGCTGCACACCACCTCGGCGGCCAAGACCATTGACCGGGTCGTGGATGTCTTTCCGGCCCAGGAGAAATCCATGGTCCGGTCGATGCTGTCGGAGTCATTGATGGCGGTGGTGTCGCAGACCCTGCTGAAAAAGGTCGGTGGCGGGCGCATAGCCGCGCACGAGATCATGCGTGGGACGCCGGCCATCCGCAACCTGATCCGCGAGGACAAGGTTGCGCAGATGTATTCGGCGATCCAGACCGGTAGTGGCGTGGGCATGCAGACCATGGATCAGTGCCTGGCCGACATGGTCGCGAAACGGCTGATCACGCGCGAGGCAGCGCGTGAGAAGGCCAAGATTGCCGATAATTTCTGATACCCGCGACGCGAGGAGACAAGCGATGGAAGTCAATGACATGCTGTCGAGGATGGTGGAGAAGAAAGCCTCCGACCTGTTCATCACCGCGGGTGTGGCGCCATGCATCAAGGTGCACGGGAAGCTGCACCCGGTGGACGAGACGCCGCTCACTCCCGAGCAGGCCCGGGAGCTGGTGCTCAGCATCATGAGCGAGAGCCAGCGCAAGGAATTCGTGCGCAGCCACGAATGCAACTTCGCGATCAGTTCGCGCGGTGTCGGACGTTTCCGGGTCAGCGCGTTCTACCAGCGCAACCTGGTGGGCATGGTGCTGCGGCGGATCGAGTCGAAGATTCCGACGGTCGAGGAGTTGCAGCTGCCGACCATCATCAACGAGCTCGCGATGACCAAGCGCGGACTGATCCTGTTCGTCGGTGCCACCGGGACCGGGAAATCGACTTCGCTGGCGGCGATGCTCGGTTATCGCAACCTGAACAGTTCGGGCCACATCATCACCATCGAGGACCCGATCGAATACGTGCACCAGCACCAGAAATGCATCGTCACCCAGCGTGAGGTCGGGATCGACACCGAGAGCTTCGAGATGGCGCTGAAGAACACCCTGCGCCAGGCGCCGGATGTGATCCTCATCGGCGAGGTGCGTACCAGGGAGACCATGCAGCACGCAGTGACGTTCGCCGAAACGGGTCATCTCTGTCTGGCCACGCTGCACGCCAACAACGCCAACCAGGCGCTCGACCGGATCCAGAACTTCTTCCCCGCCGATGCGCGCGACCAGTTGTGGATGGATCTCTCGCTCAACCTGAAAGCAATGATCGCCCAGCAGCTGATTCCGACGGTGGATGGGCAGGGGCGCCGCGCCGCGGTCGAGATCCTGATAAATACCCCGCTGGTGTCGGATATCGTGCGCAAGGGCGAAGTGCATGCGCTGAAGGAATTGATGGAGCGTTCCACGGAACTCGGCATGCAGACCTTCGACCAGTCGCTCTATCAGCTGTACTGCGACGGCGTGATTTCCTACGAGCACGCGCTTTCGCACGCGGATTCGCAGAACAACATGCGCCTGATGATCAAGATGGGTACCCAGACCGGTGGCAACCTCGGGCGCGCCAGCGGGCTCAGTATCGACGACGAGCGAGAGAGCAACGCCGGCCAGTTTTTTGGCAAGCGCTGAGATTCAGCCCTGGCCGCGATCCGTGGCCTGCGCCGCGAACCAGCTCTGAAGTATCAGGCACGCGGCGATGCTGTCCAGCGCCACGTTCTGCGCGTAGTCGTCCACCAGTGAGCGCGCCTCGAAGCTGCTGAGGCGCTCGTCCATCATCTCGCTGGCGATGCCGAATCGCCCCGTGAGCCGGCGCGCGAAGCGCTCCGCGCGGACGCTCATATCGCTCGGCGTGTCGTCCATGTTCAGCGGCAGTCCGACCAGCAACAGATCCGGCTTCCATTCCTCGAGCAGCCGTCGCACCCGCTCCCAGTCCGGAACACCGTCACGGGCCGCCAGCGTGGTCAACGCACTGGCGCTACCGAGCAGGGCGTTGCCGACCGCGACACCGATGGTTCGCAATCCATAATCGAAAGCCAGCACGGTTTGCGGCCTGGGATCGCCCACTCAGGCAGTGCCGCAGCTGCCGCTCAGCAGGTCGAGATTGAAGCCGAGCCGCGCCGCGGCGGCCTGTGCCCTGCGTTCCAGGGGCACATCGAACAGGATGTGAGCCTCGGCCGGCAGGCTGAGCCAGGCATTGCCGGCCAGCTCCTGCTCGAGCTGCCCGGGAGCCCAGCCGGCGTATCCGAGTGCGATCAGCGCATCGCTCGGCCCGTCATCGTGGGCGATCGCCTCGAGAATGTCACGCGAGGTGGTGAGACTTATTTCATCGCTTATGTCCAGCGTCGATTGCCACCGCTTGCGATCGTTGTGCCGGTGCAGAACGAAGCCGCGATCGGTCTGTACCGGGCCGCCGGCCAGAATCGGCTGATCGTGGTGATGGGGAAAATTCTCGATATCGAGATGCTCGAAAATATCGTCGAAACTCAGGTCGAGGGCACGGTTGATGACGATGCCCATGGCGCCGTTCTCGTTGTGCTCGCACAGGTAGGTGATGCTGTGCGCGAAACGCGAGTCGTCCATGCCCGGCATGGCTATCAGGAAATGGTTGCGAAGGGTGTCACTCATGCATCAATTCTGCGACTCGTATTGCCGCAAGGCAAGCGCCGCGGTCATTCAGCCGCGCTCAGGCGGTTGCTGCGGAACTGCCAGGTGCGAATGATTTCCAGTACATCCGCCTCGGCGCGTAACTCGGGCGGAAATGCGTCAAACGGTTCCGCCAGGCGCACGATCCGTATCGCGGCATCGTCGAGCAACCGGTAACCGGAGGACTGCAGCACCCGCACCTCCCTGACGCTGCCATCGGGCGCCACCGCCACCAGCAGGCGCAGATCGCCGTAGAGACGGCGGGTGCGCGCTTCCAGGGGATAGTTGTTGTTGCCGATGGTCTCGATGCGCTGGGTCCAGTTGAGCAGGTAGGTCGCATCGACCGCCGCGCGGGTGGATACCGAAGTGATGCGGTGTACCTTCGGCATCTTTGCGTAGGCGCGCTGCTGGGCGTCCAGGCGTGCCATCAGCGAGGCAATTTCCTCGGCGCTGCGGGCGTCCTCCGGTGCCTGGTCGGAGTTGGCGGTGGGCGCGGCAGGTTGTGCCGCCGAGACCGTCGAAGTGCTTGTCGGCGCGGCACTGGTGGTGCTCAGCAAAGTGCTCGCAGCCGCCTCCGATGGCGGCGGTGGGCTGGCCTGGCGCAGCACTTCCTGTACTGTCGGGGCATCGCGCTCGGCTGCCACCGGGGTGCTGGGGCTGGCCGCCGCGGCCAGCGTGCCACTGCCATGCTGGTTGGATTGTGCGAGGAAATCGGCATCCGGCTCCGCGAGTTCCTCGCGATACTGGGCCAGGGTGATATCGAGGCTCCGGGGAGCCGGAGCCTGGTCATCGGGCGCAAACCCGAGCCCGAGGATCAGCCCCGCATGCACCAGCAGCGCCACCACGATCGCGAAGGCCAGCCGGTCATTGGCCGCGGTTTCGTCGTACCAGGCGAGCATGAAGGTGCTCAGCGCCCAAGGCGGCGGGCGATGCAGTCGATCAGCATCCGGCCGATATCGAGGTCGTGCGCCTGGTCCAGCTCGCGGATACAGGTGGGGCTGGTCACGTTGATCTCGGTGAGATAGTCCCCGATGACGTCGAGACCGACGAAGACCAGGCCGCGCTCACGCAGCGTCGGTCCGACTTCGCTGCAGATCCAGCGGTCGCGCGCGGTGAGCGCCCGCGCTTCACCGGTGCCGCCGGCGGCCAGGTTGCCGCGGGTTTCTCCGACTGCCGGGATGCGCGCCAGCGCATAGGGTACCGGTTCCCCGTCGATCATCAGGATGCGCTTGTCGCCGGCCACGATCTCGGGGATGTAGCGCTGCGCCATGATGGTGGTTGCACCATGACCGGTCAGGGTCTCGAGGATCACGCTGATGTTGGGATCGCCCTCGCGTACCCGGAATACCAGGGCTCCGCCCATGGCATCGAGGGGTTTGAAAACGACGTCGCCATGCTCGCGCTGGAAGGCGCGCAGACGCACGCTGTCGCGGCTCACCAGCAGCGGCGGACAGCACTGCGGAAATTCGGTGGCAAACAGCTTTTCATTGCAATCACGCAGCGAGCGCGGATCGTTGACCACCATGCAACCCGTGCGTACCGCTGCCTCGAGAATCTGGGTGGAATAGAGAAACTCGTTGTCGAACGGCGGATCCTTGCGCATGAGAATCACGTCGAGCTCGCCGAGGGCGATATCCCGTGGCGCATCGAGCTCGAACCAGCGTGCCGCGTCCCTGAACACCTGCAGCGGGCGGCTGCGGGCGCGCGGTCCGTCGTGCAGGAACAGATCCTGCTGCTCCATGTAATGCAGTTCCCAGCCCCGGTCGGCTGCTGCCCACAGCAATGCCAGCGTGCTGTCCTTCTTGAAGTTCAGCCTGCTGATCGGGTCCATCACCACGCCAAGCCGGATCGTCATCGCCATCCTCCGCACCGATTTATCTGGCGGTTCTGTATTTCCGCCCCGTAATGGTCTATTAATTATCGACCGCCGGGCAACGATAGCAGAAGCCCGGCCTCTGCGCGGAACCACCGGACGCACAACATGCAGCTGCCGGGGCGACGGCACGGACACCATCGGGAATCCTGACTATGGAACAGAGCTTGGCCGGCCTCAAGGTGATGGTCATAGACGACAGCAAAACCATCCGGCGCACCGCCGAGACGCTGCTGCAAAAGGAGGGTTGCGAGGTGATCACGGCGGAGGACGGCTTCGATGCACTGGCCAAGATCGCTGACAACAAGCCCGACATCATCTTCGTCGACGTGATGATGCCGCGTCTCGACGGCTACCAGACCTGTGCCCTGATCAAGAACAACAGCGAATTCAAGTCGACACCGGTGGTCATGCTGTCGAGCAAGGACGGGCTGTTCGACAAGGCCAAGGGACGCATCGTCGGCTCCGACCAGTACCTCACCAAGCCGTTCAGCCGCAACGAATTGCTCGGCGCGATCGGGCAGCACGTCAGGACGGCGAGCTGATCAGCTCCAGGGAGCCAGCATGCCTCGCGTATTGATCGTCGATGATTCGCCTACCGAGATGTACAAGGTCAGCGAAATACTGAAACGCAACGGTTACGAGGTACTGTCGGCCGATTGTGCCGAGCAGGGCATGCAGGTCGCGCGCGCGGAGCGGCCCGACCTGGTCCTCATGGATATCGTGATGCCCGGGCTGAACGGGTTCCAGGCAACCCGCCAGCTCACGCGCGATCCGCAAACGGCGGCCATCCCGGTCATCATGCTGACCAGCAAGAGCCAGGAAACCGACCGTGTCTGGGGGGCGCGCCAGGGCGCCAAGGGCTATCTCACCAAGCCCGTCGAGGATAGCGTGCTGCTGGCCACGATCGAGCAGGTGCTGGCTGCGGCCGGTCGCTAGGCGCCAGCATCGTGTCAGCGTCGCCCTTTGAATTGCTGCTCGACATCGCGACCCGCGCGCGCAGTGGCGGCGAGGAAGCACAGGCACGGTTGCGTATTCAGCCACACTGGAGCGGGGTCGGCTTTTCGCTGCTCGACCAGCGGCTGGTTGTGCCGATGGGCGAGGTCACTGAAATCCTGAAGCTCCCGGAGCTGACGCGTCTGCCGCGGGTTCAGCCGTGGGTCCGTGGCGTGGCCAATATCCGCGGACGCTTGCTGCCGATTGTCTGCCTCGCGGGGTTTTTCGGTGGCCGGCCCTCGCTCAACTGGCGCGCACACCGGGCGCTGGTCGTGGAGCACGGCGATATCTACTGCGCGCTGCAGGTCGATGAGGTGCATGGCCTGAAGCATTTCGGTGCCGAGGCGTTGCGCGAGGGAGCGCTTCCCGACAACGCCGCGCTGGCCACGGTAACGCGCGGAGCATACGCGGCCGGCGACGGGGACTGGTCGATATTCCAGCCCGGGCTGTTGCTGAACGACAGCCGGTTTCTCGATGCAGCGCTGTAGCGCGCATCTTCCATGGGCGATGCGGGCGCGCCTGATCCGCCCGATTTTCAGCGAGAGGAAATGACGATGAACGCCAAACAGAGAAGCCCGGTGCCTGGGCTGCCGAGCAGCCGGTGGATGATGGTATGGGGAGCTGTCCTGGTGGTTGCGGTCATCGCGTTCATGTGGAACCTGTTCGTGATGCTGCGCGATACCAACCGCGATGCCGCGTATCTGGAGCTGGTGGGCAATTTGCGGGTGTACTCCCAGCAAATCGACACCAGCGCACGCGTGGCGGTGGCGGGTGATACCGAGGCATTCACCGCGCTGGAAATCGCGCGCGAGGCATTTGATTCCGCGCTCGGCGAACTCGATAACGGCAGGGACGGGCTTCCCTCCCCGCGTGACATGCTGGCCGGCGAATTGGCGGTACTGAAGAAGATATGGTCTGAAATCGATGCCGCGGCGGCAACGATCGTGGCAAAAAAGGAAAGTATCCAGTTTCTCGGCGAAATCTCGAAACAGCTGAACGACTCGATTCCGGAGGTACAGAAAAAATCCGGGCGCATTGCCGAGATACTTGCCGCCAGCGGCGCAAACGCACGCCAGGTTGCACAGGCGGAACGCCAGGCCTGGCTGGCGGAGCGCATATCGCGCAATGTCGACCGGATGTTGCAGGGTGGCAGCGATGCGAGCGCGGCAGCGGAACAGTTCAGCAGCGATACCGACCGCTTCCTCGGTATCCTGGGCGGCATGCTGGGTACTAACCAGACGGTGGGCACGGCCGCGCTGTCAGGTGCGGATGCCCTCGTGCTCGCCAACGAGGTGGAAGCGCTGTTTCGGGTCGTGGGCAGCAGCAAGAGCCGGATTGCCGACTCCTCGACGGATCTGAAGCAGGCGCGCACGGCGGCCGATTCCATTGTCCAGAATGCGCCCAAGCTGTTCAATGCCACCAGCGTCGCTGCGGATCGAATCACCAATTTCGAGGACGAGCGCCAGCTCAACACCGGAAGCGCGCTGATATTCGGTGTCCTGATCGTGATCGCACTGGTGATGATCGGGGTGCAATCGACGCTGAACACACGCCGGCGCCTGGCGATGACCGGTGAAACGAACGAGCGCAATCAGCAGGCGATACTGCGCCTGCTCGACGAACTGGCGGGTCTCGCCGACGGTGATCTGACCACCACGGCCACGGTCAGCGAGGATTTCACCGGCGCGATCGCGGACGCGATCAATTACACCGTCGACCAGTTGCGGGTGCTGGTCTCATCGATCAACCAGACATCGAAAAACGTGTCCTCCGCCGCGGAAGACACCCAGGCCACCGCGCTGCATCTCGCGGAAGCTGCCGAACACCAGGCACAGGAGATAGCAGGCGCATCCGCGGCGATCAACGAGATGGCGGTCACCATCGACCAGGTGTCGTCGAACGCCGCGGAATCGGCCGGCGTCGCGGACCGTTCGGTGGCACTGGCCAACACCGGATCTCAGGTGGTGCAGAACACCATCGGTGGCATGGACATGATTCGCGAGCAGATCCAGGAAACCTCCAAGCGGATCAAACGCCTCGGCGAGAGTTCGCAGGAAATCGGCGATATCGTCTCGCTGATCAACGATATTTCGGACCAGACCAATATCCTGGCGCTCAATGCCGCGATCCAGGCATCGATGGCCGGTGATGCCGGGCGCGGCTTTGCAGTGGTCGCGGACGAGGTACAGAGACTGGCGGAACGCTCCGGAGGTGCGACCAAGCAGATCGAGGCGCTGGTGAAAACGATTCAGTCCGACACCCACGAGGCGGTGACTTCCATGGAGCAAACCACGGCCGAAGTGGTGCGCGGAGCGCGGCTCGCGGAAGATGCCGGCGTGGCGCTCGAGGAGATCGAGTCGGTATCCAAGAACCTGGCGGCGCTGATCCAGAATATTTCCAATGCGGCGCGGCAGCAGGCATCGTCGGCCGGACACATATCGAACACCATGAACATCATTCAGGAAATCACGTCGCAGACTTCGGCCGGAACCACGGCCACGGCGCAATCGATCGGCAAGCTTGCGGGCATCACCAACGAATTGCGCAACTCGGTGGCCGGATTCAAATTGCCCGACGACGCACGCGGCTCGCGCGCGCGTTGAGTCGCTGACGGTTCCCCGGGAATTCCGCGATGGATCAGGATTTCGTGGCCCTGCAGTGGGTGACGGGCGAGATCGAGCAGACCTCCGAGCAGTTCGGCAAGGCCTTGCTCGGCTATGCCGACGATGTTTCCGACCAGACCCGGTTGCGCCTGGCGTTGACCCACGCCCACCAGATCCACGCCACGCTGCGCCTGCTGGACATTGCGAGTGCGGTGCAGCTTGCCCGTGAAGTGGAAGAAGGCGTGCAGGCAATGCTGCATGGCAGGATTCCGGGCTCAGAGTCGAATCTGCAGGTTCTGCTTGCCGCAGGCCTGCAATTGCCGGGTTATCTGCGGCGCATTGCCAGCCAGCGTCAGGAATCTCCACTCGATGTGCTGAGCCTGGTCAACGAACTGCGCGTATTGAGGGGCGCGGAGCCGCTGGCAATGCCGGATCCGGTAATCGATACCCGCGCGCTCGAACGCGGCGTCGATCGGGATGCCACGCCGGCGAACGAGGAAGAGTTGCAGACGCTGCGGCGGGGGCGGCAGAAATTCCAGACCGAACTGCTTGGACTGTTGCGCGGCGAGGCGGTCTCCGAGCGCCTGCAGACGTTGCAGAAACTGTTCTCGATGCTCGCGGATTGCATGCGTCCGGGCGACCACCGCCTGTGGTGGCAGGCCTGTGCCGGGGTGTGCGAGGCAGTCGGGGCGGGCGGCGTCACACTCGATACGCGGGTGCACGAGGCTTTGCGCGAAGTCGATAACGAGTTTCGCGCGAACCTGGCACTGGAGCAGGGTTTTTATGCCCGTGCCCCTGCAGCGGCCGCCTACGACAAGTTGCTTTCGATCATCGCATTGAGCTCTCCGGTATCGGCGCAGCTGGCGGAAATCCAGCAACGTCATCACCTGCGCCCGGATGCCGCGGGTGCCCGCAATGCCACTGCACTCGACGATCTCGGTGCCACCGGCGCAGCGGTCGATGCGATTGGCGCCGAGCTGAACGTGGTGCTCGAGCGCCTCGAAGCGAGCGAGGGCGATGCATTCACCATCGGCCGGGTGCTGCGCGAGGTGGAACCGGAACTGCGCCGTATCGCGAGCGTGCTGGCCGGCCTCGGTTACAGCGAGGAGCATGCGCTGCTGTTGCCGCAGCTGGAGCGCATAGATGCGGGCCTGCTGAGCGGATCGGCGCTCGATGAGCGGCTCACCGAAATTTCGGCTGCCTTGCTCGACGTCGACCAGCGGCTTGCCGGGCGTGCAGTCGCAGCCGGCAAGGACAGCACGCGCGCCGAATCACGGCGCCCGCCGCTGGCGAGCGCACAGGTCGCGGTCTGTCGCGAAGTGCAGGCGGGCATCGATCAGATCAAGCAGGCGGTGACCGACTATGTGAGCTTGCGCGAGGCAAGCGTGCTCGAGGGCAGTGATGCGCGTCTGCATGCGATGGGCGGCGCGATGCTGCTGCTGGGCTCGAACAAGGCGGCCGCGGTGCTTGCGGATTGCGAGGCGCTGGTGGTCGCGACGGCGGGCGGAAAACGCGGCGCACTGCTGCCCGCGGAAATCGAAGTATTTGCCGATGCCCTGAGCAGCGTCGAGTATTTCCTCGAACGCCTGCTCATCGACAAATCGCCCGCCGACCTGGTGCTGGCGGGGGCGCACGAGTCGCTGCGCCAGCTGCTTTCCGCGTCGGCAGAGGCGGTGGTGGTGGTTACACCGGCGTCCGCGCTGGCCGATGACTTCATCGGCAAGATGCTGCTGGATCATGCGCCGGCGCTTTCAAAGCCCGAGCCGGAACCGGTATTGCCGCCGCAGCATGCGGCCGCGCCCTTGGTGCGGGTCGAGGACGAAGAGCCGCTGGATACGGAGATCATCGAGATATTCCTGGAGGAGGCGGGCGAGGTCCTGGAGGCCATCGGCGCGCAACTGCCGGCCTGGCGCGAGGCGCCGGGGCCGGGCGTGCCGCTGACGGAGCTGCGACGGGCCTTCCATACCCTGAAGGGCAGCGGCCGGATGGTGGGCGCGCAGGTGCTGGGCGAGTTGGCCTGGTCGGTCGAGAACCTGCTGAACCGGGTGATCGAGCGCACGCTGCCGGCGAACCGGGAGACGGTGGAGGCGGTCGAGCGCGCGTGGCGCCTGATGCCCTCGCTGGTGGAGGCTTTCGCGAGCCGCGGCGCGGTGGACCGGGCGGCGGTGGATCAGCTACAGCAGGCGGCGCAGGCCTTGGCACGCGGGGAAGCGGTGGCTTGGGGCGTAGCCGCCGGGGCCGCGGAGCCGGCAGAGGAGATCGCGTCCGTAGAGGCGACGCCCGAGCCGGAACGGGAGCCGGAAGTGGTTCTGGAACTCGAGCCGGAGTTCGAGGTGCAAACGGTACCGGAACCACAGCCCGAGCCGCAGCCGGAGTACGCGGCCGCGCCCGTGGTGCGGGTTGAGGACGAAGAGCCGCTGGACGCGGAGATCATCGAGATATTCCTGGAGGAGGCGGGTGAGGTCCTGGAGGCCATCGGCGCGCAACTGCCGGCCTGGCGCGAGGCGCCGGGGCCGGGCGTGCCGCTGACGGAGCTGCGACGGGCCTTCCATACCCTGAAGGGCAGCGGCCGGATGGTGGGCGCGCAGGTGCTGGGCGAGCTGGCCTGGTCGGTCGAGAACCTGCTGAACCGGGTGATCGAGCGCACGCTGCCGGCGAACCGGGAGACGGTGGAGGCGGTCGAGCGGGCGTGGCGCCTGATGCCCTCGCTGGTGGAGGCTTTCGCGAGCCGCGGCGCGGTGGACCGGACGCCGGTGGATCAGCTGCAGCAGGCGGCGCAGGCCTTGGCACGCGGGGAAGCGGTGGACTGGGGCGTAGCCGCCGGAGCCGCGGAGCCGGCAGCGGAGATTGCAACGCCGCCGCCAGAGACAGCCGCCATCGAAAGCGCAGTGCCGGAATCCGAGGCCGTTGCGGAGCCGGTGGAGGAAAGCGCGACGCCCGAGCCCGAAATCATCTGGCCCGTGGTGGAGCCCGTTGCGCAAGCGGCAGGGGAAGTTGCTGTGCCGGCGCCCGAACCCGGCATCACCGCACCGGATGCGGGACCGGTGGAGCACATCGCGGCACCGGCATTCGAGATCGAAATCACCGGAGCAGAAGCAGAGCCTGCGGTGGAGTCGGCAATGGAGGCCGCGCCTCTGGCCGAGGAGAGCGCCGCGCCGGATGCAGAAGCCGCTGCGGAGCCGCAACGGGAGCCTGTAATCGAGGTTCCCCCGGTCGCGGAGGTGGAAGTGGAGCCGGCACCCGCGGAGCGGCCCGAAACGGAGCCCTTCGCGCCGGCGCACGTTCCGGAACTGGTCGAGCTCGAGGATTGGTTGCCGGAACTCGAAGCCGCCGAGCTCGCGGTTGCCGCTGAAGCATTCGATGACTCGGGTGCCGGTTCGGCGGATCGGTTGCTGGAAATTTTTATCGACGAAACGCGCGGCCATGTCGAGGCATTGCGTGCTTATCTTGCGGAGGTCAGCGACGGGACCATCACCCAGACCCTGATGCGCACGCTGCACACATTGCGCGGCAGCGCGCGGGTGGCGGGCGAGGACCTGATCGGCGATGTGCTGGAGCCGCTGGAGGAGTTCGTCAGCGAGGCCGGCCTCGGCGGTCGTTTGCTGGCTCCCCCGGAGATCGCGCTGCTGCAGCGAGTTTGCGCCTTCCTGGTGCACATGCTCGACGCCCGGATGCAGGGGCATGCGCCATTGGACTCCGAGGCAGCCGCCCTTGCCGAAGAGTGTCGCGGGTTGCTGGCGCAGCCGCTGGCTGTCCCGCTGGCCGGCGCACCGGCGATGAGCGATGCGCGCCTGGCGCGTTTCCTGGAAGAGTCGCTGGAAAAGCTGTTCCACGCCACCACGCTGCTCGATGCCTGGAGTTCCGCGCGTGATGAGGAAGCGAGCCGTGCGGGTCTCTGCGACGAGCTGCTCGCCATCCACCAGCGTGCGACCCAGCTCGAGGTCAACGGCGTGCTCGACTTGTCCGGGCCCCTGCTGGAGGCACTTGCTCCGGCCGCGCAGGGGCGGGAGGCGCCCTCCGCGGAACTCTTCGGTTTGATAAAGGAGACTCTCGAAGCGTTCCTGGACGTGATGGACCGTCTTGCCGCCGGCCAGTTGCCGGAAGCTCCGGCAGCGATAATAGAGCGTTTGCGTGCCTATGCCGCGGCGCGCGCCGAGCTGCCTGTCGCGCCCGCGCCGGCGGCGAGCGCGGCCGCGCAGAGCGACGACGCAGGGCTGGAGTTGCTGCGTGTCCGGGTGGGTCGCGATCTGCTGCAGGCGGAGACCGAACTGCTCGATATCTTCATCGAGGAGGCCGATGAGCTGATGGTGTCGATCGACGAATCGATCGATGCATGGCGCCATGGTCGTGACGATCGCGGGCCTTTCGACAATCTGCAACGATACCTGCACACGCTCAAGGGCGGCGCGCGCATGGCGGGCCTCAAATACCTGGGTGAACTGAGCCATAATTTCGAAACCTTCCTGATCAACGAAAACCTGCATTTCGGAGGTTTCGGAGACAACTTCTTCGAGCGTGTTGCGGAGTTCCACGAGCAGCTGCTGCGCACCATGGATATGGTCAAGGAGCGGCCGGTCCTGCCCGTGGAGAGCGTCGCGATCGAGGATCCGGAGCACGCGCCGGTCGAGCTGCCGGAGCCCGCGCGTGAGGTGCCACCCGCGGAGCCGGAGGCTTCAGTCAGCGCACTCGAGCCCCTGCCGCCAGCCACTGCGCCGGCCGTGGCCCCGCCGCCGGAGAGAGCGACCGCGATGGCGGCGATAGCGGCGGCACGTCAGCCGGCCATTACCTCATCGCCGGCGGCGAAGCCGCGCGACGAAGTGGTTCGCGTTTCGGCCCAGTTGCTGGAAGACCTGGTGAATCTGGCCGGGGAGACCAGCATTTCGCGTGGCCGTGTCGAAGAGCAGGTCAGCGAGCTCGGTCACCTGTTCGAGGATATGCAGGGCACCATCGAGCGGCTGCAGAACCAGGTGCGTCGCCTCGACATCGCCACCGAGGCGCAGGTGCTGTTCCGGCGTGAACGCGCCGAGGGTGCGGGGCTGGACGGTTTCGATCCGCTGGAAATGGACCGCTACTCGCAGCTCCAGCAACTGTCACGCTCGCTGGTCGAAAGCGCCTCCGATCTGCTCGACATCAAGCGCAGCCTGGCCGAGAAAACCCGCGACCTCGAGACCGTTCTGATCCAGCAGTCGCGCATCAACAGCCAGCTGCAGGAAGGCCTGATGCGCTCGCGCATGGTGCCGTTCGCCAGCATTCTGCCGCGTCTCAAGCGGGTCGTGCGACAGGTGGCAGGAGAGCTTGGCAAGCGCGTCGAGCTCGAGCTCGGAAACCTGAGCGGCGAGCTCGATCGCGGCATTCTCGAACGCGTGGTCGCGCCGCTCGAACACATGTTGCGCAATGCCGTCGATCATGGCATCGAGGCGCGGGAGCTGCGCATCGCCGCCGGCAAGGACGAAACCGGACTCATCCAGATCGATATTGCCCGCGAAGGCGGCGATGTCCTGATTGCGGTTGCCGACGATGGTGCGGGTGTGAATCTCGAGGGGGTGCGCGCCAAGGCGATCGAGCGTGGCCTCATGGGCGCCACTTCGCATCTGGGCGATCACGAGGTACTGCAGTTCATTCTGCACAGCGGGTTCAGCACGGCGACCCGTGTAACCCAGATATCGGGGCGTGGCGTGGGGATGGATGTGGTCAGCAGCGAAATTCGCCAGATGGGCGGCTCGCTGGAAATCCAGACCAGGCCTGGTGCAGGTACCCGGTTCCTGATCCGTTTGCCGTTCACGGTCTCGGTCAGCCGCGCGCTGATGGTGGCGGTCGGCAGTGATGTCTATGCCCTGCCGCTCAATACGGTGGAGGGTGTCGCGCGCATGCGGGTCGATGAACTCGAACGCTACAGCGGGCCCGATGCAAGTCCTTTCCACTACGCGGGCCAGAGCTACCAGGTCCGTTACCTCGGTTCCCTGCTGCACCCCGGGGAGCTGGATCTCGCCAATCTCGGTGCGACCATTCCGGTGGTGCTGGTTCGTGGCGGTGGCCAGACGCTTGCGGTCGCGCTCGAGCGCCTGGTCGGTGCGCGTGAAATCGTGGTCAAGAGCCTCGGCCCGCAGTTCGGCGCGGTGCCGGGCCTGAGCGGCGCAACGGTTCTCGGCGATGGCAGCGTGGTGCTCATTCTCGACATTCCCGCGATGCTGCGCGCCGATGTCGCGCGTGGCGTCTTTGCCGAGGCCGAAACCTCACAGATCGCCCCGCAGGAAAAAACCGCGCGGACACCCCTGATCATGGTCGTTGACGATTCCGTGACGGTACGCAAGGTCACCACCCGGATCCTCGAGCGAGAGGGCATGCGCGTGGTCTCCGCCAAGGATGGTGCCGATGCGATGACCAAGCTGCTCGACGAGGTGCCGGACCTGATGCTGCTCGATATCGAGATGCCGCACATGGATGGATTCGAGGTGCTGAGCAAGGTGCGCCTCAGCGAGCAGTTGCGGCACCTGCCGATCATCATGATCACTTCGCGTACCGGGGAAAAGCACCGTGAGCGGGCGCTGGCGCTGGGCGCGGACCTGTATCTCGGCAAACCCTACCAGGAGAGTGTGCTGATGGAGCACATCACCACGATTCTCGGCAGATCCACATGAGCAATGGATTGTCGGCGGTCGATCTCAGTGCGCTGCTGCTGCCGGTGAGCGACCGCCTGCTGATCGTGCCGAGCGTGGTCGTGGCCGAAATCATCAAGCGTCGCGATCTGCACCCGCCTGCCGGTGCGCCGGACTGGCTGCTCGGGCGCATCCAGTGGCATCACGCCGCGGTACCGGTAATCTCCTTCGAGGCGCTGAACAATGATCAGCGGCCGGATCCCGGCGCGGGCAGCCGGATCGTGATTCTCGCCACGGTCGGAGAAGCCGTGCCCGAGCGCTATTACGCGATCCTCAGCCAGGGAGTGCCGCACCTGCTGCGACTCACGCCGGATGATGTCCGGGAGGCGGAGGGCGTGATGCGCGGGCCAGCCGAACTGATGCAGGTGCGGGTTCACGGCCAGCGTGCCGCGATTCCGGACCTCGAGTATCTCGAGCGCCACGCCGGCATCGGGGCTGCCGGGGACTGACCGTCGCCTGTCACCGGCTCCAGAGAAATTGCAGTATTGCCAGCGCCGCGACCGGTGCCGTTTCGGTGCGCAGCACGCGCGGGCCGAGAGACCAGGGAAGCAGACCGGCGCCGATGGCGTGGGAGAATTCCGCGTTGTCCAGGCCGCCCTCGGGACCGATCAACAGGCGCGCCGCGGCGGGGAGTGGGTCGAGGGCAAGCGTCGGGCTGTCGCGTGTGTGCAGCACCAGGCCCATGAGTTCGGGGCGCTGCGCGAGCCAGTGCTCGAGCGTTGCGGGGTGTTCGATCAGCGGCAATCGCGCCCGTCCGCATTGTTCGCAGGCGCTGATCGCAACCTGTTTCCAGTGACGCATGCGATTGTCGGCGCGCTTTTCCTCGAAGCGCGCATTGCAGCGCGCCAGCAGCAGGGGGGTGATGGAGCGCACGCCGAGCTCGGTGCTTTTCTGGATCACCCAGTCCATGCGTTCGCCACGCGAGAGCCCGATTCCGAGATGGATCTCGAGTCCCGTATCGGCGAGCGTTTCGAGTGCAGCCTCCGGCTGCAGCGTCAGCGAACGCTTGCCCTCGGCCACCACCGTGGCGCTGAACTCGTGCCCCAGTCCGTCGAAGACCGTGAGCGTTGCGCCGGTCTCGAGACGCAACACGTTGCGTGCGTAATGCAGCGCTTCGTCGCGCAGTTCGACCGGCAGCCCTGCGGCCAGCGGTGCGGCGCAGTAGAGCCGCGGAACAGCCATTCAGCCGATACCGGCCCGGCGGCAGATGGCAATGCTCGGTGCGGACTGGTTCATCGTGTAGAAATGCAGCCCCGGGGCACCGCCCGCCAGCAGGCGCCGGCACAGTGCCGCCACGAATTCCTCGGCGAATTCCTGCATGCCATGGGGGTCGGCGGCCAGTGATTCGAGACGGTAGTGAAGCCAGCGCGGGATCTCGGCACCGCAATTGCGTGCGAAGCGCTCAAGATTCTGATAGTTCAGGATCGGCATGATGCCCGGATATATCGGTTGCTCTATCCCGAGCCGCCGGCATTCCTCGAGGAAATGGAAATAGGCGTCGGCGTTGTAGAAGAACTGGGTGATACCGCTGTCGGCGCCGGCATCGAACTTGCGTTTCAGAAAGCGCAGGTCGCTGGCAAAATCGCGTGCCTGGGGGTGCATTTCCGGATAGGCCGCGACCTCGATAGCGAAGTGATCGCCGCTGGTGCGCCGCACGAACTGCACCAGTTGCGCCGCAAAAACCATCTGCGACATGCCGCCCATGCCGGAGGGCATGTCGCCGCGCAGCGCCACCAACCGGGTGATGCCCTGCGCGCGATAGGCTTCGAGCAACTGCGCGATGGTCTGCTCGGAATCCCCGCCGAATGACAGGTGCGGTGCGACGACGCTGCCGCGGGCGGACAGGTCCGTGACCACGGCGTGGGTATAGGTGCGGGTCGAGCCGCCGGCACCGTAGGTCACCGAGTAAAAATCCGGCGCCAGCGCGCCGAGCTCCTGGTGTGCGGTATGCAGTTTTTCCATGCCTTCGGGGGTCTTCGGCGGGAAAAACTCGAAACTGATGCGTGGTTTTGCGGCAGACATGTTGCGGGTTTCCGTACTCAGTAACGGTAGAGTTCGTTTTTGTACGGCCCGTCCACCGGCACCTTGATGTAGTCGGCCTGCTCCGGACGCAGGCGCGTCAGCACACCACCGAAACCGGCCACCATATGCCGTGCCACTTCCTCGTCGAGCCGTTTCGGCAGCACTTCGATGCTCAATGCCGCGGTGCGCAGTTCCGGCTCGAGCTCGGCGAAGCGGCGCTCGTAAAGATACATCTGGGCCAGCACCTGGTTGGCGAACGAACCGTCCATGATGCGCGAGGGATGCCCGGTCGCGTTGCCGAGATTCACCAGGCGCCCCTCGGAAAGCAGCAACAGGTAGTCGTCCGGCGCGCGATGGATCTTGTGCACCTGCGGCTTCACTTCTTCCCATTTCCATTCGCGGCGCATGAACGCGGTGTCGATCTCGTGATCGAAATGCCCGATGTTGCACACCACCGCACCGTTCTTCAGCGCCGCCAGCATATGGCGGTCGCATACATCCATGTTGCCGGTGGCGGTGACCACCAGATCGATCTGCGCCAGCAGCGCCTTGTCGACCTGCGCGGCGCTGCCGTCATTGTTGCCGCCGAGGTACGGAGACACCACCTCGTAGCCGTCCATGCACGCCTGCATGGCGCAGATCGGGTCGATCTCGCTGATCCTCACGATCATGCCCTCCTGGCGCAGCGACTGGGCCGAGCCCTTGCCCACGTCACCGTAGCCTACGACCAGCGCTTTCTTGCCGGACAGCAGGTGGTCGGTGCCGCGCTTGATGGCATCGTTCAGGCTGTGGCGGCAGCCGTACTTGTTGTCGTTCTTCGACTTGGTGACCGAGTCGTTGACGTTCACCGCCGGTACCTTGAGAGTGCCCTTTTCGAGCATTTCCTGGAGCCGCAGCACGCCGGTGGTGGTTTCCTCGGTGATGCCGTGCACGTGTTCGAGCAGTTGCGGGAAGCGCTGGTGAAGAATCGCGGTCAGATCGCCGCCGTCATCGAGCACCATGTTGACGGACCATGGCTGGCCGTCCTTCAGGATGGTCTGCTCGATGCACCACTCGTACTCCTCTTCGGTCTCGCCTTTCCAGGCGTACACCGCAATTCCGGCGGCCGCGATCGCCGCGGCGGCGTGATCCTGGGTCGAAAAGATATTGCACGAGGACCAGCGAACCTCGGCGCCGAGTTCGATCAAGGTCTCGATCAGCACCGCGGTCTGGATGGTCATGTGCAGACAGCCCAGGACGCGCGCTCCGGCGAGTGGCTGGTGGCTGCGGTAGCGATCGCGGATCGCCATCAGGGCCGGCATTTCGGTTTCGGCGATGCCGATCTCGCGCCGACCCCAGCCGGCAAGGGCGATGTCGGCCACCTTGTAGTCGCTGAACGCGGGTGCGATTTTTTTTGCAGAGCTCATGTTCGGATTCCTGTTTTCGGTTGAAGCCGGGCACCCTGGTGCCGCGGCAAATGGTTTTCAACGGCGGTGTGCGGTGCTTACAGTGCCTTCGCCAGTTCGGCAGCCTTGTCGGTGCGCTCCCAGCTGAAATCGCCGTCTTCGCGGCCGAAATGACCGTAAGTGGCGGTAGCGCGATAGATCGGACGCTTGAGGTCGAGCATTGCGACGATGCCGCGCGGACGCAGATCGAAATGTTCCTGTATCAGGGTGGAGATATGTGAATCGGACAGCTTGCCGGTGCCAAAGGTGTTGACCGAGATCGAGGTGGGTTCGGCCACGCCGATCGCGTAGGAAACCTGTATCTCGCAACGCTCCGCGATGCCCGCGGCAACGAGATTCTTGGCCACGTAGCGCCCCGCGTAGGCCGCGGAGCGATCGACTTTCGAGGGATCCTTGCCCGAGAACGCGCCGCCGCCGTGGCGCGCCATGCCGCCGTAGGTATCCACGATGATCTTGCGTCCGGTGAGGCCGCAGTCACCGAGCGGTCCGCCAATCACGAATTGCCCGGTGGGATTCACGTGGAAGCGGGTACCGGCGTGCAGCCATTCGGCGGGGATCACCGGGCGGATGATCTCGTCGATCACCGCCGCGCGCAGGTCTGCATGGGCGATGGTCGGGCTGTGCTGGGTCGAGATCACGACGGCGTCGACTGCCACCGGCTTGCCGTTCTCGTAGCGGATCGTGACCTGGCTCTTGGCATCGGGTCTGAGCCACGACAGGATGCCTTTCTTGCGCAGCTCGGCCTGGCGGCGCATCAGGCGGTGCGCGTAGGTGATCGGCGCCGGCATCAGCACGTCGGTCTCGTTGCTGGCATAGCCGAACATGAGACCCTGGTCGCCGGCACCCTGTTCCTTGTGCTTGCTCTCGTCCTCGTTCACACCCTGGGCGATATCGGGTGATTGCTTGCCGATCGCGTTCAGTACCGCGCAGGAGGCGCCGTCGAATCCCAGGTCGGAGCTGTTATAGCCGATGTCGAGAATTACCTGGCGGATCAGTTCCTCGAGCTCTATGTAGGTCTTGGTGGTGACCTCTCCGGCCACGATGGCCATGCCGGTCTTGACCAGTGTCTCGACCGCGACCCGGGCATCCGGATCGTCCTTGAGAATGGCGTCCAGGACGGCATCCGATATCTGGTCGGCCATCTTGTCGGGGTGTCCCTCGGAGACGGATTCGGAGGTGAAGATCGCATATTCGCTCATGGCTGATTCCTGTTTGAACCTCAAGTGGGCTGTTGAAAGAGTCGCAGTTGCACGCGAAATCCGTTGCGCAGCGCGAGATAGACGCTCTCGCCCTCGTCCAGCCCGGCATCACGGGCCCAGCGCGACAGATCCTCCGGGGCAAAACCAAGCCACAGATCGCCGCAGGCATCGCGCGCCCAGGACTGGTCGTGGGTGCACAGATCCGTCAGCAGCAGCACGCCGCCCGGACGCAGCGTCGCAGCCATATCGTTCAGCACGTCGGCGGGCGAGGCGGTGTGGTGCAAAACCATGTTGACGACCGCGAGGTCCGCGCCATGCGCCAGGCTTCGTGCATCGCGGTTGTCGCCGAGCATCAGTTCGACATTGCCGAGCTGCTGTTGCGCGCAGTGACTGCGCGCCTGTTCGAGCATCGCCGGCGAATTGTCGATCGCGATGACACGCCGGCAACGGGCCGCCAGTGCCGTGAGCAGCCAGCCCTCGCCCGGTCCGAGTTCCACCGCCAGGCCAGCCGGGTCGGGCAGTGCCTCGGCCAGCAATTCGTCGATCGCCTGCTGGTACTGTTCGCGCGGTGCAATCAGTTCCTGCTGGGCGCGGAATTTGCGCGAATTGACGGCAAAGAACTCGCGCGAGCTGGCGGCGCGTTCGGACTGTACCCGGGCCACTCCGCGCAAGGTCGATTCGCCGAGGCATATGTGGTCGGCACAGACATGGATCGATTGCGCGAGCGCATCGAGTTCCTCGCAGCTGGCACGATGCGCGCGGTGGTAGAAGATCGAGGTGCCCTCGCGGCGCCGGCACACCAGTCCGGCGTCGGCCAGCACTTTCAGGTGATGGCTCATCGCGGGCTGGCGCACCCCGAAAATACGGCACAGTTCGAGGACGCCATAGGAGTCGCGGCGCAACGAGCACAGGATCTCGAGCCGTAACGGATCGCCGGCGGCCTTGCACAGCTGGGCAAGGGGTTCGAAACCCCGTTCGGGTGGCAAAATGGCTGCGGCTTGAGTCATGGCGGGCGAGTCTAGCAGGACAAATCCCATATATCAAAATTATTCGATATAGCAGATCGACCGCTGGATTACCAAACCGGCCCCTGGGCGGTTTCCTGACAGGGTGCGCTGGTGGACAATAGCGCCCCTTTGCAGCCGCACCGTATTCCTCGAGGAAATATTCATGTCCAATCGTACCGAGCTTGCCAATGCGATCCGCGCTCTCAGCATGGATGCGGTGCAGAAGGCGGAAAGCGGCCACCCCGGAGCGCCGATGGGCATGGCCGACATCGCCGAAGTGCTGTGGAACGACTTCCTGGTGCACAACCCGGCCAATCCGGGCTGGTTCAACCGCGACCGCTTCGTGCTGTCCAATGGCCATGCCTCGATGTTGCTCTACTCGCTGCTGCACCTGAGCGGCTATGCCCTGCCGATGCAGGAGCTCGAAGCCTTCCGCCAGCTCCACTCGCACACTCCGGGGCACCCGGAGTACGGCGAGACCGTGGGTGTCGAGACCACGACCGGTCCGCTCGGTCAGGGGCTTGGCAACGCGGTCGGGATGGCGCTGGCGGAGAAAATGCTGGCGGCACACTACAACCGCGACGGCCACGCGCTGATCGATCACCACACCTACGTGTTCGTTGGCGATGGTTGTCTGATGGAGGGCATCTCGCACGAGGTCTGTTCGTTGGCAGGCACGCTGAAGCTCGGCAAGCTGATCGCCATTTACGACGACAACGGCATCTCGATCGATGGCCACGTCGAGGGCTGGTTCACCGACGACACCGCAAAGCGTTTCGAAGCCTACGGCTGGCAGGTGGTGCGCGCGGTGGACGGACACGACCCGCAGGCAGTGGCAGCGGCCATCGCCGCGGCGCGGGCGGCCGATTCGCGTCCCAGCCTGATCTGCTGCCGCACCGTGATCGGCAAGGGCGCACCCAAAAAGCAGGGAACAGAGGCTGTGCACGGCGCCGCGCTCGGGGCCGGCGAGATCAGCGCGGCGCGCGCAGCGCTCGGCTGGGAACATGCGCCGTTTCATATTCCGGCCGATATCTACGCGGGCTGGGATGCGCGTACGCGCGGCGCTGCCGCCGAAGCCGCGTGGCAGCAGCGCCTCGAAGACTACCGCGTGGCGTTTCCCGATGCTGCCGCCGAGCTGGAGCGCAGGATGCGCGGCGAGCTGCCCGAGGAGTTCGCAGCCGCGGCTGCACGCTATGTGCAGGACACCCAGGACAAGGGTGAGAACATCGCCAGCCGCAAGGCGTCGCAGAACGCGTTGCAGGCACTGGCACCGCTGCTGCCCGAGCTCGTCGGCGGTTCGGCGGATCTCGCCGGTTCCAACCTGACGCTGTGGAAGGGAGCGCAGGGGGTCAGCGCGCAGGACGCCGGCGGCAACTACCTCCATTACGGGGTGCGCGAGTTTGGCATGGGCGCAATCATGAACGGCCTGGCGCTGCACGGCGGGCTGCGTCCCTTTGGCGGTACTTTCCTGGTATTCATGGAATACATGCGCAACGCCGTGCGCCTTGCGGCATTGATGGGAGCGCCGGTGATCTACGTGTATACCCATGACTCCATCGGGCTCGGCGAGGACGGACCGACGCACCAGCCGATCGAGCAACTGGCCAATCTGCGTGGCACGCCGCGGCTGGCGGTGTGGCGCCCCGGAGACGCGGTGGAGTCTGCGGTGGCCTGGCAGCAGGCGCTGCTCAATCAGTCAGGGCCGAGTGCGCTGGTTTTCTCGCGCCAGAATCTGGCGCACCAGCCGCGCACTCCTGAGCAACTCGCGGCGATTGCGCGCGGTGGCTATGTGCTCGAGGACTGCGACGGCGTGCCCGAGGCAATCCTGATCGCCACCGGCTCCGAGCTGGCGCTCGCGCGCACTGCCGCGCAGCAATTCAATGCGGACGGGCGCCGGGTGCGGGTGGTATCGATGCCGAGCTGTGATCGTTTCGATGCCCAGGAACCGGCCTGGCGCGAGGCCGTGCTGCCCTCCTCGGTGCGCGCACGGGTGGCGATCGAGGCCGCGCATGCCGACTACTGGTACAAATATGTCGGCCTCGACGGCCGCGTGATCGGGATGCGGGATTTCGGCGCCTCAGCGCCCGCCGACGAGTTGATGAAGCTCTACGGATTCAGCATCGAACACGTGGTAGCGGTGGTGCAGGAAATGCTGGACTCCTGAACACGTTGTCGCCTGGCGGGGGGTGGGGCATCACGGCCACGGTTCGGGAATCGCCAATGAGCATACGCGCGGCAATCAATGGCTATGGCAGGATCGGGCGCTGCCTGCTGCGGGCGGCGTGCGAGCGTGGCCTGGGCGGAACGCTCGATATCGTCGCGATCAACGAGCTAGCGAACCTCGACACGATGGCCTATCTCACGCGCTACGACACCACGCATGGGCGCTTCCCCGGCACCGTGGAAGTGTATCCGCGGGGGCTGCTCATCGACGGCCGGGCCATTGCGGTGAGCGGTATCGAAGCCGTGGAACTGCTCGAATGGAATGCTGCCGGCATCGACCTAGTGTTCGAGTGCAGCGGCAGCTTTTCCTCGCGGGCACACGCCCAGGCACATATCGAGCGCGGTGCGCGCCGGGTGCTGTTCTCGCAGCCCGCGGGCGCCGATATCGATGCCACGGTGGTCTATGGCATCAATCACCACGGGCTTGGTGCCGCCCAGACGGTCATTTCGGCTGCCTCCTGCAGTACCAACTGCATCGTGCCGGTCATCGACGTGCTCGATCGCGCACTCGGTGTCGACAGCGGCGTCATCACCACGATTCACTCGGCCATGAACGACCAGCCGGTGCTCGACGCGTATCACCACACCGATCTGCGCAAGACCCGAGCGGCGCTGCAATCGATCATCCCGGTCGATACCGGTCTGGCCGCCGGCATCGGACGCATACTGCCGCGCCTTGCGGGGCGCTTCGAAGCACAGGCGATGCGGGTCCCGACGCTGAATGTCTCGGCCATCGACCTCTCGGTGGTGGTACGGCGCGATACCACGGGCGCCGAAGTCAACACGATCCTGCGCGAGGCCGCGCAGGGAGCGCTCGCGGGAATCCTCGGCTATACCGAGGAGCCGCTGGCCTCCTGTGATTTCAACCATGACCCGCGCTCGGGCATAGTGGATGCCTCCCAGACCCGGGTCGGTGGCCGGCGACTGCTCAAAGTCTTGACCTGGTTCGACAATGAATGGGGATATGCGAACCGCATGCTCGATGTCGCGCTATATTGGGCGGCAAAGCACTGAAGCCGGGACTGCTCGGCGAGGAGATCGGCAGCGATGCCCCTGAAGCTGATGACCGAATTCGACCTGCGTGGCAAGCGCGTGCTGATCCGGGAGGATCTCAACGTTCCGCTCAAGGATGGCCGGGTGAGCAGCGACGCGCGGCTGCTCGCGGCGTTGCCGACGCTGCGCCTGGCGCTCGAACAGGGCGCCAGGCTGATGGTGATGTCGCATCTCGGCCGGCCCAAGGCGGGTGCCAGCGCCGCCGACAACGCACCTTTCAGCCTCGCACCGGTGGCGCGGCGGTTGGGCGAACTGCTGGGTCGCGAGGTGCCGCTGGTGCGCGAATGGCTGGATGGCGTCGAGCTTGCCGAGGGCGACCTGGTGCTGTGCGAGAACGTGCGCTTCAACCAGGGCGAGAAGCAGGATGACGAGGCGCTGTCACGGCGCATGGCTGCGCTGTGCGATATCTACGTGATGGATGCTTTCGCGACCGCGCATCGCGCCGAGGCCTCGACCCATGGCGTGGCGCGCTTTGCGCCGATCGCGTGTGCGGGCCCGCTGCTTGCGGGGGAACTGCGCGCGCTGCGCAAGGCGCTCGAGCATCCGGCACGACCCCTGGTGGCCATCGTCGGAGGCTCCAAGGTCTCGACCAAGCTGACCGTTCTCGAGACCTTGAGCGAGAAGGTCGATCAGCTCATCGTCGGGGGTGGAATAGCCAATACCTTTCTTGCGGCGGCGGGCCTGCCGATCGGCAAATCCCTGCACGAAGCGGAACTGCTGGAACAGGCGCGGCGCCTGATGAAAAAAACCTCGATACCGCTGCCGGTGGATGTGGTGGTCGCGCAGGCGCTCGCTGAAGACGCGCCGGCGCGGGTATGCGAGGTGGCGGGGATCGAACCCACGGAGATGATCCTCGACATCGGCCCGCGTACCGCTGCGCAATTTGCGACGATGCTCACGGACGCCGGTACCATATTGTGGAATGGTCCGGTCGGGGTGTTCGAGCTTGAACAATTTGCGGGGGGTACCCGCGCGATTGCCGAGGCGGTGGCCGCGAGCCAGGCGTTTTCACTGGCCGGTGGCGGCGATACGCTCGCGGCGCTTGAAAAATTCGCGGTGGCCGACAGGATCTCCTATGCCTCCACCGGCGGCGGGGCTTTCCTGGAATTTGTCGAAGGCAAGGAACTGCCCGCGGTGACTATTCTCGAGGCGCGGGGCCTGTAGCAGCGGGAGGAATAATCTGAATGACCATCATCGATGGCTTCGATGTCACGCTCGAGCGTTTGCGCAACTTCCATCGGCTGGCGCTGATATCGGAGAAACACATCGAGCGTCTGATGGAGGGTGCCGGCATCAAGCGCCTGTCCAAGGGCCAATTCCTGTTCCGCAAGATGGCGCAGCCCGATACCAGTTACTTCCTGCTGGAAGGCGAAGTCGAGATCCGCGAATCCTTCGAAAAGCGCAACCTGGTGGACGCCGCGGGCCACCAGGCCCGGTTCCCGATAGAGGAGCACTGCCGCGGCGGGGCGGCCGTGCGTGCGCAGGGCGACTGCGTGGTGCTGACCCTGAGGCGGGATGCAATCGATGAGCTGATCGCGAGCGGCGACGATGCCGGTATCGATGTGGTGCTGGTGTCCGATACCGAGGAGCGCCTCGAGGAGGCGCGCTTCGATGACGAGTATTCCGAGGACTGGATGGCGCGCCTGCTGGAATCGCCGCTGATGTCGCACCTGTCCGCAACCAATATCCAGCGCTGTTTCATCGAGCTCGAACGGCTACCGAAAAAAGCCGGCGAGGACGTGGTGCTGGCAGGTTCGCGGGGTGAGCATTTCTACATCATCGTGGAAGGCGAGGCGAGCGTGATCACCGAGGAGGCCGGCCCTTACAAGGGACAGACATTCGACCTGGTGCCCGGTGACTATTTCGGCGAGGAAGCGCTGGTTGCGAACACCATCCGCAATGCGACGGTGCGCATGACCAGCGACGGCGCGGTGGGCCGGCTCGACCGCGCCCAGTTCGACGCGATTTTCAAGTCCTCGCTGGTACAGACCATCGATCTCGACAAGGCGCGCAAATTCCTTGCCAGCGCGGGTATCGGTTGCGAGATCATCGATGTGCGTTTCCCGGCCGAATACAAGCATGCGCATATCGAGGGCAGCGTGAACACGCCGGTGGTCAGCCTGCGCAAGCGTCTGCGCGAACTCGACCGCAACAAGAGCTACCTGGTCACGCCGGAGGGCGGGCGGCGCAGCGAGCTCGCGGTGTACCTGCTGCGCCAAGCCGGCCTGAACGCCTATCTTTTGAACGGCTGAAGCACGGGCGCCGCGGGTGCGGTTGCGGGTGCGCAACAGGAGAGCAAGCCATGCAGCGCGACAACGCCGCCCCGTCCGCGGGCGAAACCCATGAGGTATTCAACCAGCCGCCTGCGCTGGAGCCCTTCGATGCCTGGCTGAGCGACACCGCGCTGCGCGAGGCGGTGGTGCGCGAAGGTGGCGGGTGGGCGAGTACCCACATCGCGGCCTATGGTGCACTGGCCGGAGGTGAGCTGTTCGAGGCCGGGTTCCTCGCCGAGCGCTACCCGCCGCAGTACCACTCGCACGATCGCTACGGGCGGCGTGTGAGCCTGATCGAGTTTCACCCGGCCTACCATCGTCTGATGAAAGGCGCGATCGAAGCCGGGCTGCCGAGCCTGCCGTGGGCGCAGCCGCGGCCGGGGGCGCACGTGGCGCGCGCGGCGCTCGAATACCTGCACAACCAGGCCGATTCCGGCAGTGGATGTCCGCTGACGATGACCTTCGCGTCGGTGCCGGCGCTGCGTTTGCAGCCGGATATTGCCGCCGACTGGTTGCCGCGCCTGATGACGCGTGTCTACGACGGCTCCAACCGGCCTTGGTACGAGAAACAGGGCGTTACGCTCGGCATGGCCATGACCGAGAAGCAGGGTGGCACGGATGTGCAGGCCAATACCACGACGGCGCGGGCGCTGGGGGCAGCCGGCCCCGGGCGGGGATATGCGCTGAACGGTCACAAGTGGTTCTGCTCGGCGCCGATGTGCGATGGCTTCCTGGTGCTGGCGCAGAGCGGCGCGGGGCTGTCGTGTTTCCTGATGCCGCGCTGGCATCCCGATGGTGGCTTGAACGGCATCCATGTCCAGCGCCTGAAAAACAAGCTCGGCAACCGCTCCAATGCCTCCAGCGAGATCGAACTGCGCGATGCGCATGCCTGGATGATCGGCGGCGACGGGCGCGGCGTGCCCACCATCATCGAGATGGTGATGATGACGCGTTTCGATTGCATCGTCGGTTCGGCATCCCTGATGCGCCAGGCACTGGCGCAGGCGCTGACCCACTGTGCCGGGCGCGCGGTGTCGGGCCGTCCGCTGGTGCTGCACGCGCTGATGCAGAACGTGCTCGCCGATCTCGCGCTCGAAAGCGAAGCCGCGCTGGTGCTCGCGCTGCGCATCGCCCGGCGCCTCGACGAGGCTGCAACCGACGAGCGGGCGCGGCTCTTTTTGCGCATCGCGACGGCCGTGGGCAAATACTGGGTTTGCAAGCGCGCGCCGGCGCATATCAACGAGGCGGCCGAGTGTCTTGGCGGTGCGGGTTATGTCGAGGAGTCGATCCTGCCGCGGCTCTATCGCGAGGCGCCGGTCAACTCCACCTGGGAGGGCAGTGGCAACGTGCAGTGCGTCGACGTGCTGCGTGCCATCGCGCGCGAGCCTCGGGCGCTGGAGTGTTTCATGCAGGAACTCGATGCGGGGGCGCGGCTCGATGCACGCCTCGCGGCTTTTGTGAACGATCTGCGGCATGATCTCGAGCGGCGCGAACAGCGCGAGTACCGCGCCCGCACACTGGTCGGGCGCATGGCGCTCGCGTTGCAGGCGGCGTTGCTGCTCGAATCCGGAAATGCCATTGTTGCGGATGCGTTCTGCGCGGCGCGCCTCGGAACAGCCCGTGGTATGGTTTACGGCGAATTGCCGGCGAGTGTCGACTGTGCGGCGATCATTGCGCGTGCAAGCCCGACTTAGCGGAGAACGACATGGCAAATTATTTCGTCACCGGCGGCACCGGTTTCATCGGCCGTTTCCTGATTCCGAAACTGCTGGACCGTGGCGGCAAGGTCTACGTGCTGACGCGCGAGCAATCGCTCGGCAAGATCGAGCAACTGCGTGCGCTGTGGGGTGTCGGCGAATCGCAGCTGGTAGCCATCAGCGGTGACCTCGCCCGCCCGCGCCTCGGGCTGAAACGGGCGCAGATCGCCGCCCTGAAGGGCAAGATCGATCATTTCGTGCATCTTGCCGCGATCTACGATCTGAAGGCCGACGCCGAATCGCAGATCGAAGCCAACGTGGGCGGTACCCGTCACGCGCTGTCCTGCGCCAGGGCGCTCGCGGCGCGTTGCTTTCACCATGTCAGCTCGATTGCCGCGGCGGGTCTCTACAAGGGCACGTTTACCGAGGACATGTTCGAGGAAGCGACCGGCCTGGATCATCCCTATTACCGTACCAAGCACGATTCCGAAGGGCTGGTGCGCCGCGAAAAAGGGCTGCGCTGGCGGATCTACCGTCCGGGCATCGTGGTCGGCGACTCCTCCACCGGCGAGATGGACAAGATCGACGGCCCTTACTATTTCTTCCCGGCCATACGCGGCATCAGCCATACGCTGCCGGGCTGGTTGCGCGCGATCGGGGTGCAGGGCGGGCATCTCAATATCGTCCCGGTGGACTACGTGGTCGATGCCATGGACTACCTGATGCACCTCAGGGGGCATGACGACGAGACCTTTTTCCTGACCGACGACGATGGCATTTCGGTAGGGGACCTGATTCGCGTGCTGTTGAAAGCCGCGCACGGCCCCTCGCTCAGCGTGTTGCGCAGCGGCGCGCTCGACAAGCTGCTGGGACAAGTACCGATCGATCGCCTGGTGAGCGTGGGGCCGCTGCAACGAGCGCTCGGCGCGGTGCTCGGGCAATATGGCATTCCGGCCGAGTCGATGAAATTCGTTGGCTACCCGACCCGCTTCGACTCCAGCAAAACCCGCGGCCTGCTGGACAAGGCCGGCATCGAGTGCCCCCGCTTCGAGGACTATGCGGATGTGCTCTGGGAATACTGGTCAGCCAACATGGACGGGGCCGGCGCGAAGCGACGGAGCAGAGTCCCGGTTTGGGTGCGCGCGGTGGAAAGTGCCGTCGGGCGCCCCAGCCCGCGCCGGCTTGGTGCGGCGATCAAGGGCAAGGTCGTGGTGGTGACCGGGGCCAGTTCCGGAATCGGCAGGGATTGCGCGCTCAAGCTCGCCGAGGCCGGAGCCATCGTGATACTTGCCGCGCGCACCCCCGGGAAGCTCGAGGAAACCATCGCCGATATCCGCCAATTCGGTGGCGAAGGCCATGCGTACGCCTGTGATATCGCCGACCTTGCCGACTGCGACCGGTTTATCGACACGGTGCTGGAGAATCACGGTCAGGTGGATATCCTGATCAACAACGCCGGGCGTTCCATCCGGCGCTCGGTGCAATACTCCTTCGATCGCTTTCATGATTACGAACGTACCATGCAGCTCAACTATTTCGGCGCGTTGCGCCTGATCATGGGCTTCGCGCCGCGCATGCTGGAGCGCAGCAGCGGTCACATCATCAATATTTCCTCGATCGGAGTGCTCGCCAGCCCGCCACGCTTCTCGGCGTATGTGGCATCAAAAGCCGCGCTGGACGCATTTTCCTGGTGCGCGGCGGCGGAGTTCGCCGACCGCAACGTACGCTTCACGACCATCAACATGCCTCTGGTGCGAACGCCGATGATCGCGCCCACGAAGCTCTACGATGCGTTCCCGACGCTGTCACCCGAGCAGGCAGCCGACCTGGTGATGAAGGCAATCATCGACAAGCCGAAGCGGGTTGCGACAGGGCTCGGGCTGGCCGGGGCCGTTGCCCAGGCGATCGCGCCGCAGATGAGCGAATTCGTGCTCAACCAGGCTTATCGCCTGTTCCCGGATTCCGCCGCCGCACGTGGCTTGTCAGATGCCGAGGCCAAGAAGGAGCAGAAGAAGCTGCCGACCGGTTCGGTCGACCTGGCGCGCAAGATGTTTGCCCAGGTGTTCAGCGGAGTTCATTGGTAGGGAAAAGGGGAAAAGGGGACCGGGAAAAGGGGACAGAGGGGAAAAGGGGACAGATTTATTTTTCGAGGGAAAAGGGGACAGATTTATTTTTCAAAGGAAAATAAATCCAGGGGAAAAGGGGACAGATTCAGGGGAAAAGGGGACAGATTTATTTTTCAAAGGAAAATAAATCTGTCCCCTTTTCCTTTCCGTCGTCCCCTTTTCCGCTTTTCCGCTGACTATCAGTTCAGGTCGGCGTCTTTCCAGAATTTGGTGCCTTGGATCATCGCCTGCAAGGTGAGACCCGACTCGGTCATCTGGTAGATCTTGATTCCATCCAGCACCAGTTCTCCGCCCACTGCCGCACCCTGGGTATTGGCTTTGGCCGCGGCGTCGGCGTTGCCGCCGATATTGAGACCCTGTTCGATGAAGCGCTCCATGATATGGCGCTTGGAGAAGACGTAGACCGCGCGGTAGTCCTTGACGCCGGCGCCGAGACCACCACCCAGTGCACCCATCCCCATGTAGGTATGGGCGCCACTCACGTTATCCACCACCACGCCGAAGCCCTGGCCGACCGAGGCAAAAATCACGGCCGCGTTCCAGCTCGAAAATACCGCATAACCGGTCGCGCTCTTGATCTCGTTGGCGGCCCCGGGGTATTTCTTGTAAAGATCCGTCAGCACTTCCTTGCGCATGTTCTCCACATTGCGCCGCTTGTCTTCCTTGGTCTGGCCAGCAGCCATGCAGCCGCTCAGCAACACTGCCACGGCGAGCATAACGGTAACGATTCTCATGGGGGTTTCCTCGGAATAGGGGCTCGGCGGCATTGTAGACGCAATGCCGCCGCCAGCAAAACAGTGGCGATGACAGAGACGGGCGGCTGCATTAGACTCGCGCGCTGACCGAACGCCATGGAGAGCCCTGTTTCGAGGACGCAATCATGGCTGCCAGGACCGCCACACGCCGAGGATTCGCGATGTCATTGATCAGCATGAGACAGTTGCTCGACCACGCCGCCGAGTTCGGGTACGGGGTGCCGGCTTTCAATGTCAACAACCTCGAGCAGATGCGCGCGATCATGGAGGCCGCGGACGAGACCGCCAGTCCGGTGATCGTGCAGGCCTCGGCGGGCGCGCGCAAATATGCCGGTTCCAATTTTCTCAGGCACCTCATGCTCGCGGCGATCGAGGAGTTTCCGCACATTCCGGTCGTGATGCACCAGGATCACGGCGTGTCTGCGGCAGTGTGCCAGCGCTCCATCCAGCTCGGTTTCAGCTCGGTGATGATGGATGGTTCGCTCGGCGAGGACGGCAAAACCCCCACCGATTACGATTACAACGTGCGCGTGACGCGGCAGGTGGTCGAGATGGCGCATGCCTGCGGTGTGTCGGTGGAGGGCGAGATCGGTTGCCTGGGCTCGCTGGAAACAGGCCTTGCCGGGGAAGAAGACGGCATCGGTGCGCAAGGCCAGCTGAGCCACGAGCAGATGCTGACCGATCCCGACGAGGCGGCGCGCTTCGTGCGCGATACCGGTGTCGATGCCCTGGCCATTGCGATCGGCACCAGTCACGGCGCCTACAAGTTCTCGCGCAAGCCGACCGGCGACGTCCTGGCGATCGGGCGCATACGCGACATCCACGCGCGCATTCCCGATACCCACCTGGTGATGCACGGCTCGTCCTCGGTGCCGCAGGACTGGCTGGCGGTGATCAACGAGTTCGGCGGAGAGATACCCGAAACCTATGGTGTGCCGCTCGCGGAAATACAGGAAGGCATTCGCCACGGGGTGCGCAAGATCAACATCGATACCGATCTGCGACTTGCCTCGACCGGAGCGATCAGGCGTTTCATGGCTCGCAACAAGTCCGAGTTCGATCCGCGCAAGTATCTCCAGGAAACGATCAAGGCCATGAAGGCGATCTGCCGCGAGCGCTACGAGGCTTTCGGTGCCGCGGGGCAGGCCGATGCGATCAAGGGCGTGTCGCTCGAGGAAATGTATCGGCGTTACGCCAGTGGCGCGCTGACGCAGAAAGTGAGCTGAGCGAGCGATGGCCAGCGCCCCTTCCGGCGGCAGCCGTCATGGTCCGCGGATTTTCGATCCGCAAGTGACGCGCGCCGGGCTGCGGACGCTCGCGTTCAGCGGCCTCAGCGTGGCGAGTGCCGCGGAACACGATTATTTCGCGTTTTACGGTATCGATTTTGCGAACCGGATTGCGGGGGTGAATCACCATTTCGGGCTCACCGAGGCAGCGGGCTTCCGCATCGCCTGTCATTACTACCAGCTGCCGAAGGCGCGCGGAACCTGCATTTTGCTGCACGGCTATTTCGATCACGCGGGCCTCTATGGTCACCTGATCGAACATTGCCTGAACAGCGGGCGCAATGTGCTGATATGGGATCTGCCCGGTCACGGCCTGTCATCGGGGCCGCAGGCCAGGATCCACAGCTTCGAGGATTACACCGACGTGCTGGAGGCCATGCTCGAGTTGCATGGCGCGGAGTTGCCGCGACCGCTCTGGGCGATCGGCCAGAGCACGGGCGGCGCAATCCTGATGAGCTGGGCGTTCCGCAAATGCCGTTCACCGGCCGCATGCCCGTTCGAGCGCATGATGCTGCTGGCGCCATTGGTGCGTCCCGCGAGGTGGCACCGGGTGAAATTGCTGCACACCCTGTTGCATCGGGTGCGCAATAATCTCGGGCGCAGTTTCGTGCGCAATTCCAGTGACGACGAATTCCTGGATTTCGTACGGGTCGATCCGTTGCAAAGTCGTATCCTGTCGATCCGCTGGGTCAGCGCGATGCGCCAGTGGATCGGCGAGTTCGTCGGTCATGCCGCGACCGGCTACGCGCCACTGGTGGTGCAGGGAACGGCTGATGACACGGTCGACTGGAGATGGAACCTGCCGATGATCAGGCAAAAGTTCCCGCGCGCCGACATTCGCATGGTGGACGGGGCGGGCCATCATCTGGTCAACGAGTCGCGCGAGCTGCGCGCCGAGGTGTTCGCGGCACTGGCGCTCGACTGAGGCCAAAGCCGGCAATACGCGGCTTACGTCAGGCCTTCGGACACTCCTTCTGCTTGCGGCGCGGCCTCGTATACCTGCTGGGGGGCGACAACAACCGCGCCCGTGCCGACCTGTACCGGCTCGAGGAGCCGAGCGAGCACGATGTGTTCGAGCGCAATGATCACAACAAGCTGCAACTGCTGCCCCGAGAGTCCGGATGACCCGGCGTTCCGGAGCATTATTTTTCGCGGCGGGTGAATCCATCGTGCCGGCGTTCACGTCTATATCAGCAAGCAGGTGAATTGATGGATGGCAGACGTGGAAAAATATCTGTTGTTGCTGGGATTTCAATTGACGCAGACCGCCTTTCTCGGCGCGATCGACGGTTCCGCCTGGCGTGCGCTCGCTGAGCGAGGGATTGCCGGTGCGCTGCGCGATCTCGATCCGGATGCGTTCCGGCTGCTGTTCCAGACGCTGATCTCCGGCACCTGGATCGGACGTATCGCGGATCTTGGCGACATGGCGCTCGCGATGGCGCGGGGCGCCGAGGGCCTGCCGCTCGCGCTGATCGCGCTGCAATGGGTAGCTGTAGTGTTGTGGCTGGCCGCCGAGCGGATGGTGTTCGAGCGCCGCGGCGACGAGGATGATGCCGGTGCGGCGTCCAAAGCTCGTGGCATCACGATTACCGTGGACGCCGATGATGAGGAATCGAGCCCGGCGGACAGGGAAGTGGAGCGCGTGATCGGCAAACTCTCGAAGCGGCACTCGGGCGCCTTCCGGAAAGCATCGGCAGCGAGCTCGATGACGAGGATATGAGCGAGTTGCGTGCGGCGATCAGGGACATCGAGGGGCTCAAGCAAGGGCGCACCGTCGTGCACAAGGCGGAATCCGGATTCGATTCCGAGATCATTCCCGCAGTGCTCGCGATCGTGCTGTTGTTCGGCGGGCCGGTGCTGATCGTGACGATCATCAGTTTCAACAACCGTCGCAAGCGCCAGCTGGTACACCAGACCATCGACAAGATCATCGAACAGGGACGCGATGTACCGGTGGAACTGCTCGACGCGCTCGACAAGGGCAAGAACGGCAAGAGCGCACTGGCGCGTGGCACGGTGAATATCGCGATCGGGGTGGCCGTCTGTGTCTGGCTCTACCTGGTGTCGGGCATCGATGTGGCGAGCATCGGCCTGATACCCCTGTGCATCGGTATCGCGCAGATCGTGGTATGGAAGATCGAGAAGCCGAACGTCGGCAGCTCCGCGGTAGCCTGACTCCGGAACTGCCGGCCGGTGGAATCGAGCGATGAGGAGCTGGTCGCGCGTGCGGCGGGGCATGACGGTCGTCATGCCTTTGCGATGCTGGTCGCGCGTCACCAGTCGGACGTCCGCAATTCGCTGCGCCGGTTCACGCGTGGCAATATCGCGCTGGCCGATGACCTTGCCCAGGAAACCTTCATCAGGGCGTATCGTTCGATCGCCAGCTTCAGGCGCGACAGCAGCTTTCGCAGCTGGATCTATCGCATCGCCTATCGCTGCTTTCTCGACGAGCTGCGCCGCAACGAGCCCGCGGCCGAGGAGATCGGCGATCAGCATCCGAGCGCAGGCGAAGACCATGAGGCGCGCGAGTTCATGGATCATTTCGATGCGGCGATGCGCCAGCTCAGCCAGGCGCAGCGTGATGCGGTACACTTTTTCGCTTCAGCGCGGTTTTCACACCCGGAAATCGCGGACATCATGGCAATGCCCGTGGGGACCGTCAAAACACATGTACTGAGAGGCCGCCAGAAGCTGCAGGAAATCCTCAGCGACTGACAGGGGGGGTTCAGCAATGAATGAAGTCTGGCTGGAACGTGCGCTGGCAGGCGCGGCGGAGCCTCATATTGACGATGACGGCTTCACTCTGCGCGTGATGCGGGCATTGCCACCGGCACCCCGTCAGGCGGGTTCGCGTTCCGACTGGATCCTGGTCACGGGAGCTGCGACGGGATCGGCCGTGGCCGCGAGCCAGTTTCCGCTCGCTCCCTTTGTGAACCTGCTGCTGCAGTCCGCACAGGTCCCCTGGCTCGTCGGCATCATGGTGCTCGGCCTCATGGCTGTAGCATTGGTTGCCGAACCGCTGCGTCGCGTCCTGTGAGCGCGCTTCAGGGCCTGATCTGTAGTTCTGCATCCCGGATGGCCATGCACCGGTCATTGTCTTCGAGCGCAACGACAAGTCCGTCGTGCGCCAGTTTGCCGAGCGGTGCGGAAGAGGCAAGGGCTGCCGCGAGCAGCTGCGCGCTTGCGGTGTCGCACAGTACCGGGAAGAGCCGCACATAATCCGCCATGAAGTACTCCGAGCGCGTGCTGTCGAGCAGCGCCAGCGCAGCCAGGATGCGAGCGGCAAATACCCGCTGCAGTGCCATCTGCGAGGGCGGGAAAAGATGGTTCATGATGGCTGACGCAGCTGCCGTATTGTCCGCTTGCCCGCCGATCAGCCGCTCGAGCATCGCGCCTTTCAGGGGCAGCTCCGGTAGTGCTGCCTGTACTCCGAGCCAGGCAAGCTCTCCGCTGGACGACGGATCGCGCGCGCGCTCGGCTTGCGCCAGCTGCAATGCACCGGGGTAGCCGCCTGCCGCGAGATAGCCGAGCAGCGTCCAGCGGCGTGGCTGATCGAGGCTCCAGCCGAGCGTTTCCCGATCCTCGCCCAGTAGTCGCGCCAGGATCGCGAGATCCTCTTCGCCTCCGGCGATGCGCAGATAATGATCCAGCCAGATTTTCTGGCTGTCACTGGCCGCTGCGGCGGTCAACACCTCCCACCACGCATCGCGCCGCAGTTGCTGCATCAGTTCGGGGACCGCCACCGGCAGACCGCCGGCGGCACCGATCCGAAGAGCGAGGTCGAAGGCGGCCGCTATACGGTAATGGATGGACGCCAGGGTGCGCGGATCATGCTCTGCCGCCTCGAACTGCAGTGCGAGTTGCAGAAAGTCCGGCAGCGCGAGGGTGCCGTCCTCGACCATATGCCATAGCGTCTGCCAGATCATGTTACGCATCAGCGGATCGTCGAACTGCATGAGATTGCGTTGCAGGAAGTCGAGATCGGCCGGGCCGAGGCCGAGGCGTGCAAAGGCCCAGTCCCGGTGGTTGGGCCAGACGAAATCGGGGCAGGCGATCTGTCCGGGTATGGAAACCGCGCTGCTGGCGCCCGCTACAACCGTGTCGATCACCTGGTAAGGGCTGCCGTCGCCCTCGCGATACAGCGCCACCTCCAGGCGCTGCGAGCGCAACTGCGGACGGGCCGCGGGAGCGCTCTGCAGCAGGGTCAGGGATTGCAGTTGGCCGGCTGTGCATTGCACCGTGGCGCGGACGGTATTGGTGCCTGCTGCGAGCAACCATTCGCGTGTCCAGGCATCGAGGTTGCGTCCGCTTGCCTGCGCCAGCGCGGCCACGAAATCCTCGAGCCGGGCGTTGCGCCAGGCACGTTCCCGCAGATACGCGCTGACGCCGCTGCGAAAGGCCTCCGGCCCGAGCAGGAAGTACAGCTGCTTGAGAATCGCGGCACCCTTGCCGTAGGAGATACCATCGAAGTTGGCGAAGGAACTGCGCGCGTCCGCCACCACCACCTCGATCGGGTGCGTGGTCGCGCGCGCATCGTCACGATAGGCCCAGGTTTTCTCGGAGGCGTAGAAGCTGTGCCAGGCGTCCCTGAACTCGGTGGCTTCGGCAAGGGCGAGGAATGCCATGAAATTGGCAAAACTCGTTCAGCCACAAGCCGTTCCACCACTGCATGGTCACCAGTTGCCAAACCACATATGCGCCATCTCGTGCAGGATGGTGTTGGCGATGGTTTCGCGCGCGGTAGCGGTGAGTTGGCCGCGCCCGACCAGGTTTTCGTCGAAGACCACCGCGGCGACGTTTTCCATCGCGCCGGAGGCGTATTCCGGTACCAGGACCTGGTCATACTTGAGGAAGGGATAGGCAATGCCGAAGTAGTCTTCGAAGAATCCGAAGCCGGCGCGTGTCCAGCGGAACCAGTCATCGACCGGCACATGAGCCGCGATCGAATGGCGTGCGAACAGGCGTGACGGGATACGCGCTTCACGGTCCTCCCAGACCTGGTATTCGCCGGTATGCAGGCTGAACAGGTAGGTGCTGAAGCGGGCGCTCCGGGCAAAGGTCCAGCGGCGCGTGTCACCGGAATCGCTGACCCGGGTTTCCCGGGTAGCGCTGATCACCTGCCAGGAGGCCGGGACCTCCACGCCGAGTGTATAGCTGGCCTTGATATCGGGTTGGTCGAAGCAGGGGAAAGGCACGATTCGCCGCGTAGGCTTCGAAATCGGTGTAGACATAGCTGCGCCCATCCTCGGGGTCGGTGAAGCGGAACAGTCCCGAGGATTCCGTGCTCCAGGGGTGGCGGTAACGGATGCGGACGTCGTTGCTTCCCGCACGCAGCGCCGCCGCGGGAACCGTTATGAAAAACCGTTGTAATCGGCGGCCTTGAAAGATCCGCCGTTGACGGACATGGCTTCCACGGTGCCGCCGCCGAAGTCGATGGTGAGCGGTGCTCCGCGCGAGTTGAACCCGAAACGAATGATGACCTCACCACGGTATTCGGGCGAGCCGGCGTCGAGTTGCATATCGAGCTCATAGCTGACCTCGCTCAACTGCATTGCGCGCAGGCGCGCGCTGCTTTCGTCGAGCGTGTCGCTGGCCGGGCGCCCGGCCGCCGAACCGTGCAGTGTCGGCGTGCAGGCGGCACAGAACGCCAGCAGCAGCGCCGTGAGCGCTATCAGACGCATTCAACTCACGCTGCCCGGAAAGCCCCCGCGCCCCATCACGAACAGGAGGGTAAAAAAGGCAGACAATGACTTCATGTTGCCAGTATGGCCGATTTGAAAAATTTAGCGAAACTGACCGTGGTAATCGGTGTCTGTCAATGCATTCCCGCCGGCTACACCCCGGGTTTCAGTCGTACAGGTGGCAAGCGATCATGCGTCCGGCCTCGCGCGAGCGGTACCCGGGAGTCTCGATCCGACAGCGCGCCATCACGTCCGGACAGCGGCCTGCAAAGCGACAGCCCGCCGGCACGTTGATCGGTGATGGAATATCGCCCACGATCGGTTCATGCACGCGGGCCTTCTCGATCCGCGGGTCAGGTTCCGGATTGGAGGCGACCAGCAGCCGCGTATAGGGGTGGCGCGGCTCGAAATAGACCTGGTCCGCGGGGCCCTCCTCGACCAGGGCTCCGAGATACATCACCACCATGCGATCCGAGATATAACGCACCATCGACAGATCGTGGGCAATGAACAGCAGGGTCAGGCCGAGTGTTGCCTGCAATTCGCCCAGCAGGTTGACGATCTGGGCCTGCACCGACACATCGAGCGCCGAGATGGGCTCATCGCAGACCACGAATTTCGGTTTCACGATCAGGGCGCGTGCGATGCCGAGACGCTGACGCTGCCCGCCCGAGAATTCGTGCGGATAACGCATCATGTGATCCGCCGACAAGCCGACCCGCTCCAGCCATTGCGCCACCTGGGCACGATGGTCGCGGGGCGTCGCGCCGGGCTGCAGACGCAGCCCCTCGCCGATGATCTCCTCTACCGTCATGCGCGGATTCAACGAGGCGTAGGGATCCTGGAAGATCATCTGGATCTCGCGCGAGTAACGCCTGAAATCGGCCACCGAATAGCGTTGCGGCAGCGGTTTGCCGTCGTAGCGGATTTCCCCCGAGGTCCTGGGCAGCAGCCCCGCAACGGTCTTGCCGAGCGTTGATTTGCCGGAGCCGCTCTCGCCGACCAGCCCCACGATCTGGTTGCGCTCGATGGCGAGCGTGATCCCGTCGACCGCGTGCACGGTCTGGCGCGGTCCGAGACGGAAGTGGGTCTTCAGATCGCGGATATCGAGCAGCACGCTCATCGGGTGTCACTCATCGTGGGCGGGGTCGTGGCGACTGCCGGGGCCTGTGGGTGGTGCAACCAGCAACTGGCCCGATGTTGCGCCCCGAGCGCGCTTGGTGCCGGATCGTGCACCGCGCAGATATTCATCGCGTGCGGGCAGCGCGGCGCATAGGCGCAGCCCGGCGGAACCGCGAACAGGTCGGGCGGGCTGCCCGCTATGGCGACCAGTTTCCGGTGCGTGCGCGCAGCGCCCGGCATCGCGCGCTTCAATCCCGTGGTGTAGGGGTGCGCGGAGCGATAGAAGATATCCTCGACGGGGCCCGATTCGACGATGCGTCCGGCGTACATCACCGCCACATCATCGGCCATGCGCGCCACCACCCCGAGATCGTGGGTGATCAGCACGATGGCCATGCCTTCCTCGCGCTGGATCTCGCGCATCAGTTCCAGCACCTGGTTCTGGATCGTGACATCGAGCGCGGTCGAGGGCTCATCGGCGATCAGCAGCGCTGGTTTGCAGGCCAGGCTGATCGCGATCATCACCCGCTGCAGCATGCCTCCGGACAGCTCGAAGGGGTATTGGTTCGCGCGCTTGCCCGCCTCCGGGATGCGGGTGCGATCGAGCAGTTGCACCGCCTGCGCCAGCGCCTCGCGTCGGGCCATGCCGCGGTGCGCGATCAGCGTCTCGGCGATCTGGCTGCCGATCTTCATGGTCGGGTTGAGCGAGGTCATCGGATCCTGGAAGATCATGCCGATTGCCGCACCGCGCACGCGGTTGATCGCGCGCGCGCCGAGGCCGATCAGCTCCTGCCCCAGCAGGCGCGCGGAGCCACCCGTGATGCGTCCGGGCGGCATGTCGATCAGCCCCATGATCGCCTGCACGGTGACTGATTTGCCGCAGCCCGACTCACCGACCACCGCCAGCGTGCGCCCGCGCTCCACCGCGTAACTCACCCCGCGCACGGCCTTGACCACGCCCCCGTAGGTGGCGAATTCCACCTCCAGGTCACGCACCTCGAGCACTGGCGTTGAAACCGCTGGATCGCTCATCAGCGTGACCTCAGGCGCGCATCCAGCGCATCGCGCAGACCGTCGCCGAGCAGGTTGAACGCCAGTACCGTGATGCTGATGAACACCGCCGGAACGATCAACTCGTGCGGGTGCGCGAGCATGGTGCGGATACCGTCGTTGCACATCGATCCCCACGAGGGGGCGCTCGGCACCGCGAAGGTGAGCGCCACCAGCAGCACGCCCATCACGTTCGGCACCATATGGCGGAAGATCAGATACCGCGTGCCCGCGCCCATCATGCGCGCCGCCTGGATGTAGGCTTCCTCGCGGATCTGCAGCACCTGCCCGCGCACCAGCCGCGCGGATGCCGGCCAGCCGAGCAGGATCAGTGCAATCAGCATCGGCATCACCCCGCTCTCGCCGGGCCCGATGCCGAAGGCGACCTTGAACAGGATCATGAACAACAGGAAGGGCAGCGCGATCACGAAGTCCGCGAAACGCATCATGGCGTTGTCGATACGCCCGCCGAAGTAACCGGAAACGCCGCCATAACACAAGCCGAACAACACGTAGAGAAACGGCGCGGTGACGCCGATGAACAACGAGGTACGGGCCCCCTGGATGATGCGCGCGAGGATATCGCGGCCGAGGTAATCGGTGCCCAGCGGATGGGCGACCAGGCGGATATCCTCGCCGATCGCTGCCCCCTGCTCCGTGACCAGGCCGCGATAGCGCGCCTCGGAGATCGCGATCGCCTGGCGAAGCTGCTGCTCCAGCGTGATATAGGTGGGCCCCTCCTCGTGCCCGAGCAACGGTACTACCGAGTAGAAATAACGGCGCGATTCGAGTCCGAGCCGGTCCTCGAAGCTGACCGTGCCCGCCCCCTCCACCTCGCCCAGCGGCAAGCCGAGATCGAAGCTGCCGCCGGGAGGCAATTCATGGCGATAGATCGCGTAGCCCGTGGCGCCCGCGACCGGCGTCCAGTGGAAGCGCACCGCCTCGGTGGTCGGCTGGCCATGGACGGTGATCGCGGACGGTGCCGCCAGATCGGCCGCCGTGGCGGCGCGCGTGGGTGAAACGGTTACCGTGCGGCCCGCCCACGGGACGTAATCGTCCACCAACAGCGCCGACATTCCCAGGTTCGGCCCCTGGGAGATCTGGTCCAGTACCTGGTGTGCGGGGTTCACCCGCCACAGCAACGGTCCGACCAGGGTGCCGGCGATCATGAACGCCACCACCAGCAGCGAAAGCATCGCGCGGGGATTCTGTTTCAGCCGGCGCCAGGCATCCTGCCAGTACGACAGCGAGGGGCGGCTGATCTGCGCGCCTGTGGCCGCTTGCGCCAGCGGCAGGAAATCCGCCGCCACCGGCTGATAACCGCTGCTGACACTCATCAGTTGGCTTTCTCCACCCGGATGCGGGGATCGACGAAACCGTACAGGATGTCGACCACGATCACCATGAACACCAGGAACGAGCCATAGAAGACCGTGGTCCCCATGATCACGGTGTAATCGAGCTGTTGCACCGCCTGCACGAAGTAGCGCCCGAGCCCCGGAATCGCGAATACCAGTTCCACCACGAAGCCTCCGGTGGTGATCGCCGCGATCGCCGGCCCGAGCACCGTGATTACCGGCAGGATGGCGTTGCGCAGTTGATGGCTGAAGAAGATGCGCAGCGGCGAGAGCCCCTTGGCACGCGCGGTACGCACGTAATCGGAGCCGCGAACCTCGAGCATGGAGGAACGCATCAGCCGGGTCAGGAAAGCCATCGTGCCGAGGCCGAGCACGGTGGCCGGCACGATCATGTGGCTGAAACTTCCCCAGCCGGCCACCGGCAGCAGCGACACGCCAAGCGCTTCGTTGAGCCGCAGGATTGCGAGCTGACCGAGCGCCGCGAACACGAAGCTCGGCACCGATATGCACAGCACGACCAGGAACATGATCACGATATCAGGCAGCCGGTCACGGTAGTTCGCGGTCAGCGCGCCCCAGACGATACCGCCCAGTGTCGCGAACAGCATTGCCAGTACGCCGAGCAGCGCGGACACCGGAAAATGATCGCGGATGATGTCGTTGACGTGGCGGTTCTGCTGGGTGAACGATATGCCGAAATCACCACGCGCCATGTTGCCGATGTAGATCAGGTATTGTTGCGTGAGCGGTTTGTCGAGACCGTACAGTTGCTCGAGATTGCGGCGGATCTCGGGAGTCAGGGCCTTTGCGTTGAGCAACGGATCGCCGGGCACCGAATGCATGCCGACGAAGGTCGCGGTGGCGATGAACCAGATCGTCAGCAGGCCCGAGAGGATGCGGTTCAGGATATAGCGCAGCATGGGAACCTGTTCATTCTTCGATATACGCGTAGGTGAAGTTGGGGTCGCCGCCGAACACCCGCCGTTTCACGCCGCCAAGTCGCGGATGCTGCACGTAGAGATAGCCGCGCTCGTAGAGCGCGATGATCACCGCGTCCTCGATCACGATATCCTGGATGCGGGCAAATGCCGCGTTGCGCACGGGTGCCGCGACGCTCTGCTGCGCAATGGCGACCTGGCGGTCGTACTCCGCGTTGCTATAGCGTCCGCGGTTGTTCATGTTCCATGATGCAAAGAGGTCCGCGTAGGTCAGCGGATCATCATAGTCGGGGCCCCATGCCGAGGCGACCATGTCGAAATCGCCGGCAGTCATTTTCTCCAGCCGCTGTTTGAACACCTGCTTGTCGAGTTTCAGTTCGATGCCGAGCGTGCGCAGGTACAGGTCCTGCAGATACTCGGCCTGCTTGCCGGCCGTCGGCGTGTCGCCGAGCAGCAGCACCAGCGCGGGGATCTCGCCGAGTTCCTGCCTGGCCAGTTCCAGCTGCTGGCGCGCCAGTGCGACATCGGTGTGCAGTGCGCGCGGCGGGTGCTCGTGGCGGAACAGTTCCTTTTCTCCCTGGATCCAGCCCGGCAACAGGCTGCGCATCGGCTCGTTGCCGGGCACGCGCACGATGCGTGCCACGAAGGTGTCCGGATCGAAGGCGAGTTGCAGGGCCTTGCGCAGATGCCGGTTGCGCGTCGGGCGCCCGGGACGGTGGTTGAACTCGATGTAGAGCTGCGCGCCGTCGATGAAGCGCTTCACGTTCATGCGTCGCGCCAGCGCTTCGCGCATCGTGGAGTCATCGAGCGGTGCGAGTGCGATCTTGTCGTCCTTGAACAGGTTGAAGGTGGAACTCGGCTCCTCGGTGATATAGGGCACGTTGATGGCGTTCAGCGCGACCGCTGCCACGTTCCAGTATTGCGGGTTGCGCTCGAGACGCAAGCGCGCCCCGTGTACCCACTCGCTCAGGCGAAACGGACCGTTCGAGCGCAGGTTGCCCGCCTCCGCCGCATAGCGCTCGCCGAAACGCCGGTACACATCCTCGCGAATCGGCCGGTAGGTGATATACGCCGTGAGGCCGAGGAAGTAGGCGCACGGTTCCTCGAATTCGACCCGCAGCGTGTGATCGTCGAGCGCCCGCACGCCGAGCATCGCGGGCTCCAGTTCACCGGCATTGATGCGCCGGGCATTGCGGATCGGGAACATCAGTGGCGCGTACTGCGCGGCATTGCCGGGCCGCACCACCTCGCGCCAGGCAAACACGAAGTCATTGGCGGTCACCGCGACACCATCGTCCCACAGTGCATCGCGGCGCAAATGGAAAGTCGCGCCCTGCGGGCTCAGCTCCCAGCGTTGCGCGACGCCGCCGCTCAGGCGATTGTCGGCGTCGTAACCCAGCAGCCCCTCGCTGATATGATCGAGAATGCGCGAGCTCTCGGCGTCGGTGGCTTTCACCGAGTTGAGCGACGGCGGTTCGGTGGCCAGGGCGATGGCAATTTCCCGCTTTTCCGCATCGACGGCCATCTCGCTCGCATAACCAGGCATTGCGAGCAGAAGGCACAGCAGCGACAGGTGCAGCGAGCGCAGGGCAGATGGCAAAATGGTGATCTCGTGCGAAGCGCTGATCGGGGGCTACAGTGATAGCGGCATCTTTCGCACAAGTAAAGCACCGGATTCGTTACTGAGCGCCGGGCGAGCTGGTATTGATCGGGAACGGCAGGAGTGAGCGGAATGAAACATCTGTTGATAGTGCGGCATGCGAAATCGGCCTGGAGTGACGCTTCACTGCGCGATTTCGATCGCCCGCTGAACAAGCGCGGCGAGCACGACGCTCCGGAAATGGGCGCGCGCCTGAAGAGCCGTTCGCTGGTGCCGCAACAAATGATTGCCAGCCCGGCACGGCGCGCGCTGCGCACGGCGCAACTGCTGGCCGCGCAGTTCGATTATCCCGTTGCCGATATTGAAATCGTCGACGGGTTGTACGAGGCGGGGACCGGCGACTGGCTGGCGCTGATCGGCGCCCTGCCGGAGGCGCTCGAATGCGTGCTCGCCGTCGGGCACAACCCCACCATCACCGAACTCGCCAACCTGCTGTGCCCGGCGGCGCGAATCGACAATGTACCGACCTGCGGTGTATTGCACCTCGGTTACGGGAGCACGCCCTGGTGCGCGGTGGCCGGGACCAGGCCGCTGGAATGGGATTTCGATTACCCCAAGCGCTAGCCGCAGCGCCACAGCGCGGTTCGGGCTGCCATTCGCAGCCACTGACGCCGCGATTGGGCTCTGCTACCATCGTCGTCCCTTTCGGCTGGTCTTGACCATGTTGCATCCGGTTCTGGAGCGGGATCGACGCGCCACCGTGAGTTATCTCGCTGGCGCCGCGCAGCGCCTGGCCGGCCTGTTGCCGCAGCTGGAAGTCGACGCCGATATCGAGGTGCTGCACCGCTTCCGGGTCGAGCTGCGCCGCATACGCACCGCGCTGAAGGCGCTCGGGCAGTTCCTGCCGGTCGCGGACGTCGCGGAACTTGCGGATGAATGCCGCTGGCTGGCAGGGCGCAGCGGAGGTCTGCGCGATATCGATGTATTCCTGCAGCGGCTCGCGGATTATGCCCACCTGCCGGACACCGATCCCGCCGTGACGACGTTGCGCCGTGCGCTCAACCGGATGCGTTACCGGGAACGGCGTGCGCTGCTGTCCTCGTGCCGCAGCCTGCGCGCACATCGACTGGTGGAGCGTCTGCAATCCTTCGCCGGACTGACACCCCATACCCCGGGGTGGCCGGCGCGGGCGGTCAATCGCGGCGCGTTGCGCCATGCTCTGGGTTCGATGCTCAAACACGGGCGTGCGATCGATGACAGCTCCGAGCCGCTGCAGCTTCACGACCTGCGCAAGCGCTGCAAACGCCTGCGCTACCTGCTGGAAATGCATGCACCGGATGGCGACGAGCCCGAGATCGTTGCCGCGATCCGGCGTATGCGCAAGCTGCAGAACGTGCTTGGCGACTATCAGGATTTCGCCACGCATGCGCAGCTGTTGCAGGCCGTGCTGCAGTACCCGGGTGCGACCGGCGATGCGGCATTATGCCAGTTGATCGAGGCGCTGACGCAGGAGCTGCAGCGGCAGGCGGCGGCCGCGCGCGCGCGCTTCGCGGTCCGCTTTCGCCAGTTCAGCAGCGGCAAGCACCACCGGCGACTGCGCGCGTTGATTGCCGGTGACCCGGGCTTGCAGCGCCCGCTGGTCGGCACCGATGGTTACTGTCACGCTTATGTCTCCGGCAAGCGTATCGAGCTGCCGGTAGGCAAGCTGGTGTGTGTCGGGCGCAACTATGCGGCCCATGCGCAAGAGCTCGGAAACCCGGTTCCGGAAACGCCGCTGCTGTTCATCAAGCCGCCGTCCGCGGCGGTCGATTTCGCACCCTTCATCCGGGTACCTGCCGCGCGCGGCAGCGTGCACCACGAGCTCGAGATCGCGGTGCTGATCGGGCGCGAATTGTGCGCCGCCACACCCGGGCAGGTGCGCGCGGCGATCGCCGGTATCGGGCTCGCGATCGATCTGACGCTGCGCGATGTGCAGGATGGGCTGAAAGCGCAGAGCCATCCCTGGGAGATGGCCAAGGGCTTTGACGCATCCTGCCCGATCAGCGTATTTCTGCCACTCGATCCCGCTTGCGATCTGGCCAACCTGGAGCTGAAGCTCGCGGTGAACGGACGCCGGCGACAGTTTGGCAACAGCGCCCAGATGCTGACGCCGATCATCGATCTGATCTGCTATGCCAGTGCGCAGTTCAGTCTGTGGCCGGGTGACGTCGTGTTGACCGGGACGCCAAAAGGCGTGGGGCCGTTGGTCCCGGGGGATCGGATCAGTGCGGATCTCACCGGCCTGTTGCGGGTGCGTTCGCAGATCGTTGGCTGAGCCGGGCGCCCGCTCAGGACGCGCGCATCTCGCGCACGCCGTCGGGACCAGCCAGCAACAACAGGTCCGCCGGGCGGCGCGCGAAAAGCCCGTTGCATACCACCCCGACGATGTTGTTCAGCTCGACTTCCATCAGCAGCGGATCGTAGGCCGGCAAATCGTGTACATCGATGATGATGTTGCCGTTGTCGGTCAGCACGCCCTGACGGTAAACCGGGCTACCGCCGAGATGCACGATCGCGCGCCCCACGTGGCTGCGCGCCATCGGGATCACCTCCACCGGCAGCGGGTATGCACCGAGCCGGGCCACCAGCTTGCTGTGGTCGGCGATGCAGATGAATTCGCGCGCCACTGCCGCAACGATCTTCTCGCGGGTCAATGCGGCGCCGCCCCCCTTGACGAGCTGCAGTTGCGCGTTGGCCTCGTCGGCTCCGTCGACGTAGATGTCGACCCCGTCGACCGCGTTCAGGTCGAGAACCGGGATGCCATGCGCGGCAAGCCGCCTGGCCGAGCCCTCGGAGCTGGCAACCGTCGCCGTGATGCGCGCGCGAATTCCGGCCAGCAGGTCGATGAACAGGTTGGCGGTCGAGCCGGTGCCGACGCCGATCACGGTACGCTCGTCGAGCCGCTCGCGCACATGCTCGAAGGCCGCTTGCGCGGCGGCTCGTTTCAGCTCGTCCTGGGTTTTCATGGCGATCTCGATGGGCGTGGCGCGGGGAGGCGCGAGCTTACGTTATCGTGCGGGCCGCGGGCAATTTCGCCGATATTGGCAGTGGCGTCCGGATTGCTGGCTGTTTACCATGAGTTGCCGTTTTCCATGCCGGTTCCCGCACCATGCCGAAGTCCTATATCAAGCGCATCCTTGCCGCGCGTGTCTATGATGTGGCCATCGAGAGTCCGATCGACGAGGCGCGCCAGTTGTCGGCGCGTTTTGGCAACCGCATCCTGCTCAAGCGCGAGGATTTGCAGCCGGTGTTCTCGTTCAAGCTGCGCGGCGCCTACAACAGGATCGTCGCGCTCGGCGCCGAGGAGCGCGCGCGCGGTGTAATCACGGCCTCGGCCGGCAACCATGCCCAGGGCGTGGCGCTGGCAGCCGAGCGTCTGCAGATCAAGGCGCTGATCGTGATGCCGCGCACCACGCCGGAGATCAAGGTGAGCGCGGTGCGCAGCCGCGGAGCGCGCGTGGTGCTGCATGGTGACACCTATGACGAAGCCTGCGCGCATGCCCTGACGCTGGCCACCGAAAAGGGCATGAGCTATGTGCATGCCTATGATGATCCGGACGTGATCGCGGGGCAGGGCACGATCGGCATGGAGATTCTGCGTCAGTTGTCGGGGCCGCTCGATGCGGTGTTCGTTCCAGTCGGCGGCGGTGGCCTGCTGGCCGGTATCGCGGCCTATATCAAGTACGTGCGGCCTGCGGTCAGGGTGATCGGTGTCGAGCCCGACGATGCGGCCTGCCTGGCGGCGGCATTGAAGGCCGGGCGGCGCGTCAAGCTCACGCACGTGGGCATTTTTGCCGATGGCGTGGCGGTCGGACAGATCGGCAAGGAAACCTTTCGCGTGATCCGCCAGACCGTCGATGAGGTGATAACCGTCAGCACGGACGAGATGTGCGCGGCGATCAAGGACATCTTCGATGACACGCGCTCGATCGCGGAACCGGCCGGCGCGCTGGCACTCGCGGGCCTGAAGAAATACATCGAGCGCGAAGGCGTGCGCGGACAGACACTGGTCGCGATCGACAGCGGTGCGAACACCAATTTCGACCGCCTGCGCCATATCTCCGAGCGTACCGAGATCGGCGAGAAACGCGAAGCGGTGCTGAGCGTCACGATCCCCGAGCAGCCGGGCAGTTTTCGCGCGTTCTGCAACGTGGTGGGGCGCCAGCGTTCGATCACCGAATTCAATTACCGCTACGCCGATGCGGGCCAGGCGCGGATCTTTGTCGGGGTGCAGGTTTCGCCCGAGCGCGGCGATCGCGAGACCCTGGTGGAGGAACTGGGTGCCAGGGGTTACCCGGTCATGGACCTGAGCGACAACGAGATGGCCAAGTTGCATGTGCGGTATATGGTGGGCGGGCGCGCGCCGGCGAAGGGCGCGGAGGAGATCGTCTATCGCTTCGAGTTTCCGGAGCGTCCCGGCGCATTGCTCAATTTCCTGAACAAGCTCGAGCACGGCTGGAATATCTCGCTGTTTCACTACCGCAACCACGGTGCCGATTTCGCCCGCGTGCTGGTCGGATTCCAGGTGCCGAAAAAGGAGCGCCGGGCACTGGCCGAGTTCTTCGCGGAAATGGCCCGTGTTCACCGGGTCTACAACTATTGGGACGAAAGCGAGAATCCCGCCTACCGGCTATTCCTGGGCTGAGTCGCGCGAGGCAGCGCACTCGATGAGTTCCCGCTCGGTCGCGATCGCGCCAAGCGGTACGTCCCAGGGCGCACGCGCAATGCCACCAAGCTCCTGGTTGGCGAATGCCACGCCGAGCAGGCGGGGTTTTGCGGCGGACTCGTCGAGCTTGAACGAGAACGCGCGGTCGTAATAGCCTCCGCCGGCACCAAGACGGGTGCCGCTGCGGTCGAATCCGAGCAGTGGTACGCAGACCAGATCGAGCAGCGCAGGCGCCAGCATATCGCGGCCGAGATAGCGCGGCTCGGGTATGCCGTAATCATTCAGATACAGTTCGGTGGTGGCGCGATAGCGCACGAACACCATCTTGCGGGCGCTGCGCATCACCGGCAGATAACAGCGCTTGCCGTGGCGCAACGCCGAGCCCAGCAATTCGCGCAGGTCCACTTCCGTGGAATCCATCGGCCAGAATACGGCGAGGTGACTGGCAGCCCAGTAATACGCCGAGGTCCGGATCCGTCGGCAGATCTGCAACGAGGCCTGGCGGCGTTCGGCCCCGGACAGCTGTTCCCGCAGCGTTCGGCACTGGTTACGCAGAATGGTGCGCGAGGACATCGATCAGGTATCCGGGTGATCAGGCGCAGGATGGGGATTCCCCGGAGCTACCGCTGCCAATGTCGCCCTTGAACCCAACGGTTCAAGGCGGTGGCCTCTGCGGCGCCTCAGGCTTTCCGACGTGCGGACATGCACACTGGCTCCAATCGAGAGACCCCCAGTTTGGTGTCAATCGGCTCGAGGACTAACTGGCTGGCAAATAGTCCAGGGAATCGGCGTGAAGTATAACAGCAGAATTATGCGAAGCAGCCGACGGGTCTACATTTCCATCTGGCGGACGCTGTTGATGCTGTCGTCGATGCGCGTGGTAAGCCGTCGGATCCGCTCCTGCAGATCCTGGCTGCCGAGGCTGGACTGCTGACCCTGGCGAATCAGCTCATGGGTGATGTTGAGCGCTGCCATCACCGCGATGCGCTCGACGCCGACCACCTTGCCACCCTGGCGGATGGTGCGCATTTGCTGGTCGAGGTAACGCGCCGATTCGACCAGCGCATCGCGCTCCGCGGCCGGGCAGGAAACCTGGTAATCCTTGTCGAGAATGTTCACCTTTACGGTGTTGACATCCGCACTCATGATTCCTGCTCCAGGGAGCGCAGGCGCCCGATCATCGCTTCCACCTTGGAGCGCGCGTCCTCGTTCTTGCGCAGCAGTTGCGCCCGTTCGTCGCGCAGTTGCCGCTCCGAGCTCTTGAGGGCGCGGATCTCCTGATCCAGGCGTGCACACAGCCGGATCAGGTCTTCGACCCGTTGCTCGAGAAGTTTCAATTGCTGCATTTCCATTGGATGCCTTCATCGCATCACGCGCTTTGGTTACTATAGTGAGCCACCCTGTCACGGTCAATCGAGCGACGATTTCAAGATGGTTCACGGTGTCTGAATGATGCAAGCCGAAAGCGATGGCTTTGCGGCAATTGCCGCGATGCTCGATCCGGAGCTCTCCGTTGCCAGCCTGCACGGGGCCCTGGTGGGAGGCTTGTGCGCGGATACCGGCGCGCGTCTCAGCGCCTCCGCGCTGGGCGCCTGCCTCGATCTGGTCCTCGATGAGCAGGACCTGAAGGTGAGCGGAGTGCTCGATGCAGTGCGTGTCACCGAGGAGGCGCTGCGCGATCCGGAGTTTGGATTCACGCCGCTGCTTCCCGACGACGACACCAGCCTCGCGGCGCGGGTACGGGCGCTTGCCGAGTGGTGCGAGGCTTTCGTCGACGGCTTTTCCGCGATGAATAGCGGTGCGGCGCTGTCCGCCGAGACCAGCGAGATTCTTGCCGATCTGGGTTCCATCGCGGGTGGTCTCGACGAGGAGTCACTGGCCGAGGGAGACGACGAGGACGAGAATGATTTCATGCAGATCGCGGAGTTCGTGCGCATCGCCGCGCTCGGAATCTTCACCGAGCGCGCGGCGCCCGTCGAAGCGACGCTGCACTGATGCCGGCCACCAGCAGGCGCGCGCCCGCGCAACCGCGGATCGGCAACCGGGAGTTTGCGCGCCGGCGCCGTGACCTGATGGCGTTGATGGAGCCGGACAGCATCGCGATCCTGCCCTCTTCCGAGATCCGCATCCGCAACCGCGACAACACCTATCCATTTCGCCAGGACAGCGATTTTCACTACCTCAGCGGGTTTTCCGAACCGGAATCCGTGCTGGTGCTGGCCCCCGGACGGCGCCACGGCGAATTCCTCCTGTTCTGTCGCGAACGCGACCGCGCGCGTGAGTTATGGGATGGCTATCGCGCGGGTCCGGAGGGTGTCTGCGAGCAGTATGGCGCCGATGATGCATTTCCGATCGGCGATATCGATGACATCCTCCCCGGCCTGATCGAGGGGCGCGAGCGGGTCTATTACGCAATGGGCCGGCAAGCGGATTTCGATCGCCGGCTGATGGTCTGGATCAACAAGATCCGCGCCAGGGCCCGGTCCGGAGCGCATCCGCCCGGCGAGTTTCTCGATCTCGATCATCTGCTGCACGAGCTGCGTCTCTACAAGAGCACGGACGAGATCAAGGTCATGCAGCGCGCGGGCGAGATTTCCGCGCAGGCACACAAGCGTGCCATGCGTGTCTGCCGGCCCGGCATGTACGAGTACCAGCTCGAGGCGGAGCTGCTGCACGAGTTCGCCACCCGGGGCGCGCGTTCGCCTGCCTACAGCAGCATCGTCGGCGGTGGACGCAACGGCTGCATCCTCCACTACGTCGAGAACAACGCCCGGTTGCGCGCCGGCGAGCTGGTGCTGATCGATGCGGGCTGCGAGTTCGAGCACTACGCCTCGGATGTGACCCGCACCTTTCCGGTCAACGGCCGCTTCGATGGCGCGCAGCGCGCGCTCTACGAGATCGTGCTGGAGGCACAGCTCGCCGCAATCCGCGCCGTGAAGCCGGGCAGTCACTGGAACCAGCCGCACGACATCACGGTGCGCGTGATCACCGCGGGCCTGCGTGACCTCGGCCTGCTCGATGGCGAGTTGAACGAGCTGGTGGATCTCGAGGCCTTCCGGCCCTTCTACATGCACCGGGCCGGTCACTGGCTCGGCTTGGACGTGCACGATGTGGGCGACTACAAGATCGCCGACGAGTGGCGGGTGCTGGAACCCGGCATGGTGCTGACCATCGAACCCGGTATCTATGTTTCACCGGATGATCCTTCCGTGGCCAAGAAATGGCGCGGCATCGGCATCCGCATCGAGGATGACGTGGTGGTGACCCGTGGTGGACGCCAGGTTTTGAGCGATGCGGCGCCGAAAGCAGTCGCCGATATCGAGCAATTGATGGCGAAATCCAGGTGAGCGCAGAGCACTTCGATGTGGTGATCGTCGGCGGTGGCATGGTCGGTGCCAGCCTGGCGTGCGCGCTGAGCAATACCACGCTGCGCGTTGCGGTGATCGAGAGCACGGCATTGCTGGGCGCCGGACACGCGCCTTCCCGGCAGCCGAGTTTCGATGCGCGCTCGACCGCATTGTCGTTGAGCAGCGCGCGCTTTCTCGACGGTCTGGGCCTTTGGCAAGCGGTGCGTGGTCATGCCCAGGCGATACAACGCATCCATGTGTCCGATCGCGGACATTTCGGGTCGACCCGCATGGATGCGCGTGAGGAAGGCCTCGAAGCGCTCGGTTTCGTGGTCGAGAACCAGTGGCTCGGCAGCGTGCTTCATGGCGCCTTGGCCAGATGTCCGTCGCTGCGAGTGCTGGCACCCGCCAGTGTTGCGAACATCCGAGTCACTCCCGGTGGTGCGCGGCTGGATGTGCGCGAGGACGGGCGGGAGCTCGAATTCGACGCCTCACTCGCGGTGATCGCCGATGGCGCGCGCTCCGGCCTTGCCGCCCGGCTTGGCATCGCCATGGAGCAGCTGCCCTACGGGCAGCACGCCCTGATCACCAATATCGGACACCAGAAAGACCACGGCGGGCTTGCGTTCGAGCGCTTCAGTGACCAGGGGCCGCTGGCCATGCTGCCATTGCCGCCGGACGCCGACCGAGGTGCGCGCAGCGCACTGGTCTGGGTGTTGCCACCCGCGCTCGCGACCGCAGCGGCAGCCCTCGATGAAAGCAGTTTCCTGCGCCGTCTGCAGACCCGCTTCGGTTATCGTCTCGGGCGCTTGAGCCGTTGCGGCGAGCGCCATATCTACCCTCTCGGCCGGTCCTCGGCGAGCGAGCAGGCGCGTGCCGGCGTGGTGCTGCTCGGCAATGCCGCGCACTCGCTCCACCCGGTGGCCGGGCAGGGATTCAACCTGTCGTTGCGCGATGTGGCGGCGCTCGCCGAGTTGTTGCGCGAGGCTGATGCGCGGGGTGAAAACCCGGGCTCGCTGGCCCTGCTGCAGCGCTTCGTGGATGCACAGCGCCTCGATCAGGAACTCACCGGCGGCTTCAGCGACGTGCTGCCGCGGTTGTTCGGCAGTGCGTTTCTGCCGCTGGCTGCGGCGCGTGGTCTCGGCCTGATCGGGCTCGATCTGCTGCCCGGGGCACGCAGTCTGCTGGTGCGCCAGGCGACCGGACTGGGTGGGAGCTGAGCATCGATGAAGTCTCCTCGAGTGCCTTCTTATGATGTGGTGATCGTCGGCGGCGGTATTGCCGGCTGCGCGCTGGCCGCAACTCTGGCGCCGCTCGGTCACGAGGTACTGCTGGTCGAGGCCGCTGCGCTGGCGGACTCGCTGCCGCCGCTTGCCGCTACCATTGCCGAGGTCGATCCACGGGTCAGCGCCCTGAGCGCCGCCTCGACGGAGCTGATGCGCGAGGTCGGCGCCTGGGATTTGATCCCGCCGCGAGCCCGGAGCTCCTACGAGGCGATGCGCGTATGGGAGGAGGACGGCAGTGGCCTGATCGAGTTCCGCGCCGAGGAGGTGCGGCGACCGGAACTCGGCCATATCGTCGAGAACCGCTGGATCGTGGGTGCTTTGCTGGCGCGCCTGGGCAGTTGCCCTAATGTCGAGCTGAAGGGATCCGAGCGGCTGCTCGCCCTCGAGCAGCCTGTAGCCGGGCGCGCCGCGCTGCGCCTGCAGCTTGCCTCCGGCGCTCTCATCGATACTGCGTTGCTGGTCGGCGCCGATGGTGCAAATTCCGCGGTACGCCGGTTGTGTGGTGTGCGGGCGCGCACCGAGGACTGCGGCCAGCGTGCGATCGTTGCCACCATCCGCACGGACGAGGGTCACCGGCGCACCGCGCGGCAACGATTTCTGCAATCCGGACCGCTGGCACTGCTGCCACTGGCGACGCTGGAGGCTGATCACGCCTGCTCGATCGTGTGGAGCGCGGACGATGGACGGGCACAACAGTTGCTGGCGCTCGACGATCGCGCGTTCGCGCTGGAGTTGCAGCGCGCCTGCGAGAGTTGTCTCGGTGGCATAAGCGAGGTATCCCGGCGCTACGATTTTCCGCTGCGCCAACAGCATGCCGACGCGTATGTTGCCCCGGGCGTCGTGCTGGTCGGCGATGCCGCGCACGTGATCCATCCGTTGGCCGGGCAGGGCATCAACCTCGGATTCTCCGACGTGCGGGTATTGGCCGAAGAGCTTGGTCGCGCCCTGCGTCGTGGCGCCGGACCCGGCGATCTGGACGTGCTGGCACGCTACCAGAGGCGTCGACGCGGGGAAAACGCGCTGATGCTGCGCGCGATGCAGGGGTTTCGCCGCCTGTACGGCGCGGATCGGCTCGACCTGCGCCTGCTGCGTAACGTCGGCATGAGCCTGGTGCATCGCAGCGGGCCGCTCAAACGCGAGTTCATGCGCCGCGCCATGGGGCTTGGCTGAGAAGGCGTTCAACGTCGCGCCGGCGTGGTTTTGTTTTGCCGGGGCGGACGTTAGAATCGCCGCCGGTCAGCGATCGCCACTCTTCATCCTTCTATTTTATTGCCGGGGGTTCCCGATGAGCACTGTTCCTGCGGATCGAAAATTTGCCATTACCCACGAGTGGGCCATGGACGATGGCACGGGTATCGTGACCGTGGGTATCAGTGATCATGCCCAGGCCGCGCTCGGTGATGTGGTGTTCGTCGAACTCCCCGAAACAGGCACCCACCTCGATGCGGGCGAGCAGGCCGGCGTGGTCGAATCGGTCAAGGCCGCGTCCGATATCTACGCTCCGGTCGCGGGCGAGGTGATCGAAGTCAACGAGGCGCTCGAAGGCAACCCGGAACAGGTAAATGCCGACCCCTATGGCGACGGATGGTTTTTCCGGCTGCGCGCCGACAGCAGCGAGGACATGGACGCGCTGCTCGACGCCGAAGCCTATGAAGCAAGCCTCGATGAGGAATGAACCCGGAGCGTCCAGCTGATGAGTGGCGCGATGGAGCTGCCGCGCCTGCAATTGCGGCGTAACGAAGATCGCCGTATCCGCCAGGGTCACAACTGGGTCTACAGCAACGAGATCGATACCGCGGCCACACCGCTCAGAGCGTTCACGCCGGGTGCACAGGCGCTGCTGTTTGCCGCAAGTGGAAGACCGCTCGGCGTGGTTTCGGTAAACCCGCACTCCCTGATCTGCGCCCGCATGCTGGTGCGCGAGGGCAACACCGCGGTGGGCGAGGCGTTTCTGCGCGGGCGGCTGCGTGTGGCGCTCACCTTGCGCGAGCAATTGTTCAGCGAACCCTTTTACCGCCTTGCCTACGGAGACAGCGACGGGTTGCCCGGCCTGATCGTCGATCGATACGGCGAATACGTGGTGGTGCAGATCGCGACCGCGGGCATGGAAGTGCTGCTCGAGGCGCTGGTTGCGGTGCTGGTCGAACTGCTGGCACCGGCGGGTATTCTGCTGCGTAATGACGCCAGCATCCGTGATATGGAGCAGCTCCCGATGTACGCGCGGGTGGTTCATGGCGAGGTACCCGAGCTGATCGAGCTCGGCGAGAACGGCGTGCGCTTTTGGGTCTCGCCGCATGGTGGCCAGAAAACCGGCTGGTTCTTCGACCATCGCACCGGGCGCCGCCGCGTGGCCGAGCTGGCGCGTGGGCGGCGGGTGCTGGACGTGTTCTGCTATGCGGGGGCATGGGGCGTTCAGGCGGCGGTCGCGGGCGCGAGCTCGGTGCTCGGCATCGACAGCTCCGAGCCGGCGCTGGCGCTGGCCGCGCGCAACGCCGCGCTGAATGGCGTGGGCGAGCAACTTGCATTTCGTTGCGGCGATGCCTTCGAGCAGATGCAGCAACTGGCGGCCGAGGGCGAGCGCTTCGACGTGGTGATACTCGATCCACCCGCCTTCATCAAGCGTCGTCGCGACCAGAAGAGCGGGGAACACGCCTACCAGAAGCTGAACCGGGCCGCGATGAACCTGCTCACTGACGATGCCATCCTGGTGAGCGCCTCCTGCTCGCTGCATCTCGAGGAGTCCGGTCTGATCGACATCGTGCGTGCTGCGGCGCAGCAGGCCGGTCGGGAGTTGCAGATCCTCGAAATCACCGGGCAGGGTCCGGATCATCCGCTGCACCCGGCGATTGCCGAAACCCGCTATCTGAAGACCCTGATCTGTCGCAGTCACCGTTGATTTGTCCGCGCCGGACGATCTGTGGAAGAATGCCCCGGAACCCTTTCCGATCGGTGGAAGCGCGCGCGTGATCGATGAACAAGGCTATCGACCCAATGTGGGAATCATCCTGGCCAACAGCCGGGGCGACCTGCTGTGGGCACGCCGCCGCGGCCAGAATGCCTGGCAGTTTCCGCAGGGCGGTATCCAGGAGGACGAATCGCCCGAGCAGGCGATGTTCCGCGAGCTCACCGAAGAGGTCGGGCTGGTGCAGAGCGATGTGGACCTGCTCGCCTGCACCGCGGGCTGGCTCAAGTACCGTCTGCCTCCGCAATACATGCGCAACCGGCGTGATCCGAATTTTGTCGGCCAGAAACAGAAATGGTTTCTGCTGCGCCTGGTGAGCGAGGACCAACGGGTGCGGGTCGATGCGCATCGCGCCCCGGAGTTCGATCACTGGCGCTGGGTCAGTTACTGGTATCCGCTGGGACAGATCGTGCCGTTCAAGCGGGAAGTCTATCGTCGGGCGCTCTGGGAACTGGCGCCACGTCACGGCAGGCTGGTGCGCAATGGGAGCTGAAAAGACGCCGGTCAATTCCATGCTGAAATCGCTGCGCAGCATCGTGCAGGAGGTGGTCACCGCGCGCGATCTGCCGCAAACCCTGCAGATCATCGTGCGGCGCGTGCGCGATGCGATGGGCACCGAGGTGTGTTCGGTGTACATCCATGATGCGGAGCACGATCGCTATGTGTTCATGGCCACCGAGGGCCTGAACAAGCAACTCGAGGGGCAGGTGAGCCTGGCCCTGGACGAGGGACTGATTGGCTACGTGGCGCGGCGCGAGGAGCCGCTCAACCTCGAAAATGCCGAATCGCATCCGCACTACAAATACATCGAGAATTCGGGCGAGGAGGTCTTCAAGGCCTTTCTCGGGGTGCCGATCATCCACCACCGCAAGGTACTCGGCGTGCTGGTGGTGCAGCAGCGCGAGCGCCGCCGTTTCGACGAGGACGAGGAAGCCTTCCTGGTCACGATGTCGGCGCAGCTCGCCGGTCTCATCGCCCACGCCAGTCTGACCGGGGCGTTTCGCGGGGCGCGTCGCGATGCCCGCGGACGGTCCACGGAATTTCGCGGGATATCGGGATCGCCGGGCATCGCCATCGGGCGCGTGGTGGTGGTCTCGCCACCCGCGGATCTCGATAGCGTCCCGCAGCGCGAGTGCACGGACCCCGCCGCCGAGGTGACGCTGTTCCAGCGGGCGGTGGACCGGGTGCGCGAGGAGATTGCCGCGATCCGCACCCAGCTGAGCACCCGGGTGCGCCCGGAAGAGCTGGCGCTGTTCGATGCCTACCGCATGCTGCTCGACGATCAGGCGATTTCCGGCGAGGTGATCGAGCGCATCCGTGGCGGTTCCTGGGCCCAGGGTGCCCTGAGCCAGGTGATGCTCGAGCACGTGCAGACTTTTGAAATGATGGAAGACGCCTATATTCGCGATCGCGCCACCGATCTGCGCGATCTCGGGTGCCGGGTACTGGCCCAACTGCAGGCCGGTGTGCAGACCATAACCGAGTATCCGCAGCACACCGTGCTGGTCGGGGAGGAGATCCCGGCCTCCTTGCTGGCCGATGTGCCCGCAGTGCGCCTGGCGGCGTTGGTGTCGGTATCGGGTTCGGGCAATTCGCACGTGGCGATCCTGGCACGCGCAATGGGTGTGCCGACCGTGATGGGTGTCGTCGGTCTGCCGTTCGCGGCGCTGGAAGGCGCCGAGATCGTGGTCGATGGCAATGAAGGCCGGGTGCTGGTGAATCCGCCCCCGGAAGTCCTGCAGCAATATGCCGAGGCGATGGCACTCGAGCGTGCCGATGCGCGCGCGATGGAAAGCTGCATCGATCTGCCGTGCGTGATGACCGATGGCAAGGCGGTGAGCCTGATGCTCAATACCGGGCTCGATTCCGCGATCATTCGCTCGTTGGGGCGCAGCGCCGAGGGCGTGGGGCTCTACCGAACCGAGATACCGTTCCTGGTTCGCGAGCGTTTCCCGACCGAGGAGGAGCAGCGCCTGATCTACCGGGAACAGCTCGAGGCCTTCGCGCCGCGCCCGGTTACCATGCGCACGCTCGACGTGGGTGGAGACAAGGCGCTGCCGTACTTCCCGATCGAGGAAGAAAACCCGTTTCTCGGCTGGCGCGGTATCCGGGTGACGCTCGACCATCCGGAAATCTTCCTGGCGCAGGTGCGCGCGATGCTCAAGGCAAGCGTGGACTTCGACAATCTGCGCATCATGTTGCCGATGATCAGCAATACCGCCGAGGTCGACGAGGCATTGATACTGCTCGGCCGAGCGCATGCGGAGGTTCGCGAAGAAGGCTGGGACGTGAAGTTGCCGCCGGTGGGGGTGATGGTCGAGGTGCCGGCTGCGGTCTACCAGGCGGCCGCTCTCGCCGGTCGCGTCGATTTCCTGTCGGTCGGCAGCAACGATCTCACCCAGTACCTGCTGGCGGTTGATCGCAACAATGCGCGGGTCGCGGGGCTCTACCATTCGTTTCATCCCGCGGTGCTGCAGGCATTGGCCGCGGTCGCGAACGCGGCGCATGCGGCCGCCAAGCCGGTCAGTATCTGCGGCGAGCTTGCCGGCGACCCCGGCGCGGCCCTGCTGCTGGTCGCGATGGGCTATGACACGCTGTCGATGAGCGCGACCAATCTCGCGCCGGTGAAATCGGCGCTGCGGCGTTTCAGTCGCGCGCAGGCCGTGGCGCTGCTCGCCGAGGTTGCGCGCATGGACGATGCGCGGGCGATCCGCGCCTGCGTCGACGAGCGCTTGCGACGCGAAGGCGTACCGGTGCGCACGCGTATCTGAGTCCGCGGATCAGGTGATCCGGAAACGGTGTGCAACCGTTTGCTGGCGCTTGCCGCGGGCATCGAAGGAATGCTCCTCGAATTCCACCCTGCCTTCCCGGCTCACACGCACCACGGTGCTGGCGCGTGTTCCATAGCGCTCGGAAACGATGAAGCACGGTGCGAGCAACTGTTCGTGTTGCTGGCCGACCCCGGTATCGGGGAGTTCATGCGCCGGGGGCAGCGAGCGCTCACCAAGGAGCGCGAATATCTCGTCTGTGCCAGGCTCGGCTTCGATCAGTGCCGCCAGGTTTGCACGGGCAGCGCGCACTTTTGGCCACGGTGTGTCCAGCAAATGATTCGACAATCCATAGACGCCGGGCTCAAGGCGCCGGATGGCATCAGCGCGGTTGGAAAAGTAGTACAGCTCGCCACCCAGTTCTCCGAGCAGCAGGTTGAAGCCGGCATGGCGCGCCGCCTGCGGCTGCAACTGTTCGAGATAGCTGCGCGGCGTATCGCTGCCACGCAGAAACGCGCTCACCAACTCCCCGCGCGAGGGTGCGTTGCTCGCCTTTGCCTCGGGGGCGCGGAAATTGGTGAGTGCCGCGAATCGTCCGCCGCGGGTGATGCCGAGCCAGCTGCCTCCGGCCAGCAGATCGCGGCCGGCGCAAAGTTGCGGCGCGTCGCACCAGAATCCGGCGGGCAGGCTGGGGCGATCATGGAACTCGTCGCGGTTCGCGCCGATGAGCAGGGGGTAGGCGCGGTGGCTGCGCCAGGCGATCACGATAAGGCACATAAGCTGTGACTGCGGTTGCGGTGAGGCATAATAGCGCTCCGCCACGGTCGGCGCCCATGGTGCCGCAACCAGAAACCGCCCGGAGCCGCTGATGCTGCATCATCCTGCCTTCGATCCGGTCGCTGTCGCGATCGGTCCGCTCAAGGTGCATTGGTACGGGCTGATGTATCTCGCCGCTTTTGCCTCGGCCTGGTGGCTGGCGCGGGTGCGTGCCGCCCGTCCGGGAGCGCCGATCACCGGGGAGCAGGTAGAGGACCTGATTTTCTGGGGCGCGATCGGTGTCGTGGTTGGCGGCCGGCTCGGCTACGTACTGTTTTACGGTTTCGCCCATCTGCAGGAGGATCCGCTGTGGCTGTTCCGGGTCTGGGAAGGGGGCATGTCGTTCCATGGTGGGCTTCTCGGGGTAGGGGTCGCGTTATGGTGGTTTGCGCGCTCGCGTGGCTGCCGCATCGCGGATATTCTCGATTTCGTGGCGCCCATCGTGCCGCTGGGGCTCGGCTTCGGGCGTATCGGCAACTTCATCGGCCAGGAGCTGTGGGGCAGGCCTACCGATCTGCCGTGGGGTATGGTGTTCCCGCGTGATCCGCTGGCGCTGGCGCGGCATCCCTCGCAGCTTTACCAGGCCGCGCTCGAGGGTCTGCTGCTGTTTGCGCTGCTGTGGTGGTACTCATCCAGGCCGCGCCCGAGATTGGCAGTGACCGGGCTGTTTCTGACGCTGTACGGCGTGTTTCGCTTCGCGGTCGAATTTGTTCGCGAGCCTGACCACGACATAGGATTCCAGGCGTTCGGCTGGCTGACCCGTGGTCAGCTGTTGTGCCTGCCGATGCTGGTGGGCGGTGTCGTGCTGCTGCTGTGGGCTTACCGCGGTCCGGGGCCGGCCGGGGACAAAGCACGGCCATGAAGCAGTACCACGCATTGCTGCGCCACATCCTCGAAAATGGCGCTTCGAAGGGCGACCGTACCGGCACCGGCACGCTCAGCGTATTTGGTTACCAGATGCGCTTCGACCTCGCCGAGGGCTTTCCGCTGGTCACCACCAAGAAGCTGCACCTGCGCTCGATCCTGCACGAGCTGCTGTGGTTCCTGCGCGGTGACACCAATATCCGCTACCTGAAGGACAACGGAGTCTCGATCTGGGACGAATGGGCGGATGCCGATGGCGAACTCGGACCGGTCTACGGCTACCAATGGCGCAGCTGGCCTGCCGCCGACGGGCGGCATATCGATCAGATAACCGCGCTGCTCGAGCAGATCCGCGGCAATCCCGATTCGCGCCGGCTGATGGTGAGCGCCTGGAACGTGGCGGATATCGAGCGCATGGCGCTGGCCCCCTGCCATGCGCTGTTCCAGTTCTACGTTCAGGGCGGGCGTCTGTCCTGTCAGCTCTACCAGCGCAGCGCCGATGTTTTTCTGGGGGTCCCGTTCAATATCGCCTCCTACGCCCTGCTCACCCATATGGTTGCGCAGGTCTGCGGCCTGCGCCCCGGCGATTTCGTGCATACCTTCGGCGATGCCCATCTCTACATCAATCATCTCGCCCAGGCACGCTTGCAACTCGAGCGCGAGCCGTATCCCTTGCCGGTGCTGGAACTGAATCCCGGGGTAAGTGACCTGTTCGCGTTTCGTGCCGAGGACATCGCGTTGCGCGCTTACCAGGCCCACCCGCATATTGCCGCGCCCGTGGCGGTATGAGCGGGGCCGCGGTGAAGCTGTGCCTGGTGGTCGCGATGGCCGCCAATCGCGTGATCGGTCGTGACAATGCCCTGCCGTGGCGCTTGCCCGAGGATCTGCGCCATTTCAAGGCGCTGACGCTCGGCAAGCCGGTGATCATGGGGCGGCGCACCTTCGAATCGATCGGTCGCGCCTTGCCGGGGCGCAGCAATATCGTGTTGAGCACCGTGTCTGGTTTTGCGCCATCCGCGGATGTGATCGTCACGCGCGATCTGCCCACGGCGCTGGGGCTGGCCCGCGAGATCGCGACCCGGGATGGCGTCGGCGAGTGCATGGTGATCGGCGGGGCGGAAATCTACCGGCAATGCCTGCGGTTTGCCGATCGCATCTACCTGACGCAAATCGAGCTGGAGATCGCGGGTGATACCTGGTTTCCCGAAATCGACCCGCGGCAGTGGCGGGAGTCGGAGCGCGTGCCTGGTCAAAGCGCCGCGGAACCCGGGCTGCGGTTTTGCTTTGTGACGCTGGAGCGTTTGCCCGCGGTTGCCGGACGAGCGATTTGAGTCGGAAACCTGCGCCAGAACAAGGCGGACTCAGGATCTCGTTGACTTGGCAAAATGACTTCCTTTTAATGCAGCGAGGTCGCAAATAGTCGGAAATTCCGTAAGGGTTTGGGCGCCGTGACCGGGGTCGATGCCCGCGGATGGTGAACGTTCGAAAACAGGGACAAGATCGCGATGAGCAAATACACGATGAAGCAGGCCTTCCTCGCCATGTCCGTCGCGGCGCTGCTGGGCGCCCCGAGCATCCATGCCGATACCTTCAACGATATCTTCAGGGTGAGCCAGGCGTCCGCGGAGGCAGGCCAGGCTTCGCAGGCCAAGATCGACAAGATCGCCGACGAGACCCGCGACCTGCTGCAGGAATACAAGACCGTGACCAAGCAGATCGATGGTCTGAAGGTCTACAACGCACGGCTCGAAAAGCAGGTTGCAAACCAGACGACCCGTGCGTCCCAGATCGATCAGTCGATCGCCGACGTGACGATCATCCAGCGTCAGATCACCCCGCTGGTGATCCGCATGATCGACGGTCTCGAGGAATTCGTGGCGCTCGATCTGCCGTTCCATCTCCAGGAGCGGGGCAATCGGATCGCCTTTCTGCGCAACAATCTCGATCGTGCCGATGTCACCACGGCAGAGAAGTTCCGCCAGGTGCTGGAGGCCTACAAGATCGAGATCGAGTACGGTCGCAAGATCGACACCTACAAGGACACGATAACGATCGAAGGCGTGGAGCGCGAGGTCAACGTGCTGCGCGTCGGTCGTGTCGCGCTGCTGTACCAGACGCCTGATCTCGCGGTATCGGGACACTGGAACGTGGCCACCCGAAGCTGGGAGGAGCTGGACAGCGCACAGTACCGCAGCGCCATCCAGAACGGCATCCGCATGGCCAACAAGCAGGCGGCGATCGACCTGCTGATGCTGCCGGTAGCAGCACCGGAGAGCACGCTATGAACAAGCTGAACCGATTCCTGGCAACGGCATTCAGCACGATCGCAATCGGGTTTGGCGCGGTTGCCAGCGCCGCGGATCAGAAGCCGCAGACGCTGGATCAGTTGCTGCAGTATGTGAAGCAGGGGCAGGCGAGCGATGCGCGCGAGGCGCGCGAACGGGAAGCGCGTTTCGCCAAGGACAAGACCCGGCAACAGGCGGAGCTCAACCGGGTCAAGGCCGAGCGCAATGCCGCGCAGGGTCGCTCGGAGCAGCTCGAGACCAATTTCGAGGCCAACGAGCTGCTGATCTCCCAGAAGCAGGCGCAATTGCGCGAGCGGCTCGGTTCGCTCAGCGAACTATTCGGTCATGTGACGTCCGCCAGTGGCGATGCGCGCGCAACCTTCGAGACCTCGATGACCGGCGCCCAGTTCGGGGTGGAGCGGATCGGCAGGATCGACCGCCTGATCGAGCTCGCAAGCAGCGGCGAGAGCCTGCCGAGCATCGAGGATCTCGAGGGATTGTGGTACGAACTGCAGCAGGAGATGATCGAGTCCGGCCGGGTGGTGAAATTCGATGCAACGGTGATTGCGCCGAATGGCGACCAGGCCGTCAAGCCGGTGGTTCGGGTCGGCGTGTTCAATGTGCTGAGTGACGATGGCATGTACCTCGAGTATCTGCCGACGAAGCACCTGCTCTCGGAACTACCGCGCCAGCCTGCCGGAAAATTCGTCGATGCCGCCGAAGAACTTGCCAACGCCACGGACGGTTATCACGCTTTCGGCATCGACCCCACCGGGTCCTCGGGAGGCTCGTTCCTGGCGGCATTGATCGCCGCCCCCACGCTCGAGGAGCGGGCTCACCAGGGCGGACTGGTTGGCTACATCATCATCGCGCTGGGCGTTTTTGGTTTGCTGCTGGCGGTTTACCGCCTGGTCGTGCTGATGAGGATGAGTTCGCATGTAACCAGGCAGCTGAAAAGCGCCAAGGCGCTCAGCGACAATCCCCTCGGGCGCGTGCTCGCGGTGCATGAACAAAACCCCGACATGGATCTCGAGACCCTGGAGCTCAAGCTCAGCGAGGCCGTGCTGAAGGAGATTCCGAAAATCGAGAGCGGCCTCACGCTGATGAAGATCATCGCGACGGTCGCCCCGCTGCTCGGGTTGCTTGGCACCGTGACCGGAATGATCGTGACTTTCCAGGCAATCACCATCTTCGGTGCCGGCGATCCGAAAGCGATGGCCAATGGCATCTCCCAGGCGCTGGTGACAACGGTGCTGGGATTGTGCGTCGCGATACCGGTGGTGCTGATGCACACCCTGGTCAGCGGGCGGGCCAGGCGCGTGATGCAGGTGCTGGAGGAGCAAACCACGGGCATCATTGCCGAACACACCGAGTCCTCGTTGAGGAAGGATTGATGTTCTCCCTCTACGACGCGCTGGAGAGTATCCGGCAGTTCGTCGCCTCCGGTGGCCCGGTTCTCTACGGAATCGGAGGGCTGACGTTCTTCATGTGGACGCTGGTGTTCGAGCGTATCTGGTATTTCCGCTTCGTGCTGCCCGGGGAAGTGATCGTCGTGGTCAATGCCTGGGAGCAGCGCGCGGAGCGAGCGTCCTGGAATGCCAGGCAGATTCGCCGGGCGCTGGTTTCGCGCACCCGGGAAAAGATCGAGCAGAACCTGTCGTTGATCAAAGTGTGTGTGTCGTTGTGCCCGTTGCTGGGGTTGCTCGGCACGGTCACCGGGATGATCGTGGTGTTCCACGTCATGGCCGTCACCGGCGGCGGCGATGCGCGGTCGATGGCCGGCGGCGTGTCGCGGGCCACGATTCCGACCATGGCCGGCATGGTCGCCGCGATTTCGGGAGTTTTTGCCAATATCTATGTCGCGCGTACCGCGAGCCTGGAAATGCGCCGGCTCGAAGACCGCCTGACCACGGATCATTGAGAAGCGCTCATGCGTCGCAACCCGTCTTTCAAATCCGCCGACAATGCGGCACAAAGCGAGATCGATCTCACGCCGATGCTGGACGTGGTGTTCATCATGCTCATCTTCTTCATCGTGACCGCGTCCTTCATCAAGGAGGCGGGCATCGAGGTGAACCGGCCGGAGGCGGTAACCGCCGAGCAGAAGAAAAATGCCAAGATCCTGGTCGCGGTGAGCGCCGCCAACCAGATATGGATCGACAAGCGGCAGGTCGATACCCGCAGCGTCAGGCAGCAGATAGAGCGTATGCATGCCGAGAACCCGAAGGGCGGATTGGTGGTGCAGGCGGACACTCACTCCAGCACCAGGGTGGTGGCGGCGGTGCTCGATGCCGCGCGCGATGCCGGTGTGGAGGATGTTTCAATTTCCACGCAAAGCAAATAGCCTCATGAAAAGCGTGCGGATAGTGGTTGCAATGATTCTCGGGCTGGTCGCCACGCTGGCCCTGTTCCTGCTCATGCACACCCTGATCGCAACCGCCGACCGCACGGTCGACGAGTCAGCGGCCACCCGGATCGCCGACATCACGATGAGCGAGACCAGGATAGAGACCAATATCAAGGAGCAGAAACCGGAGAAAGTGGAAGATCCGGAGGAACCGCCGCCGCCGCTCGACCAGCCCAATGTGCGGGAATTCGATTCCGCATCAAAAATTGCCGTGAACATGTCGGCCACGCCGAAGCAGGAAGTGAAGCTCAGCAGCGGGCTCGGCATTTCCGCGTCCGACGGCGAATACCTGCCGATCGTCAAGGTCGCCGCGATCTATCCGCGCCGCGCACAGACGCGCGGCATCACCGGCTACTGCATCGTGGAGTACACGGTGACCACGACCGGGGCGACTCGTGATCCGGTCGCGACCGACTGTTCGCCGGCGGGCTTGTTCGAGGACGCCTCGGTAAAGGCGGCGATGAAGTTCAAGTACAAGCCACGGGTCATCGATGGAGAACCGGTTGAAGTGGTTGGCGTGCGCAACCGCTTCCTGTACGAGCTCGAGAACTGAGCAGGGTGGGACGCGTGAAGATAACGACGATTTCGCGAAGCGCACGCACCCTGGCGCTCGGGGTGCTGTTGAGCGCCTGGCCTGGCTTACCGGGTATCGACAGCGGCATGGTCCATGCCGAGGAACAGAAACCGGCTGCCCAGAAGGCGCGCCGGACTCCGGCGCTGCGCAACGAGGTCTATGAAAAGCTGGCACTCGCGCAGCAGGCCGCGGAGGCCAACGATTTTGCCGCGGCCCAGCGCGCGCTCGAAGCCCTGCAGCGCGAATACAGCGGCAAGCGGGCGCTGAACAGCTACGAACTCGCGAATGTCTACAATTTCTACGCGTTCATCTATTACTCCCAGGAAAAATACCAGGACGCGATCAGGGCCTACGAGAAGGTGCTCGCGCAGCCGGAACTGCCCGAGGCAATGGAGATCGGCACGTTACAGCCTCGCGCAGCTCTATTTCGTGATAGAGGACTGGCGGCGCGCGGCGAGCATGCTGAAATCCTGGTTCAAGGTGGCGCCGAATCCCGCGCCCGATGCATGTATTGCTGGCCCAGGCCAATTACCAGCTGAAGGCCTATGACGAGGCGCTGCGCAACATTGAAGCCGGGATGGCCGAAGCCAGGCGGCGCGGCCAGGAGCCGAAGGAAAACTGGTACCTGCTGATGCGGGTGCTGTACTACGAGAAGGGCGATATCCAGAAGACCACCGATATCCTCGAAATCCTCGCCAGGAAATGGCCGAAGAAGGACTACTTCGTGCAGCTTGCCGGCATGTACGGCGAACTGAAGAACGAAAAGGCACAGCTCGGTGCCATGGAAACCGCCTACCTGAGCGGATGGGTCACCGGGGAGCGTGAGCTGGTCAACATGGCCTATCTCTATCTCGGTTCGGATCTCCCCTACAAGGCGGCGCAGGTGCTCGACAAGGGTGTCGAGGGCAAGCAGATAAAAGCCACCGCGAAGAATCTCGAGCTGCTGGGCATCGCCTATCGCCAGGCGCGCGAGAACAAGCGTGCCATTCCCTATCTCGAGCGCGCCGCGAAGGTGTCCGACGACGGCGAGATGTGGGCGCGGCTGGCCAATATCCAGCTCGACGAAGACGACAACGCCAAGGCTGTCGATGCGGCGCGCAAATCGTTGTCCATGGGTGGCGGGCGCCGCCCCGACAATACCCGCGTGGTGCTCGGCATGGCGCTGTACAACATGGGCAAGCTGGACGCCGCCAAGAATGCCTTCATGGAAGCGCGCAGTGATGAGCGCTCGGCCAAGATCGCCGCGCAATGGCTGAAGTTCCTCGATACCGAGATAGAGCGCGAAGCGCAGCTGGCCAAGGAAGTCTGAAAAAATTTGCCGGCACCCGAACACGCCAACGCGTATTTGACGGGACTTGGACCCAATCGAAGCCACGACAGATTCCCTGAAGCGATGAACAAGCGGTGAGCAATGAGTCGATCCGCGCCGGCAGCATCGCATGGCCGGTAGTCGGCAAACATGACTATTCGCAGGGCTTGATCAGCGACAATCTTCGCGTGACGGGATAGCACCGAGAAACAGGTATGCGTTACAACATGTCAGCGAGCACAATCCGATTGAACTCAAATGCTTGGAGCAAGGCTCATCGGATTACACGTCACATTCGACGTGATAATCTGCTTCGCATTAGAGTCCGAATTATTAGTTATGCCTCTATGAGCCAACACTCTCGTCCTCTCGTCGTAGGAGCTTTGGCATCCAGCTTTGCTGTACCCGCGCTCATGGCGCTACTCATGACGTTCTCCACCATGAGCGTCATGACTCCGCCCATACTTGTCTTCTTCGTTGGCGTGCTAATTACGGTTCCCACGACCTGCCTTGTTGCGGTGCCCTTGGCGTTGTTGTTTCGCCGTTTTGGTAGGCTAAACGCGATCTACATGTGCCTACTCGGCACGGTGCTAGGCGCATTAGCGCTTGGGCTCTACACGCTAGATAGCTCTTACTATCCTCAAATGAACGACAAAGCTTTTGCTCTCTGGGTCGCACAGCAAGCAGCGCTGAAGTCCCTCATGCCAGGAGCAGTGTATGGTTTCGTATCGGCAGCGGCTTTTTGCGTCGGTGCCGGCATAACAGTTCGTCCAAGCGGACGCCGTACCGGCGCCGCTTAACTCCAGCGTTATGCCTCTATGAACCAACATCGACGCCCAATCTGGTTTGCCGTGCTCGCTACGGCTATGTCCGTACCTCTTATCCTCGCTCTACTATCAACTCTGGCTATTCACTTGGTGGGTAGCTTCGTTCATTTTAAGGGTTGGGGTGCCCTTACTGGTCTCGTTGCCTTCATCCTTCCATATAGCTACGTGGCAATGCTTGTCTTCGCGCTCCCCTACATACTTTGGCTTCGAGCTCGCGGCGAACTCACGCGCCCAAATATATGCTCTGGAACTGTAGTTGCTTCGCTTCTTGCGGTGCCAGTCTATTCCTCGCTGGTTGCTCCACAATTTGAGGTCAGCGGGGCTATTCCCTTGTTGGCTGCTTCGCTTGGGTTGCTTTCGGGCATATGCTTCTGCGTTGCCGCTGGCATAACTTTTCGTTCAAGCCGACGTGCTGCGCACGCGGCTTAACTCTGACGTTATACGGCACTAGAGACTCGCGAGACGTCTTGCAACCTTCGTTCTCGCCACCCTCCGGCTATCATTACCTTCCAGAACTGCCCTAGGCGGAGAATTCGTTGAGCCTGCTTTCCATCATTCTTATCGCCCTTGCCATGTCAACTGATGCCTTTGCTGCAGCGGTCGGTAAGGGCGCCGCAATGCACAAGCCCCGCTTTCCAGATGCACTCCGCGCTGGCGTAATCTTCGGCACGATTGAAGGCTTGACCCCTGTCATTGGTTGGCTATTAGGCTTGGCAGCAGCAAATTACATCAGCGAGTGGGATCACTGGGTCGCATTCACTCTGCTCAGCATGCTCGGAATCCACATGATCTACGCCGGGCTCAAATCTGAGAGCGCAGAAGGTTCTCCTGATGGTGTTGGCCGTCCAGATGGTTTCTGGAGCCTCGCCGCAACTGGATTCGCGACCAGCATCGACGCAATGGCAGTTGGAGTCGGACTTGCGTTTCTGGACGTCAATATCGCGTTCGTAGCTTTGGTGATCGGCCTCACTACATTAGTGATGGTGACACTCGGAATAATGCTGGGCCGAATTCTTGGCGCTCTTGCCGGAAAACGTGCAGAGATATTAGGCGGGATCGTGTTGATCGCAGTTGGCGCCACAATTTTGCACGAGCACTTATCGGCAGAGCGCAAGATCCCAGCTGTGTCTGAGACTGCATATGTGACTCCAGCAGGTGCCGTATAACTATTCGTTCAAGCCGAGACCGCTTCGCGGCTCGGCTTGCGCGGTATCGTGTACCACACCGCCGAGCCGCTACGCGTCCCGGCTTAACTCAGGTGTTGGGCAGCAGCATGAAGTATGACGACGGCTCAAAAATGCATCTCGGTGACATCGTCCGAGTCCCGACGCCGGACGGCAACAAGGAAGCTCGAGTCGTGATGCTTGGTGACTCACGCGATCACCTAGAACTCGACCCTGATTTCATTGAATGGATCGTCAGAGACAACATTTTGGCTTCAACGTCGATCTTCGTTGAGTGGCTCGGGGCCAATCCATTCGCTCATAAGAACCCAAAATTCGCGCCTGTCGGGAACTACATGAGCACCACCGTCGACGAGCATATTCATTTCGTTTCGCGGGCAGCCGCCCAACTATTCAATCAAGCCGACCGCTGACGCGGCGGCTTATTTCCGGTGTTAGGGCTCGAAGCAAGCACCTATGACCTATGCACTTCTCAAGTTTTTGCATGTATTGGGCGCAATCCTGATGGGTGGAGGTCTTATCGCTGTTTGGCTCTGCGACTTGCGCTCTCGTCAAGTGCGCGAGCTGCCCCGTTTTGCCGAGGCGGTGCGCAACATCGCTGTGTTTTATGACGGGGTCGTCGTACCCGGTGCAATTCTTCTCTTAGTCTCGGGAACCTGGCTGATTGTCGAATTCTTCGGCGGTTGCGGTTTCATGAAAATACCGTGGCTAGCCGGAATGGTGGCTCTGTTTGCTTTCGAATTCATCGAAGGGAACACCATCACGAGGCTCTACTTCATGCGGTTGCGCAGGCTCACGAACGAAGCCCAGAAGGTGGGTAGATTCACTGCTCAACTCGAGCAGGCGCGCGCCGAAAGCGTGGCTACGTTTACCCACTTTCTCGATCTGCCGATTCTCTTCTTGATCGTAGCTCTCGGCGTAATTAAGCCAGGCACTTGGGTATTGTTCATTGCCGGCGCCGTAGCGTCGCTCGTGATTGCGACTGCCCTGACAATCTACATACCAAGGCTCTACCCGTGGGGCGTTGAGCAGGAGCAGTCTAAGTAACCTCCGTTGGAAGTCGCTTGAGCCCTAACAAGCGCATGCAGAGCGACGCGCTGACGCGCGCGCCTGATGCGCGAACGTTGGGCATCAAGAGAGAGGACTATGCAAGACGAACACGCCGCAGAACCAGACAATACAGCCGTTCGCACCGCGCTATGGCGGGCGTTGCATGTACAAGTAGATGAGCCGCCACACGTATTTGAAGATGAAGTCGGCTTGAAGCTGGTCGCACCAGATGATGATTGGCGTAACCGTCCGGACATGAGCCTGTTCACAAAGCCGTTCCGGGCTGCCATTTTGGCGCGAGCTCGTTTCATCGAAGATTTGGTCGAGGAGCAAGTTGCGAGTGGTGTTGGTCAGTATGTTCTTCTCGGCGCGGGCTTGGATTCATTTGCACAACGTAAGCCAAAACTTGCATCTCAACTACGCGTCTTCGAACTGGATCAGCCGGAATCTCAAGAGTGGAAGCGCCAGCGCCTTTTGGCTACTGGCTTTGGTATTGCCGATCACCTCAAGCTCGTGCCAGTGGACTTCGAGGCCGGCAACAACTTGTTAGAGCGGCTGGTTGCATCAGGTTTCGACGCTAAGCGCCCAGCAGTCGTAACATCCACCGGTGTAAGCATGTATCTGACCAAAGATGCAATCATGGCGACCTTACGCCAAATTGCAACGTTCGCGTCTGGTTCCACATTTGTCATGTCATTCCTGTGCCCAATTGAAATGCTAGATCCTGAGATACGCATTGGCGTCGAGCGCGCTGCAGAAGGTGCACGCGCCAGTGGCACGCCCTGGATTAGCTTCTTCAAGCCTAACGAGATAATGGCTCTTGCCCGCGAGGCAGGGTTTGAGAATGTACAGCATGTGTCGGCTGCCGATCTGGCGGAACGCTACTTCGCAGGCAGAACAGATGGTTTGCGTCCACCAAACAATTCCGAAGAATTGCTGGTGGCAACGGCTTGAATGCCCAACAAATCGCTGCAGCCGACCGTCATCCCGCTACGCGGGCTGCCGGCGACTGAGCTCAGGCGTTGTGCGTCACAATGAATCGAGTCTGATGGCCGCTTCACCGCCGAATTATGGAACACCGCATGCGCGTAATTCCTGGTTCGCACGTCCGCGCGTGTTCTCCCACCGCCATTTCGGGGATCCGCATCATGCCTCGGTTTACAGAATCGTCAGGGCTGTCATTTCCCTCTGCGGTCACCCGTTTGGGTCACGCTCCAGGCCCATCCCGTCAGAGGGCGCGCGGGCTCTTTGCCACTCCGGGTTCGGCGCACCGTTCCCGTTTCTTCCACCCCTTGCGCAGCGCTGCGGGTTTGGATCATTCTGACGCACAACAAATCGGTCAACCGGACGTCATTGCGCGTCGCTCCTTCGTCGCGCCACACAATGCCGCCGGTTACCTCAGGCGTTGGGTTGCAGAATCTCGCTTGACATATCATTTAAGGTATATACCATACACTGCATGTGGGAAGTCTTTGAAAGCCGGTCTGCAGCGAAGCAACTCGATGGGCTTCCCACCGAGGTCCTGAAGCGCTACGAGAAGTGGAAGGATGTGGTACGGATTTCTGGCCCACCTGGGCTACGCAAGATTCGCGGCTTCAACGACGAGGCGCTTGCAGGAGATTGGGCTGAGCACCGATCATCACGGTTGAACCAGCAATACAGGGTGATTTATAGGGTATTGAAGGAAAGCATATGCGTGGAAGTCGTGCGGGTTTCCGCGCACGATTATCGCAGGAAGTAGCGTATGAAGATGCAACGATCCAAACAGCGGGTAAATGTCTCGGTCGGTGATTCCGTCCGGATTATGCGGGAGCTACAAGAGTTGAGTCAGAACCAACTCGCACAGCTAACGGGTATCCCACAATCCACAATTTCCGCAATTGAGCGGGAGCGGGTTAACCTCGGCGTCGAGCGTGCAAAGATTCTTGCGCGTGCTCTCCGCTGTCATCCTGCCGTTCTCGTTTTTCCATCTTGGGACGTCCAGCGTGAATCTGCAGCGTAAAGCGTGTGCAACCCAACAAATCGCTGCAGCCGACGTCGGTCTCGTCGCTTCGCTCCTCAACCGCCGCGGCTGAGCTTCGTCGTTATGCGGCACCTCACTCTCCGTCTCGTCCCGACAATCTCTTTTGGTAGTTAGGTCGTGGAGATCTTAGTTCGAGACGAAATTCTCAAACGCCTTCGAAAGGCAGAGTCGGAGCATTCGATTCGGATTCCCTATGCGTGCGAATCGGGAAGTCGCGCATGGAATTTCGCGTCACCGGATTCCGACTATGATGTGCGCTTCATCTACGTCAGAAAACCCGAGTGGTACCTGTCATTCGATGTCGAGCGACGGAGAGACGTGGTTGAGTATCCCATCGTCGATGATATCGACTGCTCAGGCTGGGACGTCCGGAAGGCGCTCTATCTCTTCACGCGAACCAACGGCGCACTCTTTGAGTGGCTGCATAGTCCGATCACCTATATCGAGGAGGGTTCGTTGGCTCGGAGCCTTCGCGACCTTGCACCGCGCGCGTTCAATGCCACTGCGCTGTGCTATCACTACAGCCACATGGCTCGGCGTAACGCGCGAGAATACCTGTTCCACGACAGGGTTCGTCTCAAGAAATACTTCTACGTGCTCAGGCCCTTGCTTGCGATACGCTATATCGAAGCTGGCCTCGGCATTCCGCCGGTCCAATTCGAGAAGTTGGTTGAGGCCGTCGCGCCGCATCAGCTGCGCAACAGCATCGCTGAGCTATTGGAGTTGAAGAGCCGAACGTCTGAGCTAGGCCTCGGCGAGCCGATACCAGAAATTGGCGCTTTCATTGAATCCGAACTCGAGCGGCATGGCGAGCAGTTCTCAGGCCAGGGAAGGCCGGATCTCCTGGAGGGCAAAGAGGTCCGTGCCGAACTCAATGAGATCTTTCGGCGGGCTGTTGCAGAGGGAAACACTGGTGCCGCATAACAAGTGGTTGCAGCGTACCCAACAGGGCGTCATCAAACTTGCATGCGCAAGTTTGCCGCCGCCCTGCCGGGCCGCTGAACCACGACGTTAGACATATCATCTGGCGTGACAAGAACCTCCGCGCTTGCTCGACTGACCGTCGTAGTGCTCACAGCACTGTTCCTGATTGGCTATTGGATGTATCAGAATAACTTCCGCGGCGACACCGAGGCAGGTCGAATTCAGTTGGAGGTAGACCAAATCAGAGGTGCAAGCGAAGACGACGTCACGGAACCTCGATTCCACCCAGGACTTGGTGGGTACCAGAAGGTGCTACTACCTCGTCTACCGGTCGGTACGCAGGTCACGGTCGATGTATCGGTTGCGGAATTCGGCTTCTACCGCCTCGGTGGCGACTGGATCTTCCTTGGGGAACGGTCTCTTGGCTGGTATTCCGTTGCGGCTTCCGCCCTGACGATGAAATCGAGCAATTCGAGCAGTCTGGAGACACAACTCGAATCGACGCCGGGTGTCCCCACTCGCAACCGTATCGTGCTGCGTGCCGTTCGACCCGGCACGAGCCGTATCTCGCTCAGTGTGCTCAAACTCGATGCAGCGTTCGAACCGACAGCAAGTGAGCCGGTCTCTGACTCGCTGGAGATCACGGTCCAATGAGCTTCGTCGATGAGAAGACCGGCGATAGACCACAGCGTTAGTGTCCAACACTTCATTCCAGCCGACGCCGCTTCGCGACGCGGCCGAGTTTCGGCGTTCGGCGTCAAAGACCCACCAGATTAGGTCGTTGACGTAATGTAGCCTGGCGGATACAGTGGCGACATGGCGATCCGCAAGACCGAGACGTTTGCAATCTGGCTCGATGAGCTTCGAGACTTGCGCGCTCGAGCTCGTGTGCAGGCTCGAATAGAGCGGCTGGCGGGTGGAAACGCTGGAGACATGAAACCGGTCGGTGAGGGCGTGTCCGAAATGCGGATCGACTACGGACCGGGATACCGGGTGTACTTCACTCGGCAGAAGCGCGAGTTGATTGTATTGCTGGCAGGCGGTGATAAGTCCACGCAGGCCGCAGACATCAAGACCGCATTACGTTTGGCGCGAGAGCTTTAGAGGTGAGGTTATCTCATGGCTAAGACCAAGACTACCAAGTACGACGTAGCTGAGCATCTTCGGACGCCCGAGGAAATGGCAGCCTACCTGAAAGCCTGCATGGAGGAAGCAGACGGTGATGCAACCTTTATCGCAAAGGCGCTTGGACACATCGCGCGCGCCAAAGGTATGTCGCAAGTTGCCCGGGATGCCGGACTCTCTCGTGAAAGCCTCTACAAGGCTCTGTCGGGGGATCGTGCCCCAACCTTCGACACCATTCTGAAGGTGATCAATGCGCTTGGCCTAAAACTGCATGCTGAAGCGGTGAAGCATTGACGCCGAACAAGTCGCTCCAGCCGACGTCGCACTCGTCGCTTCGCTTCTCGCCCGGTGCGGCTGAGCTTCGGCGTTATGTTCCTCTGGTTTGCAGCGTGGTACGCCAGTGACGAATCAAAAGCACTGCTGTAAAACAATGCCGACAGAAGGGGTCGCCGTAGTTCCGAGCAATGGAAATCTGGGGCAAAGCCACTGGTTTTGGTGCATGGCAGTCGAACGTTGTGCGACCGAAGCAGATCTAAATGACAACTCGCATCTTGAACAGGTCGGGGACACGATCTGGAGCACGATAATTGGAATCTCCCACTGCCCGTTCTGTGGTGCGAAACTCGAGCCGTCAATCGATCAACCGTCGGAACGAAAGTCCCATTTCATCCATATTGATCACAGCGATTGGTATGCAAAAGTCGAGTAACCAAAACGTACAGGGGCAGTCGGAACATAACAAATCGCTCCAGCCGACAGCCGCCATGCGGGCGTCTGCGACTGAGTTCAGTCGTTGTGTCATTCCTTCGGCGAGGCGGGTAAACTCGATCACATTGATGCAGGTAGAAATACATGAACGCACGCTACACCGCCGTGGTGAAGGAAGATTCGGGTTGCTGGATCGGCTGGATCGAAGAAGTGCCGGGGGTCAACTGCCAGGAGCCCACCCGTGACGAACTTCTTGAATCCTTGCGGGTTACGCTTAGGGAAGCACTTGATCTGAATCGCACCGATGCGCTGCGTGCCGCAGGTGCAGGCTTCGAGGAACTCGAGATCGCCGTATGAAGCGGCGGGACCTTGCACGGCACCTTTAGGCAAACGGTTGCGCGCTTCTACGGAAAGGAGGCCGGCATTCTTGGTGGCACAATCCTGCTCAGAATCTCCGGTCAGCCATACCACGGCACCAGGAAGTCAACGATCATCTTGCACGCAAGATCTGTCGGGATCTTGGCGTGCCAGATCCTCGCTGAGACGTAACAAATAGGGATAGGTCGCACGCAGCCGCGACCTCATCCCAGGTTGAACAAGCCCGGGTTTGAGTGATGGTGCGTCTTATACAGGAAATAGCTCGGGCGAAGATTCGGCGTAGCGGAGCGGTTGGCAGTGCGAACCTGTTTTGCACGCAGCAATCGGCGGATGACCGGGCGCTCCTCAACCGTCACGGCTGAGCGCCGGCGTTGGGCAGCAAGGTGACCTCATGTGCACCTCCAGGCGTCAGGCTTGCTATCCTGCCATATATGTATATACACTAATTCCGTGCGGATCATGTACGACTGCGTGAAGCGCGAACGCGCGTTGCTTGAGCGAGGGCTCGACTTCGAGCGGGCGCGGTATGTGTTTGCGGGTCTCACGCTGGAGGCACAAGACACGCGTCGAGATTACGGCGAGCGCCGAGTTTTGGGCGTAGGCCGCCTCGACGGTCGTATGGTGATGATTGCCTGCACAACGCGAGGCTCCGCACGCCACATCATCTCAATGAGGAAATGCAATGCGCGAGAAATCCGCAGGCACACGCCGTACTTCGACGAAGCCAGATAAGGATCTTCCGGCACTCACGGATGAAATGCTTGCGCGCGCGGTCCTGAAGCGTGGGGAAAGGCCGGTGGGCCGGCCTCCGATTGAAAACCCCAAAGTTGCTATTAGCATACGTTTGCCCCCGGACGTGGTAGCGCGCTGGCGGGCTAGCGGCGCCGGCTGGCAAACACGCATGGCCAAAGTACTGGAAAAGCGAGCACCGTAGGTGCTGCCCAAAAAATCGCTCCGGCTGACGTCAGTCGCGTCGCTTCGCTCCTCGCCCGCCGCAGCTGAGCACAATCGTTGAGCGTCATCTGCAGCCGCTTGCTGCCATTAGCGTGTTTGCTAACATTCATGCATGGATTTCGAGGTCGAGTACTATCATTCACGAGTTCTGGCTGCTATCGAAGCGTGGCCGGTTGATGTGCTTGCTGACTATGCCCGTCTCGTAGAACTCCTTGTGGAGCATGGCCCGAGCCTGCGCTTGCCGTATTCCAGCCAGGGCTCTTGGGGGAGGGCTTCTCGAGCTTCGCCCGCGCGGCAAGTCAGGGATCGGGCGTGCGTTCTACTGCTTTCTGGTCGGGAAGCGTGTGGTTATCGTCCACGCGTTTGTAAAGAAAACCGAGCAGACTCCGGATAAAAAGCTGGCATTGGCTCGAAAGCGAGCCAAAGAGGTGCAAAATGGCTAATCTGAAATACAAATCCGTAAAGCACGATCAAAAGGAGTTTCTTTCTCGTGCCAGGGCGCGCAAAGGGTTCTCCGAGGCGTACGCCCCATTGGAGCTTGAGTACCAAGTTGCTGGTCAATTGCTCAGGGCCCGCGCCCGCGCTGGTCTTACGCAGGACGCAGTAGCGGAAAAAATGGGTACTACCAAGAGTGCAATTTCCCGGCTAGAGGCCGCTGGCAAGCACACGCCGTCGTTGAATACGCTCGAGCGGTACGCGCATGCTGTGGGATGCAAGCTTCAGGTCAAACTCGTACCCGCGAAATGACGCTGAACAAAGCGCTGCAGCCGATGTCGGTCTCGTCGCTTTGCTCCTCGGCCGCCGCCGCTGAGCTTCATCGTTGGCATCGTGGCGTTCGCCAGTAAGGAGATAGGTTGAACGCTGAATCGAATCAAATCACCAGCAAAGTGCCGGAAGTCACTCTGCTGTTCTGGATCATCAAGGTTGCCGCCACGACGCTTGGTGAAACCGGCGGCGATGCAGTATCGATGTCAATGGGTCTCGGCTACCTGGCGGCGACCGGAATCTTTGCCGGACTCTTTGTCGCTGCGGTAGGCGTGCAGATTGCCGCCAAGCACTTCCGGCCGTATGTGTACTGGACCACTATTATTGCGACCACTACCGTGGGCACGACGCTCGCCGACTATGCGACACGTTCCCTCGGTATCGGATATTCGGGGGGCAGTTCACTCCTGCTGGCGCTGCTGCTCGCATCGGTCGCTGTGTGGTATCGCGCAATGGGCACGGTGTCTGTGGTATCGGTGACTGCGCCCAAGCCCGAGATGTTCTACTGGGCGACAATAATGTTCTCGCAAACCTTGGGTACCGCGCTCGGTGACTGGACTGCGGATACGGCTGGCCTCGGTTACCTTGGGGCCGCGACTATCTTTGGCACGCTGCTCATGTTTGTCGTCGGCGCATACTTCTGGACCAGCATTTCGCGCACATCGCTGTTCTGGATAGCCTTCGTGCTGACGCGCCCGCTTGGTGCCGTCGTCGGCGATTTTCTCGACAAGCCGGTCGCATCCGGCGGTCTCGCCTTGAGTCGTTATTCCGCATCAGTGGTGTTGCTGGTGTTCATCTTTGGCTGCATCATGCTCTTCAAGCATGAACCAGCCGGCAAGCGCCATTGAGAGCGAGAATACCGATGCCCAACAAATAGGGATAGGTCCCGCGCAGCCGCGATCTACTCCGGGTTGGACAGGCCCGGGCTTGAGTGATGGCGCGTCTTATAAAGGAAATAGCTCGGGTGAAGATTCGGCGTAGCAGGGCGGTTTGAAGTGCGGACCTGTTTTGCACGCAGCCGCGATGCGGGTGCGCCGGTTCTTGCCGGCGCGGTACTTTGCAGACCTGGGACTTCCTGCCTTGGTGGCGAAGCAGGAACATGTCATCGAACTGCCGTGTACGCCATCCGTACACACGGTGGTGTGGGAGGAGAGGCGCCGTGAGGCGTCTCCTTGTCCCGATTGGGTTTCGTCAATTGGTGTGTCGCCTGTATGAGAATCCATTGGTTGGTCGTTTTGATTGTAGTCGCATTGACATGTTCCTCGAGAGCAGGTGGAGCGGGTGAGCGCACTGCTTCGCCTGACGGAAAGCTGATTGCATTTGTCAAGCCGACTCCGGACAAGCTCGTGGATACTGCGAGTGAAGTTACAGAAGCAACGGAGATATGGACATCTGAACCAAATGGAGCCAACGCAAGGTTGTGGCTGCGAGGAAAGTCGGCGGAGAACCCGGAAGAAGCATTGGCTGGCTTCGCAGGGCTGCAGTTCTCGCCTGATGGAACAAAAATCTATTTTCTTTCCCTCGCGTGGGTGACGTCTGGCGCGGTGCACGTACTTGATCTCCGTACGGGAAAGGAAGAATTCGTCTGCCCCGGAAACTCCCTCGAAGTAATCCATGAGGGAGAGTACAAGGGAGATCTGATGGTGCGGCAGCACCGATACTTCCTTGGCGGCGGGTCATTTGATTGGTTATGGCTGCTTCGACCAAACGGCGAGGAGATCGGACCCATAGCTGCGGACGACGAGGACGACGATGGGCCCGAAAGCAGTTTCCGGAAGATGTATATGCCAAATTCATTGACGCACAGGGAGTAGCGCCTGGTGCCGAACAATCCGCTGCAGCCGACGTCAGTATCGTCGCTTCGCTCCGCGCCGGCCGCAGTGGAGCTACATCGTCTTGTTTCGCAATTGCCTTGAGAGGGTCACATAATGTTCGACAAATTCCTTGCGACTATGATTGTCATCGGTGGTCTGGGCATGGCTTGCGCGCATGCCTGCGCGGCCGAGCCTGAAGCTGTGCGTCAGGATATCGAGTTGTCGCCGGGTGTATTGAATCTGCTCAGGGCGGAAATGGGAGAAATCGCCGGGGGTGTACAGGGCATAGCCCTGTCCCTGGCAACAGCGGACTGGATGTCAATTCAGGAAACCAGCAGGAAGATACGGGCCAGTTACATCATGGAGAAGAAGCTCACTGCTGCCCAGGCAAAGGAATTGGAGCAAGCGCTTCCAGAGTATTTCAAGCAGTTGGATACGGAGTTCCATCAGAGGGCGGAAAAGCTTGGTTTGGCCGCAGCAGTCCATGACCCGGAACTTGTAGCTTTCCAGTATTCCCGTTTAGTGGAAAATTGCACTGTTTGTCATGCTGCATATGCCAGATCACGATTCCCGGGATTCTCTTCCCCGCCCCTTCAGGGCCATTTACACTGAGCGAAACATGACAAATGGAAACAGGTCGCGCGCAGTCGCGCAGAACCCAATGACACACCCGTTTGCCGAATTGATCGACCTTCACATTGCAGAACAGCGGGCTGGATTCAGCAGGCTCGAGCTGACGGTAACCGCTGATCACCTGAACCCTCATCGGGTAGTCCACGGGGCGGTCATCTACGCCATGGCGGATACGGGCATGGGCGCAGCACTGTACCCGACCCTGGCCGAGGGCGAGAGCTGCGCCACGATCGAGATCAAGATGAACTACTTCAAGCCGGTTGTCGCGGGAACGCTCTTCTGCCTGACCGAGCTCGTGAATCGCGGCAGGACGATAGCGAACCTCGAATCCAGGGTCTATCTTGGCAAGCTCCTGGTGGCGCAAGCCAACGGCAACTATGCGATTTTCCGTCCCCGCAAGACCTCGGTCTGACCCTCGGCCGCGCATGCGTGTTCGGCTTGCGTCAGCGAATCTTCTCGATGTCACGCACCGCTCCCCGGTCCGCGCTGGTACACAGCATCGCGTAGGCACGCAGCGCGGTTGACACCTTGCGCGGGCGCGGCTGTGCGGGCTTCCATGCGTTACCGCCCCGGCTTTCCATCGCGGCGCGCCGGCGCGCGAGCTCCGCATCATCGAGCAACACGTCGATGCGGCGCCCCGGGATATCGATGCGGATGCGATCTCCATTCTCGATCAGTGCAATAGCACCGCCACCGGCAGCTTCCGGTGATACATGCCCGATTGACAGGCCCGAGGTGCCGCCGGAAAAGCGGCCGTCGGTGAGCAGGGCGCAGTGTTTGCCCAGGCCGCGCGACTTCAGATAACTGGTCGGGTAGAGCATCTCCTGCATGCCCGGCCCGCCGCGCGGACCCTCGTAGCGAATCACCACCACATCGCCTTCCACCACCCTGCCATCGAGAATATGCTCGACCGCCTCCTCCTGGCTCTCGCAGACATGCGCGGGGCCTTCGAACACCCAGATCGACTCATCGACCCCGGCGGTCTTCACCACGCAGCCATCGAGCGCGATGTTCCCGTGCAGAACCGCGAGTCCGCCCTCCTCGGCATAGGCATGCCCGGCCGCGCGGATGCAGCCTGCGGCGCGATCGAGGTCGAGCGTGTCATAACGCGTCGATTGGCTGAAGGCGGTCTGGGTGGGGATGCCAGCCGGTCCCGCGCTGTAGAACGCGTGTACCGCCGGGTCGTTGCTGCGCTTCACGTCCCAGCGCTCCAGCGCTGCGTGCATGCTCGCGCTGTGCACGGTCGGTATGTCGGCATGGAGCAGACCGGCGCGCTCCAGCTCGCCGAGAATGGCCATGACGCCACCGGCCCGGTGCACATCTTCCATGTGGTATTTCGGGGTACTCGGCGCGACTTTGCACAGCTGCGGTACCCGGCGCGACAGGCGGTCGATATCGGCCATCGTGAAATCGTGTTGTGCCTCGTGCGCCGCGGCCAGCAGATGCAGAATGGTATTGGTCGAACCACCCATCGCGATATCCAGCGTCATGGCATTCTCGAACGCCTCGAAACTGGCGATGCTGCGCGGCAGCACCGAGGCATCATCCTGCTCGTAATAGCGCTTGGCGAGTTGCACGACGGTGCGCCCGGCCTCGAGGAACAATGCCTCGCGCCCGCTGTGGGTAGCCAGCAGGCTGCCGTTGCCGGGTAATGACAGTCCGAGCGCCTCGGTCAGGCAGTTCATGGAGTTGGCGGTGAACATGCCGGAACAGGAGCCGCAGGTGGGGCAGGCCGAGCGTTCGTACTCGGCGGCCATTTCGTCGCTCGCGTCGCTGTCGACCGCGATCACCATCGCATCGACCAGGTCGAGCTTGTGCTCGGAGAGTTTTGTCTTGCCGGCCTCCATGGGTCCGCCCGAGACGAACACGGTCGGGATGTTGAGCCGCAACGCGGCCATCAGCATGCCGGGCGTGATCTTGTCGCAGTTCGATATGCACACCAGCGCATCGGCGCAATGCGCATTGACCATGTATTCGACCGAGTCGGCGATGATATCGCGCGAGGGCAGGCTGTAGAGCATCCCGTCGTGGCCCATGGCGATGCCGTCATCGACCGCGATGGTGTTGAATTCCTTTGCCACGCCACCGGCTTTCTCGATCTCGCGCGCCACCAGTTGCCCGAGATCCTTCAGGTGTACATGCCCCGGCACGAACTGGGTGAAGGAGTTGGCGATCGCGATGATCGGCTTGCTGAAATCCTCGTCCTTCATGCCGGTGGCGCGCCACAAGGCGCGTGCCCCCGCCATGTTGCGGCCTTCGGTGGTGGTTTTCGAGCGGTATCCGGGCATTGTCGTTTCCTGTATTCCGGGTAATTGGTGCCAGCAAGCTTTATTCCACGGAATGCGGAATAAAGTTTGTCGTCACGAATCAAGCGCCTTGATGAAAACCAGCGAGTTGCGCTGGTAGTTGTAGAGTTCGCGCCGCTTCTCGGGGAGCTCAGAGAGTTCCGCTGCGTGAAAGCCGCGCTCCAGAAACCAGTGGGCGGTGCGCGTAGTCAGCACGAACAGCCGTGTGATGCCAAGGGTGCGTGCGCGCCCCTCGATGTGTTCCAGCAGGCGGTTGGCGCGCCCGCTGCGACGGTAATGCGGTGCGGTCGCCACGCAGGCGAGTTCCGCCGACTGGTTCGGCTGGTCCGGGAACAGCGCGGCGCAGGCGATGATCGCGCCATCGCGCTCGACCACGCTGAAGCCGGAGATGTCGATTTCGAGCCGCTCGCGCGAACGCCGCACCAGGGTGCCGTCCCTTTCCAGCGGTTCGATCAGTTCCATGATGCCGCCCACATCCTCGATGCCGGCCATGCGGATGTTCTCGTAGCCGCCGCGATTGATCATGGTGCCCACGCCGTCGCGCGTGAACAACTCCTGCAGCAAGGCCCCGTCGCGCCGGTAATCCAGCACGTGGCAGCGTTCGACCCCGAGCTGGCAGGCCTGTATTGCCGCGTCCAGCACTGGCGTCGGCGAGTGTTCGAACAGGCTTTGTGCGAGCTGGATCGGCAGATCGCGCAGCGGCTGTCCGTCGGCATCGCGAATCAGCGCATCTTCGAGCAGGATCAGCTTGTCGGCCGCGAGGGCGCTGGCAACCGATACCGCGACCTCTTCCTTGCTGAGGTTGAATATCTCTCCGGTCGGCGAATAGCCGAGCGGCGAGATCAGCACGATATTGCCGAGCGCGAGCTGTGCCGCAATGCCTTCGCGGTCGACCCGGCGCAGCCTGCCGGTGTGCTGGAAATCCACCCCCTCATGGACGCCGAAGGGCTGCGCGGTCACGAAGTTGCCGCCGCAGACGCGGATCCGCGCGCCGTGCATCGGCGAGTTCGCGATGCCCATCGAGAGCAGTGCCTCGATGCGCGCCCGCAGCACGCCGGCGGCCTGCACCGCGAGTGCCAGTGCCGGCGCATCGGTGATCCGGCGCCCGTTCGCCAGCGCGCTCTGTACCTTCGCCGCGAGCAGGCTCTCCTCGACCTGGCGCCGCGAGCCGTGCACCAGCACCAGCTTCACTCCCAGCGTCGACAACAACGCGATGTCGTGCACGATCGCCGAGAACAGCTCGTCGGCGACGACCTCGCCACCGAATACCAGCACGAAGGTCTTGCCCTTGTGGGCGTTGATGTAGGGGGAGGAGTTGCGAAACCAGCTCACATATTGCTGCAGGGTGTTGTCACTCATCTCGATTGCCCGGTCACGCAAAAACGGTTGATCATCTGTTTCAGTATGCCGATGGCCGGCTCCACCTGGCGCAGTTCCATGTACTCGTTCGGCTGATGCGCCTGGTGGATAGAGCCCGGGCCCATCACCACGGTCTGCATGCCGAGGCGTTGCAGGAAGGGGCTCTCGGTCGCGAAGGCGACCTGGCCGGCGCTGTAGCCGGTGAATTGCTCGGCCGCGCGCACGATCGGTGCCGCGGCGTCCTCGGCGAAAGCAGGCAGCCCGGGGAACAGCGAACGCATCTCGATATGCATCCCGGTGTCCGCGGCGATCCGCGCCAGGCGCTCGCGAATAGTGGCTCGCAACTCGTCCGGGTCCATGCCAGGCAGGGGGCGCAGGTCGAAATGCAGTTCGCACTGGCCGCAGATACGGTTGGGGTTGTCGCCGCCGTGGATACAGCCGAAATTCAGCGTGGGGACCTCGACCTCGAACAGCGGATTGCGGTGGGTCGTGGCCAGTTCGGCGCGAAAGGCCAGCAGATCGCTCATCACGCGCAACATGCCTTCCAGCGCGTTGACGCCGAGCGCCGGGTTGGAGGAGTGTCCCGACTGCCCGGTCACGGTGACCGCTTCCATCATCATGCCCTTGTGCATGCGTACCGGCCTGAGATCGGTAGGCTCGCCGATGATCGCGTGCCGCGCCTGCGGCTTGCCGGAGGCGACCAGCAGGTTGGCGCCGTCCATCGAGCTCTCCTCGTCCGCGGTAGCGACCAGGATCAGCGGCTCGCGCAGCGGGCTGCGGTGGAACTCGAGGGCGGCTTCCAGGGCCAGGGGGAAGAAGCCTTTCATGTCGGTGGCGCCGAGGCCGTAGAGCCGGTCCTCGCGCAGTGTCAGGCCAAAGGGATTCATCTGCCACAGCGCCTGGTCATAAGGCACCGTGTCGGTGTGGCCCGCAAGCACCAGGCCGGCGGAGCCGCTGCCCAGCACCGCGATCAGGTTGGCCTTGTCGGCGCGCCCCGGCAACGGCTGGACCTCGGTGCGAAAGCCGAGCGCGTCCAGCCATTCCGCCAGCAGCTCGATCACGCCGCGGTTGCCTTCGTCCCACTCGGGCGCGGTGGAGCTCACCGAGGGCGATGCAAGAAGACGGTCGAACATCGTCATGATTTCAGGAATGGGCCGGGCCATGAATCGTCCATTTCTTGATGTTGCCGGCTGAAAACCCGGCGGCCATCGAGTATAAGGGAGCGTGGGGGCGCTCGGCCAATCGCACCGGGCAGGCACTTTGGTAGGATGCCGCCATCCTCAGCTGCGGGAAAGAGTCTGCATGTCCGAACGCAAGGCATTGGGTGCCGGCAAGCCGATCGATCAGGGCGAACTCATGGACGCGCTGGTCGCCGACGGCGTCATTTCCGAAACCGATGCGCGCCGCTTGCGTTACGCGCCGCGAGTGCGTGACGCGAAAGCGCGGCACCCGCTGAATTTCGTTGCCGACCAGGGCCTTGCCGACACGCGCCCCGGGGGACGGGTGCTCGACATGGAGTGCCTGCTGGCGTGGCTGGGCGAGCGCCTCGGGCAGAGCATCTACCATATCGATCCGTTGCGCATCGACGCGGCGGCGGTCACCGAAGTGATGTCATTTGCTTTTGCCCGGCGCCATCGCATCCTTGCGGTCGAAAGCAATGCGCGGGAAGTGGTGATCGCGGGCGCCGAGCCGTTGGTGTCGAACTGGGAGCCGGACCTGGCGCGTACCCTGCGCCGACCGATCAGGCGCGTGGTGGTGGATCCCTCCGATATCGATCGCTACACGGTGGAGTTCTACAGCCTCGCCAAATCGGTGAGCGGTGCGCGCGGCCTGCAGGGGCCCGCCGCGGGGCTGGCCAATTTCGAGCAGCTGGTGGAGCTCGGCAAGCAGAAGGACCCCGATGCCAACGACCAGCATATCGTCAGCATCGTCGACTGGCTGCTGCAATACGCGTTCGAGCAGCGCGCCAGCGATATCCATATCGAGCCGCGCCGCGAGCAGGCCAATGTGCGGTTCCGGATCGATGGTGTGCTGCACCACGTCTACCACCTGCCGGCCGCTGTTTCGATGGCCGTGACCAGCCGGCTGAAAATTCTCGGGCGCATGGACCTCGCGGAAAAACGCCGGCCGCAGGACGGGCGCCTGAAAACCAGGGTGCCCAGCGGTGGCGAGGTGGAGCTGCGTCTGTCGACGCTGCCCACGGCGTTTGGCGAGAAGCTGGTGATGCGCATCTTTGACCCCGAGGTGCTGGTGCGCAGCTTCCGTGATCTTGGTCTGGCCGACGAGGATCATGCGTTGTGGACCGGCATGGTCGAGCAGCCGCACGGCATCGTTCTGGTCACGGGGCCGACCGGATCCGGCAAGACCACCACCCTCTACTCCACGCTGAAGCAGCTCGCCACGCCTGATGTGAACGTCAGCACCATCGAGGACCCGATCGAGATGGTCGAGCCGAGCTTCAACCAGGTGCAGGTGCAGCACGGTATCGGGCTCGATTTTGCGAGCGGGGTGCGGGCCCTGCTGCGCCAGGATCCCGACGTGATCATGATCGGCGAGATCCGTGACCAGGAGACCGCCGAGATGGCGGTACAGGCAGCGCTGACCGGGCACCTCGTGCTGTCGACGCTGCACACCAATGACAGCCCGTCGGCGATCACCCGGCTACTGGAGCTGGGGGTGCCGGCCTACCTGATCCGGGCCACGGTGCTCGGTGTCATGGCGCAGCGCCTGGTGCGGGTGCTGTGCCCCCACTGCAAGGTGGCCGGCACCATCGATGACGAGAGCTGGAACCGGCTGGTTGCGCCGTGGAAGGCAAAAGCGCCGGCCACGGTCTATTCGGCCGCCGGCTGCCTGGAATGCCGCAACACCGGTTTTACGGGCCGCCAGGGGATTTACGAGATTCTGCGCATGGACGCCCCCGCACAGGCAGCGCTGCGCGAGCACTGCGATACCGACGAGTTGCGTCGCATCGGTATGCGGGGCGGCATGAAGACCCTGCGCCTGAGCGGTGCGCGCAAGATTGCCGCGGGCCTCACCACGCTCGAGGAAGTGCTGCGCGTGGCTCCATCGGAGCAGGGCAGGGACGGCGCGTGATCGGGACTGTGCAGCCGTCGATTCCGGAGTTGCTGCGCGCAGGCCTGGCGCGCGACTGGGCCAATCTGCGCGAGGCGCTCGGTGAAGTGGGGCGTGCGCGCCTCGATGCCCACCTCGAGGCCGATGATCGCCTGGCTGCAAGAATGGCCAAAGTACTGTGCTGCAGCCGTTTCTTTGCCCTGGAATGCGAACGCGATCACGAATTGCTGCTCGGACTGCTCGACAGCGGCGATCTCGGGCGCGGTTATGCGCAAGCCGAATTCCGGACCCGCCTGGAGCGCGAGCTCGGTGCGGTTGTCGATGAGGCCGGGCTGATGAGCGTCCTGCGCAAGGTCCGGCGGCGCGAGATGCTGCGTATCGTGTGGCGCGACCTGAGCCGGGTGGCGGATCTCGGCGCGACCATCCGTGACCTGTCGCTGCTGGCCGATGCGGTGCTCGACCTGAGCCTGCAGCACTGCCATGCGCATCTCGCTGCGCGTCACGGGGAGCCGCGTGGCGAGTCGGGGGGCGCTGTGCAGCGCATGGTGGTGATCGGAATGGGCAAGCTCGGCGCCTCGGAGCTGAATCTCTCCTCCGATATCGACCTGATATTTGCCTACCCCGAGCAGGGCGAGACCGATGGCGCGCAGGTGATCAGCAACCAGGAGTTCTTTACCCGGCTCGGGCAGCGGCTGATCAAGGCGATCGACACCAATACCCGCGACGGTATCGTGTTCCGCGTCGACATGAGGCTGCGGCCCTATGGCGACAGCGGAGCGCTGGCGCTCAATTTCGACGCGCTGGAGGAGTATTACCAGAGCCAGGGGCGCGACTGGGAGCGTTACGCGATGATCAAGGCGCGGGTGGTCGCGGGCGACCAGGTCGCGGGTGCGCGGCTGCTCGAGATGCTGCGCCCGTTCACCTACCGCCGCTACATCGACTTCGGAGCGATCGACGCGCTGCGCGACATGAAAGCGATGATCAACCGCGAAGTGCAGCGCCGTGGCAAGAGCGGGGATGTAAAGATCGGAGCCGGCGGCATCCGCGAGATCGAGTTCATCGTGCAGAGCTTCCAGCTGATTCGCGGCGGCCGCGAAACCGAGCTGCAGGAACCACGCCTGCTGCAGGTACTGGAATTGCTCGAGGCGCTGGGGCACCTGCCGGCGGCGGTGGTGTGCGAGCTGCGCGAGGCCTATGTGTTCCTGCGCAACACCGAGCACGCGTTGCAGGCGGTTGCCGATGCCCAGACCCAGGCCCTGCCCGTCGATGCGGAGGGTCGAGTGCGCCTCGCGCTGGCGATGGGTTTCGGTTCATGGGAGGAGTTCAGCGAGGTTCTGGACGGGCATCGAGACCGGGTTTCGCACCATTTCGCCGGCGTGGTCGCGCTCGGCCACGAAGCGCCGGAGCAACACGATCATGGCTGCGGGCGTGTGGTCTGGGCCATGGAGAAAGATCCTCCGCTGCTGCAGGATCTGCTCGCCAGCCACGGCTTCGAGGATGCCGGGGGCACCTTGCGCCTGATCGTCGCGCTGCAGGATTCCAACCGCCTGAAGGGCCTGCAGAGCAACGGGCGCGAGCGGCTCGACCGTTTCATGCCCTTGCTGATCGAGGCGGCGGCAGCGACCGCCCACCCTTCGGTGGTCATCGCGCGCACCATGCCGCTGATCGAATCGGTGCTGCGCCGCAGCGCTTACCTGGTGCTGCTGGAGGAAAATCCGGCGGCGCTCGAACAACTGGTCAAGTTGTGCGCCGCGAGCCCCTGGATCGCGCAGGAGCTTGCCAACCACCCGGTGCTGCTCGATGAGCTGATCGACCCGCGCAGCCTCTATGTGCTGCCCGATCGCGCGTGGTTGCGCGACGAGTTGCAGCAGCAGGTGCTGCGCATTCCGTGGTCGGACCTCGAGGCGCAGATGGAGGCACTGCGCTACTACAAGCTGGCGCATGGCTTGCGTTGCGCGGCCTCGGAAGTGAGCGGCGCCCTGCCGCTGATGAAGGTCAGCGATTACCTGAGCTTTCAGGCCGAGGTAATGCTCGGGCAGGTGCTGTCGGTAGCCTGGCACAACCTGGTCGACAAACATGGCCGGCCGCAGCGGGCGCCGGGCGTGCCCTGCGATCCCGGCTTCTGCATCGTGGCTTATGGCAAGCTCGGGGGCATCGAACTCGGGCACGGTTCGGATCTGGACCTGGTGTTTCTGCACGACGCCGATTCCTCGCTGCTCACCGATGGCGAGCGCCCGCTCGAGAACAGCGTGTTCTTCACCCGCCTCGGGCAGTGCATCATCCATGTGCTCACGACGTTGACCCCGCTCGGGCAGCTCTACGAGGTGGACATGCGGCTGCGTCCTTCCGGAGCGGCCGGCTTGCTGGTGTCCTCGCTCGATGCGTTTCGTCAGTACCAGATCAAACAGGCCTGGACCTGGGAGCGCCAGGCGCTGGTGCGGGCGCGGCCGGTCGCGGGCTGCCCCGAGATTGGCAGGCGCTTCGAGGAATTGCGGCGGGAGGTGCTGGCCTGGCCGCGCGATATCGTGCGCCTGCGCCGGGAAGTGCGCGAGATGCGCGACAAGATGCGGACCCACCTGCTCGGCCCCGAAACCAGCGGCGGTAAAAGTCCGCGTTTCCATATCAAGCAGAGTGTCGGCGGTATCGTCGATATCGAATTTATGGTGCAATACAGCGTTCTGGCATGGTCGCGCGAATATCCCGCCTTGAGCGTGTATACGGACAATATCCGCATTCTCGAGGCGTTGAGCGAGAGCGGGCTCATACCCGCCGGCGATGCACAGTTGCTCACCGAAGCCTACAAGGCCTATCGCACGGCGGTGCACCACCTCACCCTGCAACAGCGGGACGAAATCGTGGCGGCCGACGAGTTCCAGGCCCTGCGCGACGAGGTTTGCCGCATTTGGGAAGATTTGCTCGGCGCGGACGACGACGGCGCGCCAGTTATGACGGATACGGACGAAGGCAGCGGGAGCTGAAAAGATGAATTTCGACGATCGTGACGGGGTGATCTGGTTCGACGGCAGGATGGTGCCGTGGCGCGATGCGCGGGTGCATGTGCTGACCCATACACTGCACTATGGACTCGGGGTGTTCGAGGGCGTGCGCGCCTATCACACCGCGGATCGAGGCACCTGCATTTTCAGGCTCAAGGAGCATACCGAGCGCCTGTTCCGCTCGGCGCACATCCTGCGCATGAAAATGCCCTTCGACCAGCAAACCATCAGCGAGGCCCAGCGCGCGGTGATCCGCGAGAACGGCCTGAAGGAAGGTTATCTCCGCCCGATGTGCTTCCTCGGCTCCGAAGGCATGGGGCTGCGTGCCGAGGGCCTGCAGACGCACGTGATCGTGGCGGGCTGGGAGTGGCCCTCGTACATGGATCCGGCCGCGCGCGAGGCGGGCATCAAGGTGCGCACTTCCTCCTACACGCGCCACCACGTGAACATCACGATGTGCAAGGCCAAGGCCAACGGCAATTACATCAATTCGATGCTGGCGCTGCGCGAGGCGATCGACAGCGGTTGCGAGGAAGCGCTGCTGCTCGACAACGAGGGTTACGTGGCCGAAGGTAGCGGGGAGAATGTTTTCGTGGTGCGCAACGGCAAGGTCCACACCCCTGAACTGACCTCGTGCCTCGAGGGCATCACGCGCGATACGATCGTGGCATTCGTGCGCGACATGGGCCTCGAACTCGTCGAGCGTCGCATCACCCGTGACGAGGTGTATGTCGCGGACGAGGCTTTCTTTACCGGCACCGCTGCCGAAGTGGTGCCGATTCGCGAACTCGACGGGCGGCAGATCGGCAGTGGCCGGCGCGGGCCGGTCACCGAACAGCTGCAGACGCGCTATTTCGACCTGGTGCGCGGCAAGCTCGCCGAGTATCCGCAATGGCTCACACCGGTCGCGGATTGATGCCGCTCTGCGGGGCCGCCGCGATGGCTGCGCCTGGCGTTGCGGCGCGAGGCGCGGCTGTTCGCTGCCGTGGAGCGACGCACGCAAGCGTTCAGGCTTTCTTCACGAAGCAGGTCTTGAGCACGATGGTGCCCTTGCCCTTGCCGCATTCGATCTCTTCGTCGTTGTCCGTCAGGCGGATGCCCTTGTAACTGGTGCCGCGCTTCAGCGTGGTCGAGGTACCTTTGACTTTCAGATCCTTGATCAGCAGCACCGAATCGCCGTCGCACAACTCCGTGCCGTTGCTGTCTCTTGCGCTCATGGTCGTGTTTGCCTCGTG